>JAICGJ010000166.1 GCA_025923195.1 Chryseolinea sp.
ATCAGAATGGACACCTATCCATATCCCGATAAGAATTTCATGGCGCATTGGGTATCATCTGTGATGCGCGAGTATCCCAAATTTAATATTGTCGGTGAGGTCTGGTTCGATAACATAGCGAATACAGCCTACTGGCAGAAAGGAACTATCAACAAAGACGGCTACCAGTCAGCATTGCCCTCTGTCACGGATTTTCCGCTGTGCTTTTCAGTGTCCAAGGCTTTAACCGAGAAAACGGGGTGGGAAACTGGCATGCGACGAATCTACAACGTTTTGTGTCAAGACTTTGTATATCCCAATCCCAGTCATAACCTGATATTTTTGGATAACCACGATATGACGCGTTTTTTCCTTTCGGTAGGTAAGGATATTAGAAAATTTAAGATGGGACTCGCATTTCTTCTTACAACCCGGGGTATACCACAATTGTACTATGGTACTGAACTGCTCATGGATGGTGACGGAGGTTATCACCCTAATGTTCGAAAGGATTTTCCGGGAGGATGGCAGGGGGATACCTTGAATGCATTTACAGAGGCTGGAAGGACGCAACAGCAAAAGGAAGTCTATAACTACCTGAGGCATCTTCTAAACTGGCGCAAGAGTGAACCCCTTATCCACACAGGAGAACTGACGCACTATGTACCTCAGGATAATATCTATGTTTACTTCAGGCATGCGGCTGACCGTACAGTTATGGTGATCCTTAACGCGAAGGATACTGCGCAAGAGCTGGTGACAGAGCGTTATCGGTCGGAACTGAAATCTTTTACGAAGGCTGTTGATGTTATCGATAACAAAGCAATCGATTCCATAAATTCAATATTTCTGAAGCCCTGGCAGCCACTTATTTTAGAGTTGAAGTAAGTTGCAAAAAAAATGCAACCGATTTAAATTAAAAAAAATTAGATATTTCGTAAATTAATTCGCCTAATTTACTTTACTTGAAGACTGGGAATATGTCTTTCCCATAATAACTAAACCCAAATAACCGTATGAGAAAATTTTATCTGTCTATTTGCAGGTACGCATCGGTTCTGATTCTTTTAACAATTGCTACATCGGCATGGTCGCAGACGAAAACCATAACCGGCACAGTAACAGCTGCGGAGGATGGAACTGGTATTCCTGGAGTAAATGTTTTGGAGAAAGGTACCAGTAATGGTACGGTAACCGATGCTAGTGGAAATTACAGTATTTCCATAGCAGGCGATGGCACCCTGATCTATTCATTTGTGGGGTACACTTCGCAGGAGGTAGCGGTTGGAAATCAGTCCTCTATCAATGTTAGCCTTCAGTTAGATGTAACATCGCTTAACGAAGTGGTTGTTATTGGATATGGTACGCAGGAGAAGAAGGAGCTGACAAGCGCGGTTACCAGTGTGAAGTCGGAGGATTTCAACCGGGGTACGGTGAATGATCCTGCACAATTGCTGCAAGGTAAAGTTGCTGGACTTAACATTGCCAAAGCTGGTAATGACCCTAACGGAGGTTTCAACATCCGCTTGCGCGGTATCGCCAGCTTCGGCGCAAATACTGAGCCCCTCATCGTAATAGATGGTATCATCGGTGGCTCACTCAGTACGGTGGATCCCAATGATATTGCTTCAATCGATGTGCTTAAAGATGGATCGGCAGCTGCAATTTATGGATCTCGTGGCGGAAGCGGTGTGATTCTTATTACAACCAAGTCGGGAAAGGCCGGAAGATTTCAGGTCGAGTACAATGGGTCCATTGCTATCGAAGAAGTAGCAAATACAATTGACATCATGTCATCCGATGAATATAGGCAGGTGGCAGGTGCGAAGGACTTTGGTGCAAACACAGATTGGTTCGACGAAGTTACACAAACCGGCATGTATCATGTACACAACTTGTCACTGGCGGGTGGCTCGGGAGGAACGGCATTTAGGGGTTCCTTCAACATTCGCGATGCGGAGGGTATTGCCATTAATTCTGGTTTCAATCAGATCAACGCCCGTTTCAACCTGACGCAAAAGGCCTTGAACGATCGGGCAACCTTTACTGTAAATCTTTCCACAACCAGGAAAGAAGCTCAATATGGGTTCCTGGAGTCGTTGCGTTATGCTATTATTTCAAACCCCACTATGCCGGTTTATGATGACAGGCTTTCTACGGAAAGTGAAACCGGCGGAGGTGAGTTTGGTGGATTTGCCGAACGCGGTATCTTCGATTATTTCAACCCAGTCTCCATTGCCGAACAAAACAAGAACGAAGGATTGGATACCAGGCTGTTAGCAAGCTTAAAGGCCGAATATGATTTTAGCGATATCCTGCCTGGTATTCGTGCTTCAGTGTTCTATTCTCAGCAAACCGAGTCAGAAGACAGGGGCCAATACTATGCAAAGACGTCTAAGTGGGTTGGTGCTAATAATAATGGTCTCGCCAACAAATTGACTAAGAATATGTTCACCCAACTGTTTGAAACTATGGTGAATTATGATAAGGATTTTGGCGGAACCAATTTGGCCGTGCTGGCAGGATATTCTTACCAGGACTTTTACAATGACGGTTTCGGTTTCCAAGGCGGAAATTTCCTAACCGATGCATTTACCAATAACAACATGGGTACTGCGCTGGATTTTGATAACGGTCTCGGTGATATCGTTAGCTATGCAAATTCCAACAAGCTTGTGGCGTTCTTTGGAAGAGCCAACGTAAACATCAACGGTAACTATTTTGTATCCGCGAGCGCGCGTTATGAAGGGTCGTCCAGGTTTGGGGAGAACAATAAATGGGGACTTTTCCCTGCTCTCAGCGCGGGCGTAACGCTCAGTAACCTCGTTGAAATTCCAGCCGTAAATAGTTTGAAGCTAAGGGCCAGCTACGGCGTCACGGGAAATCAGCCCAGAGATTCTTATCTCTCACTACAACGCTTTGGTCAGCGTGGTAATTTCTACTATAATGGCGCTTATGGACCTAGCTATGGACCAGTCAGTAACGCAAATCCTGATTTGAAGTGGGAAACAAAAGCCGAATTTGACTTCGGATTGGACTTTGCCATGCTGGATAGCAGGTTAACGGGTACAGCGGATTATTATATCCGTAATACAGAAGACTTATTATTGTCAGTTGCAGTACCAGTACCGCCAAATCTTTATTCGGAGACGCTGGTAAATATTGGCGAACTTGAAAACCAGGGTTTTGAATTGGCGCTGAATTACCTGGCCATCAACCAGGCAAATCTCACCTGGACAACGGGGATCAATTTTGCAACCATGAAGACTAAGGTTGTGAGCTTGAGCTCCGGTGAGTTTTCGGTCGGTGAAGGCGGTGTCTTATATAGAGCGAACATGGGTTCGCCAGGCCAAAACGATACAAGGTTGGTTCGCGTGAAGGAAGGCGACAAGCTGGGTCAACTTTGGGGACCGGTCCAGGAAAGTGTAGCCGCAGATGGTAACCTTGTATTTAAAGACCTAAATGGCGATGGCACATTTTGTAATTGCAATGATGACAGAACAGTTATAGGAAATGGTTTGCCGTCATTCACGATGGGTTGGAATAATAGCCTGACATTTGGTAAATGGGACGCAACAATCTTTATAAGAGGATCTTTTGGTCACGACCTGGTTAACAGTTACAGAGGTTTCTATGAGAATACCGAGCCTACAACCGTCATTAACTATAATATCGTTAATACAAGGCATTTCGATCCAAACATTAAGAAAGCGACTGTTAACAGCATCCATGTTGAAAGGGCAGATTTTGTAAAGCTTGACAACATGTCTATAGGCTATAACTTCCCGCTAGAGGGAAAAGCTGTGAACAGATTCAGACTCTATTTCGCTGCTCAAAACCTCTTTACGATCACCGATTACACTGGAGTTGATCCTGAGGTCCGCTACGTGGATACAAACGATGTTGATCCAAATGGTTTCTTCCCTGGCCTGCCAGATCCGCTGTCTCCAGGTGTTGAAAGAAGAGGTACATACTTCACCACCAGAACATTCACATTTGGGGTAAATATCGGGTTCTAAAATTTAATGTGACTTAACAATGAAAAAATCAATTAAACGAATACTTACGGTGGGGTTAGGAATCACATTCTTTACCTTATCCTGTACCAACCTTGACGAGGAATTGTATAGCGACGTTACCGCGGATAATTTCTTTAAAACTGAAGACGAATTTATAGCAGCACTTGGTCAGGCCTACTCTTCGTTGGGTGGAATTGGTAACCACTCAGGTTTGTGGTCAATCAACGAAATCTCCTCCGACGAATTGGTAGTATCTACAAAAGGCGGGGACTGGTACGATGGAGGTGTGTTGCTTCAGCTGCACGAGCATAAATTTGCACCCGACAACGGCTTCTTTAATAATGCATGGAACTTCCTTTACGGAGGTATCAATACCTGCAATCGTCTGATCTTCCAATTCGAAGAATTAGGCACCCCCGAGGCGGCTGCTTTTATAGCCGAGCTTCGTGCCGTGCGCGCGTTGTGGTATTACTGGGCCGTTGATGCATTTGGAAATATTCCTTTGGTCATTGATTTTGCGGACGTTGAAAAGCCAGCGACAGCAAGCCGTGCCCAGGTATTCAGCTTCATCGAAAGTGAGTTGACTGAGGTAATTCCAATATTGCCTACAAACAAGGACGCGTCCACCTATGGAAGAATGACCAAGTGGGCAGCATTGGCAATCCGCGCCAAGCTCTATCTGAATGCTGGCGTTTTCACCGGAACACCTCAGTGGCAAAAAGCAGCCGATGACGCCAATGACATTATCACAAACGGTGGTTTCGTCCTGGAAGGTAATTATAGGGCAAACTTCCTTGCAAACAATTCAGGCTCAAAGGAAAATATCTTCGTCTATCCCTATGACAAAGTGTTTGCCGGAGGATTTAACTGGATAGCCATGACGCTGTCTGTTGCCAGCACACCGACCTATAACTTGACCTTCCAACCTTGGAATGGATATCAGACAGTCGAAGAGTTTTATAATTCCTATATCGATCCCGTTCAAAACCCAGGTCCTCAAGGACCCGTTTGGAAAGGCTTGACTAAAGATCTGGACCAAGACGGGGTCTCAGACGATATGGGAACCCAGGATCTGCGGTTGACAAACTTTATCGTTGGCCCTCAGTATAATCAGGATGGAACCCGTACTCTTGATGGTGGATTCGAACCAAATGACTTCGATGGAGCTCCTGTAACATTTACGCCTCAGCTCAATGAAATCTTCCCGCAAGGCTTGCGCCAGGCTGGTGCACGTATAGGAAAATATGAGTTTGAGATTGGAAGCACGGAGAATATGAGCAACGACTTTGTAATTTTCCGATTAGCGGATATCATGCTGACGCTCGCTGAAGCGAAGCATAGGCTTGGCCAGACTGCTGAAGCTTTAGTTATCGTAAACACGATAAGGGAAAGAGCTGGCGTCGATCCCTTTCCGGCCCTGACGGATGAGTTGCTTTATGCTGAACGCGGTAGAGAAATGTATGCGGAAATGACCCGAAGACAAGATCAGATCCGTTTTGGTAAATGGGATGACGCATGGTGGGAAAAAGAAGTAAGCTCTCCTACCTATCTATTGTTCCCGATTCCTACGCCACAGATTGACGCTAATGAAAAGCTGGTCCAAAATCCCGGCTATCCGGGAGCTGGTGGCTAAGCATCACTAAGCAAATAAAAAAAGCAAATAGCCTGTCGCTATTTGCTTTTTTGCTTTTAGGCCTCCGCTGGTGCCAAATGAATGATTATATCATCAGAAATCATTTCTAGTCCAAATTTTGTGCAACACGATACCCATTCTCCTAAATTTGTACCTTGATCGAAAATGAGTCTAATAGTTACATGGTTTAGATCCAGCGTCTGTGGGAATGCGATTTGATGTAATTTTTTTATTTGGTGTGTTGCTTGTGGTGTCGGTGTCCTGCGGTGAGAAAAGGAGAGAAGAGCCCCCAGTAACACTATTTAAACTGCGCGCCCCCGAAGAAACTGGCATCGTTTTTATCAACCAGCTCGATTACACGGAACAGCTGAATACTTATACCTATAAAAATTTCTACAATGGCGGAGGTGTTGGATTGGGCGACTTTAATAACGACGGGCTGATTGATATTTTTTTTTCAGGTAACCTCGTCCCAAACAAGCTTTTTGTGAATAGGGGTAACTGGAAGTTTGAAGATGTTTCCACGTCGTCCGGCCTGGCCGTTGATGGAGTCTGGACGACTGGAGTGAGCGTTGTTGATATTAATGCGGATGGACTGCTAGATATTTACCTTTGCAGGTCCGGTCCGCCTGGCGGAAGCCGCCGCCATAACGAGCTTTTTATCAACAATGGTAATCTGACGTTTTCTGAACAATCGAAGGAACACGGCCTTGCTTTCGAAGGACTTTCCACGCATGCCGCTTTTTTTGATTTTGACAAGGATGGAGATCTTGATTGTTATCTCCTAAATAACTCTATCCGCTCCGTTGGAGGCTATGACTTGCGCGTCGGACAAAGAGACCTGCCTGATCGCTTGGGTGGAAATAAATTATTGAGAAATGACGAGGGAAAGTTCGTCGATGTTACCATTCAGGCTGGAATTTATACGAGTGAAATTGGTTTTGGTCTGGGCGTTACCATTGGTGACCTGAACAAAGATGGTTGGGAAGATATATACGTGTCCAACGATTTTTTTGAAAAGGACTATTTATACATAAACAAAAAGGATGGAACATTCAAAGAATCTCTTGAATCGCAAATGCAGGAGATTAGCCTGGGTTCTATGGGTGCTGATATGGCAGACATAAATAATGACGGTTTACCTGAGATTTTTGTGACTGAAATGCTACCCGAAACGGACGAACGTTTAAAAACTACCACTCAGTTTGAGAGTTGGGATAAATATAATCTCAATCTAAAAAATGGATATTTTCACCAATTCAGTCGCAACGTCTTACAGCTGAATAACGGTAACGGCTCATTTAGTGAAATCGCCAGATTTTCGGGAGTGCATGCCTCTGACTGGAGCTGGGGAGCCTTGATCTTTGACATGGACAATGATGGGTTAAAAGATATCTTTGTCGCGAATGGCATCTACAAAGAGCTGTTGAATCAGGATTATGTTAATTACGCCTCAAACCCAAAATTTATCCAAGAAATATCAAGCAAGAAGCAAGGGGTCATTACAAAATTGATTGACTCTATTCCATCAAATCCGGTTCCTAATTACGCATTTCATAACGTTGGAAATCTAAAGTTTGAAAGCAAGGCAAAGGAATGGGGACTGGGATTCCCCACACATTCTAACGGGTCGGCTTATGGCGATCTGGATAACGATGGGGACCTTGATCTGGTCCTGAATAATGTTAATATGCCGTCGTTCGCGTATGAAAATCTTTCGAGACAACTAGTTCCGGAGAACGCAACCCTTACCCTAGTACTGCATGGCGAAAAGAAAAATACATTTGCATTAGGGGCTAAAATCCACATTAAGGCAGGAGATAGATTGATCTATCACGAGCTTTCGCCGATGCGAGGATTTATGTCAACCGTTGACAATCGTATTCATGCTGGTCTTGGTAAAATTACGTCCGTCGATTCAGTCCATGTCGAATGGCCGGATGGCAAGATCACGATGCTGACAGATGTCGAGCCGAACAGGCAGATTCATCTGTACCAGAAGGACGCCATTGTCAACAAACTGGTGAAAGATGATAAGTTGGACCAGACGGTCTTTGAAAGAGTGAAGGAACCAACTGGTATCGATTTCTTGCACGTCGAGAATGATTACGTAGACTTTGACCGCGATCGTCTGTTATTCAACATGATTTCCAATGAAGGCCCATGTCTGTGCACGGGTGATGTGAACGGCGATGGCCGCGATGATTTCTACGTCGGAGGGGCCAAGGATCATTCCGGTGCACTTTATATACAACTAAAGTCCGGATCCTTCTCCCGGACGAATGACGCATTGTTTGCGGTGGACAAAGAATCTGAAGATACTGATTGTACATTCTTTGATGCCAACGGGGACGGTAAGCCTGATCTGTATGTAACAAGTGGCGGTGTGGAATTCTCAACTAGTTCGCCAGCCCTTCTTGACCGGCTGTATGTGAACGAAGGCAACGGAAAGCTCAAAAAAAGTCCCCAGCTGTTGCCTGTCACAACAAATTTTGAGAGTACATCCACTGTGATAGCTGAGGATTATGATAAGGATGGAGATCAGGATTTATTCATAGGCGTCCGCGTGATCCCGTTTCTATACGGAGTACCAGGCAACGGTTACATTTTGAATAATGATGGCAAGGGAAACTTCCAAAATGTCACCAATAAGATAGCGCCACAACTTTTGAAGCTGGGTATGATTACTGATGCAAAGTGGGCAGATGTAAACAATGACACATTATTGGACTTAGTGATTGTCGGCGAGTGGATGCCGATAAAGATATTTATCAACGACGGGGGAAACTTTACGGATCGGAGTGCAGCCTTTGGGTTGGACAAAACTAACGGGTGGTATAATGCCATTGCGGTAAATGATTTTAATAACGATGGCTTTGTGGACTTTGTTGTTGCAAACCACGGACTTAACTCCCGGTTCAAAGCTACTGAAGGTGAACCTGTATCTTTGTATCTGAATGATTTTGACCAGAATGGATCAGTTGAACATGTTATAACACGCTATGATGGAGGTGTATCTTATCCGTTGGTATTAAGGCAAGATCTCGTCATGCAAATCCCATCGCTGAAGAAAAAGTATTTGCACTACAGAGATTATATGGGAAAGACTATGAATGATATTTTTGGGGAGGATCAGATTAAGTCGGCTTCCGTTCTAAATGCTTTTACACTTGAAACTATGGTCTGGATCAATGACGGGAAGGGTACATTCTCAAAGCGCCAACTACCTGCTGACGCGCAATTTTTTCCTGTATATGCAATAAGCATTGATGACTTCGATGCCGATAACAATACTGATATTCTCATGGGCGGTAATCTTTACAGGGCCAAACCTGAGACTGGAATTTATGCTGCCGGATATGGCCTTTTTCTCAAGGGTGATGGATCTGGTAATTTCAAGGCCGTTAGCGGCGGAGAATCCGGGCTTTCAATAGCGGGTGAAATCAGGGGGTTGAAGAAAATAAGGCGCGGTTTAAAATCGTCCGTGCTCATTGCAAAAAATAGCGACAAGCTGGAAATTATAAATTTATCCAAATGAAATTGAACGTAATACCATTCGTTGGACTGATTATTTTTTCGTTGGTGTCATGCGACGGAAATAAAATAGGCGATCGAAAGGGTCGAGAAAATTATGACAGCCTTTTTCTGGGAATCCACTTGGGTATGAATAGAAAAGACTTTTATGATCATTGCGCTGAATTAAACAAGCAGAAGGTGTTTACCCATGGACCAACAAATACGAGCGTGCAGTTTATGTTAGTCAATGAGCTCGAACAACCAGTCATGATGAGATTCTATCCCGATTTTTACAAAGATAAGATCGTAGATATGCCCGTTACATTTTCATATGAGGCCTGGGCGCCCTGGAATAAACAGTACAGCGCAGAACTGCTACTGCCAGAAATGTTATCGGTATTTAAAAGATGGTATGGCAAGGATTTCAAGGTTATGGAACATCCTACAATGGGAACAATCTATTATAAGATGGACGGTAAACGCAGAATTAACTTGTTCATCAGAGATGATCAGTTCGTTCAGGCAGTTTTTACTGATCTTGCGTTGGACAGAGAAAGGAATGATGAAAAATCGAAGGGCACGACAAATTGAATTTCGGAAAGACGCAACAAGGTTAATGCAATACAAACTGACTACCATTTTTCTTGTGTCTATGGCCGCGTGGTTCATGGTGAGTTGCTCTTCCGACGAGAAAAAAGAATCGACGTTGTTTATCACGATGACCTCGGATCACACTGGAATCAATTTTTCAAATGACCTTCCCTTTGATAAAGAATTTAACATTTACACATATCGCAACTATTACAATGGCGGCGGCGTAGCATTAGGGGACGTTAACAACGACGGATTGATAGATGTCTACCTCACAGGAAATGTAGCTCCTAATAGACTATACCTCAACCGTGGCAACTTTAAGTTCGAAGACATCACAGAGCGAGCAGGCGTGCAGGGCACGCGAGCGTGGTCTACCGGCGTGAGCATGGCCGACGTCAACGGTGACGGTTGGATTGACATCTACGTCTGCAATTCCGGTGATATAAAAGGCGACAACAAACAGAATGAACTCTTTATTAACAATGGCGACCTGACTTTCACTGAGAGAGCAGAGGAGTATGGTATTGCAGACCGCGGGTACACAACCCATGCAGCATTTTTTGATTATGACAAAGACGGCGACCTTGATCTTTATATACTTAACAATTCCTATCAGGCCATCGGCAGTTTTAATCTCAGGAAGAATGAACGTCCGTTGCGAGATTCACTGGGTGGCGATAAGCTCATGAGAAATGATGACAACAATTTCATTGATGTTAGCGAGGAGGCAGGAATATACGGAAGTGTTATTGGTTTTGGTCTAGGGGTAACGGTAGGGGATATAGACAAAGATGGATGGCTGGATATCTATGTATCTAACGACTTTTTTGAACGCGATTACCTATATATAAATAAAAAGGACGGAACGTTCAAAGAATGCCTCACCGAGCAAATGAAATCGATCAGTGGTGCTTCGATGGGTGCCGATCTGGCCGATATTAATAACGACGCGTACCCTGAAATTTTTGTAACCGAAATGCTCCCGAAAGAAAATGAGAGGTTGAAGACTGTAACAACGTTTGAAAATTGGGATCGCTATCAATACAGTGTTCAAAACGACTACTATCATCAGTTTACGAGAAATATGCTTCAGTTTAACAATGGCGACGGAAGTTTCAGTGAGATAGGCAGGCTGTCGGGAGTTGAAGCCACAGATTGGAGTTGGGGAGCACTGGTCTTCGATATGGACAACGACGGTCTGAAGGATATCTTTGTTTCAAATGGAATCTTTCAGGACCTGACAAATCAGGATTACTTGCAGTACGCTTCCAACCCTGATATCGTTAAGAGTGTAACGTCTGGGAATGGGGTGGATTATAAGAAGCTGATCGACCCAATACCTTCGGTGCCCATCCCTGACTTTGCTTTTCACAATCAGGGCGACTTGCGCTTTGTGGATAAAGCAAATGAATGGGGATTAGGTGAACCTAACTTTTCTAATGGTTCCGCATATGGGGATTTGGATAATGACGGTGACTTAGACCTGGTCATTAACAACGTTAACAGTAAAGCGACGGTCTTTCGAAACGAATCTAATCATGTACTGCCGGAGAATCATTACCTGAAATTCAACCTGAAAGGTTCTGGTAAAAATACAAACGCCTTTGGGGCGAAGATCACGCTACAAGGTGACAGAACGTACTATCTGGAGCAAATGCCAATCCGTGGCTTTGAATCTTCAATGGACCCACGGCCCAATGTCGGGCTAGGCCAAATTGATACTGTGGATAGAATTATAATTGAGTGGCCGGATGGAACTGGGGAGATGCTTTTTGATGTACCCACAAATCAGACGATTAGCCTTGATCAGAAAAATGGTGTTCCGCTCGGAAACATGAAGCTCTATCAACCGGAAATTATCAACCTTCCTGCATTTACACCAGTTGATAATGTCGTTGACTTCGTTCATAAAGAGAACGAGTTCGTTGACTTTGATAGAGATCCCCTTATATACCAAATGCTCAGCACTGAAGGTCCCGGCATGAGTAAAGGGGATATAAATGGAGACGGTCGTGACGATTTTTATATCGGTGGAGCGAAAGATCAGCCCGGGGCCTTGTTCGTTCAGACGCGTGGAGGCTCATTTAAACGCACGAATGAAAAACTCTTTGAAAAGGACAAGGCATCTGAGGATACCGGAAGCCTTATTTTTGATGCAGATGGCGATGGAGATAATGACTTATATGTTTGCAGTGGCGGAAACGAATATCCTAATGTTTCGACTGCCCTCATTGATCGATTATATATTAACGACGGGAGGGGTAATTTTTCAAAATCGGAACAGGTATTTCCAACATCGAAATTTGAAAGTTCATCGACGGTTAGCGCCGGGGATTACGATGGGGATGGTGACTTGGATTTATTCGTCGGAATTCGCCTTCAGTCATATTCGTACGGCGAACCGATGAGTGGATATATTTTGAGAAATGACGGAAAAGGAAAATTCAAAAACGTCACGGAGGAGATTGCCCCTCAACTAAAAAACATCGGAATGATCACTGACGGGATATGGGCAGACCTGGATGGCGATAAGGATGAAGACCTTGTTGTGGTGGGTGAATATATGCCAGTGAAAATTTTTATAAACGAATCTGGAATGTTAAGAGACCGTACGGAGGTAGCAGGTCTTGCAAAGACCAATGGCTGGTGGAATTGTATCGAGCGCGCTGATCTTGACAACGATGGCGACATTGATTTTGTAGTCGGAAATCATGGGTTGAACTCCAGATTTAAGGCATCGTTGGAAAGGCCGGTTTGTATGTATGTAAACGATTTTGACCAGAACGGCACTGTTGAACAAATAATATGCGCCTATAATGGCGATAAAAGTTATCCGGTCGCACTGCGTCATGACCTGGTCAAACAGATTCCATCATTGAAGAAGAAATATTTGAAATACGAAAATTTCAAAGACCAGACCTTCACTGATATTTTTACACCAGATCAGGTTAAGAACTCAACCAAACTCGACGTTTACGAATTGTCAACAGGTGTTTTAATAAATGAAGGCTCAGGAAAATTCAGTTTGAAGCATCTTCCTGTCGAAGCTCAGATATCCCCTGTTTATGGCATTGAAATTATTGACATTGATGATGACGGCTATAAAGACATATTGCTAGGAGGGAACCTTTACAATGCGAAGCCAGAAGTAGGCCGATATGATGCCAGCTATGGCGTGTTATTAAGGGGAGATGGCAAAGGTAACTTCAATTTCGTTTCGCCTATGGAGTCAGGCCTAAAGATGGATGGAGAGGTGAGGGATATCATGACGATGCAGACGGAGCAGGGCGAAATTATTTTGGTGGCTCGCAACAATGACTCCTTAGTAGCCTTTAAGAAAAATAAAAGTGTCCCGTAGGTTTCTATTTTTGCCTCGTTCTATCTTGCTTGTCTGGATGCTATCAAGCCTTGCAACTTGTGAGAACAAACAAGTAGAGAATCACTTGTTCTACAAGGTGCCTGATTCTGAATCAGGCGTGCAATTTGAAAACACGCTCACCAACTCGGAAGATTTCAACATTATAGAATATCTCTATTTTTATAACGGCGGCGGGGTGGCATTAGGGGATATAAACAATGATGGCC
>JAICGJ010000167.1 GCA_025923195.1 Chryseolinea sp.
AGTGATCGACAACCCTAGCATTATGCGCGCCGCCGGATCAATTCTAAAAAAGCGATCATCAATATACGCTGTTATAAAATGCATTTTTCATCCCTTCAGTCAGCCTCTACAAATTTTCAAGTTCTAACTGTTTCTTTACGTAAGCAACCACCTCCAGTTTATAGAATTCAAACCATTTATTGCGGCCACGGACCTGAATTGTCAATTTCAAATTTAAAATGTCTAAAAGGTTTTCGCTTGCTTAAAGCATCCCTTAGTTTTCTCTGGAGAAACTGATCTGTCACAATGTCAATGAACCTTTCCCTTACTCTAAAAGACTCCCAGGATTTCATTTTTTCAATAGTAACATATGAATCAGAATTTTGTGCAATTTCATTGATCATATCCTCCCAAAATTCATAAGTATCGGAGAACTCATCTATGTCGGGAATCTCTATGACGGACTCGTCTTCCCGCTTTATATAGCACCGGAAGCCGGCCATTAGGCTTTCTGCTATGTCATCAAGTTCTTTTTCGGTCATAGATTCTTCCAAAAGAGCTGCGTCATCCGGTATATAAAGCAAGCCAAAATCGATTTATTAATAAATAAACCTTATCAGCATCACTCAGAAACATGGTGTCCGCTAAAGTGACTCAATTATTTATTTTAATCAACATTTTATTTATAGCCTCTTTCTTATCACCATTTAATCCATCCATAATTTCTTTATCAGACCAGTCTGCAATCCTGCCGAGCATCACATAGCCTGGCATTGAATGACCAGCGCTCTTCCATTTTGCCATGTCTACGATAGGTTTTAATGCCTCTTTTTTAAGTTGACTCAGGAGTCCCTTGTCACGGTTATTTGTCAGCGACAGCAATACAAAACTGCTTTTATTTCTGTCTGTCCAAGAGATGGAGTTCATCATATCAATAAAGGGATCCGCAGGTATTTGGATCTTTAGATCTGGATTACTTTGTGAGTAATTAACAATTATCCCAAGTGCCCGTACCGCATTATTCCTTACATGTGCATCCGGATCGGTAACCGCGCCAAGCAAATCCTCTAATATTTCGGTTTTGTCATGGTAGTAGGCTATAACCGTGGCTGCAACTTGTCTTTGATCTGCATGTTTAGAAGATTTTAACACTTCTTTCAGTAAACTTAAATTCTCGTTTGCATAGGTAATAAATTTCTTTTGAAGTTGCTGAGCTGGTAAATAAGTCATTATTGAATGTCCGCTTGAATCATTTTCAGTTGATTCACCTTTTTGTATGGCTATCACTATTAATTTCATAAGACTGTCATACGTGATTTTCATTTCAGCTGGCAGTTTTATGTCATTGGTCTTCGTTTTTACGGACGCATCTTTTGATTTCGTGTCAACGCCGACGAACACAATCCATTTGCCTTCTTTTTCATCACAACAAACAAATGATATGTCGGCCTGCTTAATCGTTGATTGATTCAATAAACATTCAACAATTGCTTTCTTAGCTTTTGGGTGGGCAAATTCTGTCATGAATTGCACGCTGTCATTTTCGGTAAATGGTAAACATTTTCTTAATTCGGTCACATTGTTAGTGGTTCCATAAAAATCAATTATTCCTATTCGACCTTGCTGCGCCAAAATGGTATTCGTGCTAACGATTAACAGCAGTATAGTCAGACGAGAATTTATGGTTGCCATATGTGTTTTTGTTTTTTACATACTTGCGCCCAACCCTTCGCATACGGGTGTATGGGAAGTCAAATTTTAATAACTGAACTTCAAACGCTTCTGGAATAAGTTATGAAAATAATGCAATCGAAGCAAAACGTCCCTAACGCTATCAAGGCAGTGGGATGGCTTTATAGAGAAACGCAACCTTAAGTATCCAATTAGTTGTAACAGTTGTAACAGTTGGGTAGCTTACGGGCCCTTTATCCGCATATTAATGACAAAAAAAATATTTCTTGTGCTCGCTGGCGTTGGTATTTTATTTTCAAGCCTCCATGCGCAGTCAGTTGTTTCTGACCATGACACTGGTACAGATTTTAAAAAATTCAAGACTTATGCGTGGCTTGCTCCTGGTGACAGTGTGTTAAACCGTTATCGGTCCGACAAGCTTTACGGTGGGTACATCGTGTATGCGGCGAATAAAGAGTTGGCGAGTAAAGGACTTGAAATGGATACGCTTAAGCCGGATGCAATTTTTGTTTTTTATACCAGCGTAGAGGAAATTACAACATATTCACAGAGTGCCACACTGAGCGTTGGAGTAGGAGTAGCGGGACCTGGGTATTACGTGTCGGGCGCAGCCCCTGTTGCCGGTGGCAAGATTACCGCCTCTACAGAAGAAGATGGCGTGCTCAAATATGTGATGTACGATACCGAAACCAGCAAGATGGTATGGTCGGGGATGGTGGAAAAGAGATTCAAGCTTACGGATGACGTTGAAAAAATCATCGGCGACTATACGACAAAAATTTTCAAAAAATATCCTGTGAAGAAAAAGTAGGAGGAGATGAATCCGATTTGTTTCCCTATACTTCTAAATCAAAATCTCCTTTATGATTCGTCACACCGTTATTTTTAAGTTGAAATATCCCAAAGGTTCATCTGAGGAAAGTGAGTTTCTGAATGAAGCGGCTAAACTATCATCTATACCCGGTGTCCGCAATTTTGAGTCCTTGCGTCAACTCAGTAAGGAGAATGACTTTGACTACGGGTTATCAATGGAGTTTGAAACGATGAAAGTGTATGAAGAATATAGCGAACACCCGGATCATACCAGGTTTGTCGAAACGTATTGGGTTAAATACGTGGAGAAATTTCTTGAAATAGATTACGAACCAATTAGATAATTTAACTCTCATGTCCTCTGGTGCATTCAGAAAAGAAAAGCTTCCCAAGGAAACGTTCAGATTACAAACTCGTTGAGTCTTGTTTAATTGTCTTCAAACACCACACGCAAACATTTGATTTCTGCTACGTTTGCTTTAGCCACCTGACGTGCTTTGATCTTAATTAGATGTTTCCCTTCCGGAATTGTAAATGCACCGAGTAGCAGCTTTTTCCATTCACTCATCTCGTAAGCTTCTTTTCTGGGTACTCTGTCCGGACTCGGAATTTGCTTCGAGTAAAACGCAGGATTTACAGCAACTTCTTTTTTAATATTACCTAGGCTACATTCAATCCTTGAACCTTCGTCGCCAGGTTTGCATAAGTAGTCTAATTCAATTCTATACTTACCGCTTTTGATACAATCAATTTCCCAGTAGATACTATCCTGAGTGCTATCCCATTTCTCAACCCAATCGTGCGCCCAGCCGTGACCTTCTTTAAACTTGATGCCCGGTGTTAAGATTGCTTCATAAACAGGCAACTCTACCCCTGCGGGTGATAGGATTGTTGATCTATCCAATGTAAGGTCCGAAGTGACAGTTGTGAACCACTGTTTATATTGAATAAGGAATTGTTCTGTTTGGTTCGTCATTCGAGGTGAAAGGTCTTGTAATTGGGCCGAATCTTTTTCAAGATCATATAGATGCGGGCTATCCTTCTCAAAAACAAAGCGATACTGATCATTTCGGAAACTGCCTGCATTCAATGTAATGGGCAGGGTCATGAAATTGACATGTGCAAAAAGATTTCTGTTTGATTTCATTTCTTCGCCGTTTTGTAGAATCAATGATGCCAGGCTAATTCCATCGATAGACTTGCCTGATAGCGGTTCTAGTTTGCATAATTCAAGAAGAGTAGGATATATATCGATATGCGCCGCTGGTGTTGAAACGGTTTTTCCTGACGGAACGACATCTTTCCACCTAATAAAGAAGGGAACCTTTACCCCGCCTTCGTGTACACTTCCTTTGATACCCTTCAAATGTCCATTGTACCGCGTGCCATTAGGTCCGTTGTCAGATAGAAAAATGACAACCGTATTCTTTTCAAGACCGGTTTTATTGAGATAATTCAAAATTCTGCCAACATTTTCATCCATATTATCAACCATTCCATAAATGGATGCTATTTCATCGTTTAAACCTTTCGCTTTGTATTTATTAAAATATCTGTCTGGTACTTGATGAGGAGAATGAGGCGCGTTAAAAGGGATATAACAGAAAAAGGGTTTTTCTTTGTTAGTTTCTATAAATTTGATAGCTGCTTCCGTCAGAACATCCGTGATATATCCCTTCGTTTTGATAGCCTTACCGTTGTGATCCAGCTCCGTGTCAAAATAATTAGACCAATGGCCAGCACTGAAGCCCAGGAATTCATCAAAACCCTGATCGTTCGGCCGATTCGGGTAATGCTGACCATTATGCCATTTTCCAAAGATGCCAGTTTTGTATCCATTAGCCTTGAATAATTCGGCAAGAGTATTCTCTTCAGTATTCATATTTTCCAGGCCTTTGGAGACCGAAACAACACCGGTTCTAAGGCTATATCGGCCGGTCAAAATACTTGCTCGTGTCGGAGCACACAACGGGCTTACATAAAAATTAGTTAGACGCACTCCGGTTCTTGCCAAACCATCCAGGTGTGGTGTTTCAATCCAGGGATTACCATGTAAACTCAAATCACCCCACCCCTGATCATCAGCAAGAATGAGCACCACATTGGGATGTACTTCAAGTATTTCTGATTTTTTCCCCTCCGTATCTTGAGCAAAGGCTATGATGTTCAATGGGAATTGAAGGATCAGCAGAACGATTGATATTTGTCTCACTACTGGTAGAATAATTTCTTTAGTACTAGTTACAGTTCTGTTCGACCACTCACTATCTGAGGCTATAATTGATTAGAAGGCGTGTACGAGATTCCCACGTCATTAAATGGTGCTCGGTCAATTGTTATTAATTCTACTCTCCCTTCTCCTTGAGAATAACACCTGTTTTCTTTTTGAATATTGCCCACTCTTCCATCATTTCTTTAAATTTTTGGGGATTAGCTTTTGAAAGATCATTTGTTTCGCCTAGGTCTTCTTCCAGATTATACAATGCGAAGGCAGTTTCATCAAACGGTTGACTAATATTTGTAATCTTCCAATTTCCTTTTACCAGAAGACATTGTCCGTCATGCTCCAGGCCAAAAACATAGTTGGGATCATGGATGGTTTTGGTCTTTCCCTTGATAAAAGGAAGAAAAGATTCACCCAGCATCGGTGCGACTTTTTTATTGTTATAGCTGTCGGGATATTTTATACCGGCTAATTCGAGAAAAGTGGGAGCTAGGTCCATCACAGAGACGAACGCATTTTGAAGGCCAGGTTTTCTTTCAACATGTTTTCCGGACACAATCAGCGGTGTAACGATACCGCCCTCCGTAGAATAATATTTAAACAATCTAAACGGTGCTGCGCCTGCCTGTGCCCATTGCGGCCCGTATGAAACAAATGATGAAGGTGTGCCCATGTTTTCAAAACTATTGTCATAATGTTCACGAAGGAACGGGCCAAAGCCCCGTGGAGCATTATAAAAATCTTCAGCTGCCGCTCCGTTGTCACTCATGAAAACTATCATTGTATTATCAAGTTGGTTTGATTCTTCCAGGTATTTTATCAACTGGCCAATATGCTCGTCGAGGTTATCAACCATAGCAGCATATAGTTCCATTTTTCTTGATTCAATCTTTTTTTCTTCCGCCGAAAGCTCAGCCCAGGGTTTAATCCGCGATGTTCGTGGTGGAAGCGTTGCATGAGATGGAATGATTCCCATTTTCTTTTGTTGATTAAACCGGATTGTCCGCAACGAATCATAGCCCATATCATATTTCCCTTTGTATTTATCAATATAATCTGCAGGAACCTGGAGTGGCCAGTGCGGAGCGGTATAAGTGACGCAGGCGAAGAATGGTTTTTCTTTTTCGCCATCTTTAATAAATGTTATGATTTTTTCGGTATAGACATCAGTTGAAAATCTTCCTTCAGGAAAGCGAACCGTCTGATTATCCGACCTGTATTGCGGAGGATTACCTACAATAATCTGGTTATTATTAAAATGATTGGCGCCGCCATTTAATAAAACAAAACTTTTTTCAAAACCTTTGGAATAAGGAATATAAGGATCTTCATATCCCAGGTGCCACTTGCCGGCGATATATGTTTGATAGCCGCCATCTTTCAAAAGCTGCGCTACTGTAACTATCCTGTCGGTCAGGTGATGCTCATAACCAGGCTTGCCTTCTCTTGGAGTTCCTGTTACAGGAAACATAGAGCCCATACCCGCAACATGATTATCATTACCGGTTAGAAGCATGGCGCGTGTTGGTGCACAGAGTGGCGAAGTGTGAAAACGGGTAAATTGAAGTCCCTTTTTTGCAAGTAAATCGATATTGGGTGTTTTTATTTCCCCGCCGTAGCAGCCAAGGTCAGTATAGCCCAGGTCATCTGCCACTATCAATAAAATATTGGGTCTGTTATTTTGTTTTGTTTGAGCAGTCCCGGAATTATTGATACTGATGAACACTAAAAATAAAAAGATCGGGATTACATTTTTCATATTTGGGATTGCTTATCATGAAGTTGCTTCTCTATTTACTTCCTCTGCTTCCTTCCTGCGTAGTTGGACTAAATTAAGAAACGAATTCTAATAACTGACACCCTGAAATCCCTTCTTCTTACTTTGAATTGATCAATTGATTAACAGGTTGTTATTTAACGAATTGGGAACCTTATAATAAATGATGTCCCGTGGTTCTCTCTGCTTTTCACTTCAATTTGTCCGGCCATTGCTTCCACCTGCAATTTTGTAATAAACAGCCCGATTCCTTTTGCATCAGGATTTCCATGAAATGTTTTATACATGCCGAATATATCGTTTTTGTGCTTTTCCAAATCAATACCCATTCCGTTGTCTTTTATTGTTAATTCCACTTCATCATTTTTTATTACTGAGTCCAATGTTATGATAAGATTTTGGTCTGGCTTTCTGTATTTTATTGCGTTAGTCAAAAGATTCAAAAGGATACTCTCAAGGTACGCAGGATTTGCCAACAATGTTAAGTCTCTGTTGACATTGTTCTGAATAACTGAATCAGCTGCCTCAAGCTGTATTCTGAGTATGTCAAGTGTTTTTGTTATGTAGTCATAGACGTTGATTTGTTCTAACTTTAAATCAAGTCGATTTTGAACATCAACTATTTCGGTCAAATTTTCGACAGTTGTACTAAGTCCCTTTGAAATGCTTTGCAAATGGTTTAACAAGACGACCTTCTCCTGTTCCGAGCCTGCTATCAGAAATAATTCAAGTAAAGATTTTAGATTGCCTGCATAGCTCCGCAGATTGTGTGAAACAATGTTAGCAAAATTTAAAAGACGCTTATTTTGTTCATTTATTACTGAATTTGACCGAACCAATTCTGTCTCCAATAGTTTAATTTCAGTTATATCTGCTACGTGAACAAAGAAGCCCTTTACTTCACCGTTTACGATGTGTGGAAAATAGTTGGCAATAGAGTGTCTAGTGCCACCACTTGGGATGGGTATTTCTCTTTCAAAGGTTTGGGATTTGCCTTCAAGTGCGCCTAAAATGTACGGCAGGTTTTTATCATAGAGAGGCCCAAGTAATTGTTTAATGGTCATCTTACCAACCATTTCTGCGCGCGTTTTTCCGAACCATTCGCGGTAAGCAGCATTGGCAAACCGACAGACCAGATCTTTGTCCCAGTAAGCAAGCATGGCAGTGATATGGTCAGCTACCAGTAGTCCAATTGATTCCAGATTGCTTTGTTCGGATCGCATTCAAATCTATTATCAAAAGATGGTCAAGCTGGACGACAATAAAAATGATTTTAGTCAGAAACGTGTTGATTTTTGCTTGCGGTTATCCAGAAATAGAATTTCAGTTAATTAGCACGAATCTATCCCAAAAATGTTTGCGAACATGTTTGCCCATTGCCATAATTTTCGAAAGCCAAATTTGTGGTGCTGTCATAAAATACTTCTAATGGCCTATTGAAGAATCTAGTTTAATAGCGCCTCGTTAAGTCACTCGCTTTTCTTGTTCGCTTTCTTTTATGGCCCTATCAAGACGGGATAGTTGTGTCGTTTGTTGCTTGGCACTCAGTATCCAATAGAAAATTGTTTTTTGGTAAGATGGCGGTTGTAATTTGAAAAATGCCCACGCCCTTTTGTTGGCTTTAAATTTCTTTTCATAATTGTCAGGCAATTTGACAGGTTTATTTTCGTAGCTATAGACTTGTGATTTATTTTCTTTTTTATTTTTATAAAGAGAAAGTCCCGCTTGCTGCATTTGGCCATTCTTAATGAGTTCTTCAGCTTTTTTTATGTTAATAGCACTCCAGTTGCTCGAAGGATTTCGTGGTGTAAAACGGATACAGTAACTGTCTTTGTCAATGGATTTCCGAATTCCATCTATCCAACCAAAACAAAGTGCCTGGTCAACCGATTCCGACCAAGTCATACTTGGTTTGCCTGTGTGCACTTTGTAAAAACCAACAATAAGTTCCGTCGCTTTCTTGTGGTTTCTCTTTAACCAGTTTCTAAATTCATTTTGATTAGAAAAGAATATTATCTCCTTGTGAGCTGATTTCCGGTTCATTTCCTAAAAATTAATTAAGTTTTTTGGCTATCCAAATGACCATTATAACGTGACGGATTCAGGAGCCTTAGCAATGTAGCGAAGCGGAATGCTCAGCTCATTGAACGCAAGCTCGTAACGATAAGTGTATTTCAAACATTAATTCTTCGCAAAAAAATGACAGAAAAAAAGTATGGCCAGGATTTACCCCAGCCATACTTAGCCAACTATAAATGTAAATTCTGGATTAATACGAGACTGCCATCCTGCCTTTGGCCCAATCTATTTGTACATCGATACGACTACCCGAAGAGTAACCTGTACGCAAGTCAGGGACGAGGCGAGTAATGCCGGATACAGCGGCAACTAATTGCTCAGGTCCTCTTTTTGATTTCTCCGCTGAAGAATCGGTTTCCATCGATTTTTTCTGAACATCGGTATTGGTATGCATAAGATGGCTTTATTTAAATGACAGTACAAACATAATCCAACATTCAACGGGGTTTCAATGACGATTGTTGGGTGTTATCGGGATTTTTGTCATACAACGTTTGCACTAAGTGAGGACAAAGGTCGTGAAAGCTGCAATCCAGACACTGCAACCAGGGATTTTTACAACTAATTTCGACCCTTGTGGCTACAAGTGTCTATGAAGGTTTTCTGTGTTTATGATTTGGCCACCGATTGACAAAATTTCGGCCTTTGCTAAATCAAAGCCATTAACATCAATGGCCCGCGTCGCGTCTTCAATGACGTATGCGTCAAAATTTTCTTTTAATGCATCCTTGGTCGTATAAAAAACACAGTAGTCGGCGGCTAAGCCACAGACATAAAGTTTTTTGACTTTGCGTTCCCGCAGATAGCCGGCAAGTCCGGTCGATTTCTTATAACCATTGTCGTAAAATCCGCTGTAACTGTCTATATCAGCATCCATGCCTTTTCTAAATATGGCCTCCACCTTATTCAGTTTCAGATCCTTGTGCAATTCTGCACCAACGGAACCCTGAATGCAGTGATCGGGCCACAATACCTGATCCAGGCCATGAAGTATGATCGTTTCAAAGGGCTTTTTACCTTTATGATTGCTGGCAAAACTCTTGTGGTCCACCGGATGCCAGTCCTGCGTGGCGACGACAAGGTCGAACGAATCCTGAAGTTTGTTGACAACGGGAATAATCTCATCGCCCCCTGCTACCGCAAGTGCTCCACCGGGCACGAAATCGTTCTGAATATCTACGACGATAAGCGCATGCATAATTATTTTTTATAATGATTTCTAAGTTGATTTCGTTCATCTCTCAGTTTCTCGCTGATACCTACTTTATAAATATGCGGATTTTGGAAACGCTTGAATTCATCGGGAAGTAACTTGAACTGCGCCTGGCAATACTCGGCAATCCCCTGGAGGGTGTTCGGTTCATGCAGAGCCCTTCCATTTTCCATAACTTTATTGAACAAGGCTCTTTGTTCAAGTTCTTTCAAGTTAAGCGATTTGTCAAATTCAAATGGGTGATGCATGATGGTTTGATGGCTTTCGTGCTGTAGGGTGATGACATCGGCCCCCAGAAAATTCCCAGCCCCATTGATGATGCGATATACCTGTTTCTTATCGGGCAGGGTGATCTTCTTTAGATTTTCAGACAATTTAAGCCGGGGCTTCCCGTAGGCAAATGCCAGTTTATATACTCCATCCAAAGCGGCGTCTGGTGGTGCCGTTACCAGGCTTGTACCCACGCCAAATACGTCGATGGGGGCTTGCTGATCTAGCAGGCTTTTGATGACGTACTCATCCAATTGATTCGAAGCTGTGATCTTTACGTAATGAAGTCCGGCATTGTCGAGCATTTCGCGCGTTTGCTTGGAAAGATAAGCGAGGTCTCCACTGTCCAATCGAACCCCTGATAATTTGTGGCCGCGCTGTTCCAATTCCTTGGCAACCGTGATTGCATGAGGGATACCGGACTTAAGCGTATCGTAGGTATCCACCAGCAGAACGCAATGATCGGGTCTCACCTCCGAGAAATCACGGAAAGCGGCTAGTTCATCGTCGTAACTTTGCACAAAAGAGTGTGCCATCGTTCCGACAGCAGGTATTCCAAAATCGTGTGCAGCCTTCACGTTGCTTGTGGAGTTGAATCCACCGACAATGGCAGCGCGGGTAGCATGATATGCGCCTAAGCCATGCGCCCGTCGCAGACCAAAGTCGCTGAGTATCCTGTCTCCGGCAACGGCTCGCATACGCGCCGCCTTTGTCGCGATAAGGGATTGAAAATTTAGAATGTTCAGTAGCAATGTCTCCACTATCTGAGCTTCGAGGATCGATCCATGAACCTGCAAAATGGGCTCGTTGGGAAAGACGATCTCTCCTTCACTCATGGCATATACCGTTCCTCGGAACCGAAATGTTTTCAAATGTGAAACAAACTGTTCATTAAAGCCGATACCTTTTAGATACTCCAGGTCATCGGATGTGAATTCGAGTTCCTGCAGGGTCTCAAGCAGATCGTTGAGCCCGGCGAACACGGTGTATCCTCCATCAAATGGAATCTTCCTAAAAAAATAGTCGAACACTGCGTGGTCGTTGCTCTTGCCTTTCAAAAAATAAACCTGCGCCATGGATAGCTGGTATAGATCGGTGTAAGTTCCTGTGAGGGAGAAGTTTTTCATTTGTTATCCGTTATTAGTTATCCGTTATCCGTTATCCGTTATCCGTTATCCGTTAATAGTTAAAATAGTTAATAGTTTAATAGTTAATAGTGGGTGTGGTGCGTCGCTCGAAATAGCTGGTGAAGAAAGTTTGAACAGTTGAATTTAAATAAGCGTTGGCAAGGTACGGCAGAGATCCAGTTCAAGAAATCTAAGGATTAAAACTATAGTCTGTATCCGCCGACTGGTTATAATTTCTATTTTCACAAACTGCATTAAACCAAATACCAAATATGCAAAGCAAGGACATTTTGATAGCAGGTTGGGAGGAAACCTTTGACAAAGAGGGATGGTATCCACCCCTAAGGGCAGCATTGAACGGTGTCGACGACAAGCATTCGCTTTGGCAGGCGCCCGGTAAGGCGGCTCACACGATAGCTCAACTCGTAGATCATTTGTTATATTATAAAAAGAGATTTCTGTACCGGTTGGAACGCAAGGCGTGGCCCTTTACGATCAACACGAATGATGAATCATTTTCATCAACTTCTGACGGCTCTCCGGGAAATTGGGAAAAGACCGTTGATGAACTGGCCTCAGTTCACAAGCAAATTCAGGAGAAAATGATCGATCTTACCGATACTGACTTGGACTTGAAATTGCCAGAGACCGCGGTTGGCGGACAAATCCTCACCCTGATAATGCATGACGCATATCACACAGGTCAAATTGTTTTTATCAGAAAACTCTATGGGTCGTGGCCTGCGATAAGAGAGACTTAGGGAACCTGTGGGCTTTGAAATAATGCTGCGTGATATTTGCGATGGTGGCCAAAACTCGGACAAGGAGTAGAAAAATTTCAGGTTTTCGATATAGGTATCATCACCCAATAATCGTGACAGAACTAGACACCTGCGGGTCATCCACAGTTTAAGGCTCCCAGCCGCATGCATACCCTTGCCAGGCCAAAGACAAAATTAGGTTGCTTCCCGATAGTTATCGGGACCAAAAGCTGGAAGAGGAACTTGTGCGTCTGCCACGAGATACTTATATATGCTGATTACGTTCTTATAACTTCACCAGACAGTCAAAAACTCACGACATTTCCATGCCCGGTTAGATGTCATGACCAAAATAAAATTAAGAATCCTTCATTTGAAGGTTTGAGCATTTACTGGCATGTGGCAGTTGAAGAATATTTGAAAAAATTCAGACCTTTAATACATTTCGATCATGCCGGACTTCGCTCACCTTCTGCTTGGAAAGGATCTGCGCACTATAAAGAAAGGCAACGAAGTGGCCAAAATGGTAGGGGATCAGGAGAGTTTTGACCAGCTTTTTGGACTTCTGCTTCATCATGAAAGGCCGCTGGTGATGCGCGCAGCTGATGCAGTAGAAAAGGTTACGATCAACCACAAGGAATTTCTTGAACCACACAAATTTCAGTTGTTGAGCTTGCTGAAAAGTGCCGTGCACAAAGAGCTTAAGTGGCACATAGCTCAATTAGTGTCGAGACTTTCCCTGAGTCAAGAAGAATTAAAAGAGGTATGGTCTATCCTTGCTTATTGGGCGCAAAATCCAAACGAAAGCAAAATTGTAAGGGTCAATGCACTGCAAGGGTTGTTTGACTTGTCCCGAGATGCCCCTGCATTAAAAAGGATTTTTGAAGACATTTTACAAAACCTAGCGCATGAATCCATCCCATCGTTAAAGGCCAGGATAAAAAAGCTTTCAAAAAAAAAGGGTGACTGACAAGGCAGGATTGCTCATTATTTTTAATTCAATAGCTTTAACGGATATTATCTTGGCCATGCGTATTGCTTTTAAAATGAAACTGAAACCTGGATTTGCTCAGGAGTATCAAAGGCGTCACGATGCTTTATGGCCGGCGTTGAAAAAGTTATTGAAAGACGCTGGCATCTATGATTATTCGATTTACCTGGATGAAGAAACAAATACGCTGTTTGCTGTTCAAAAGACAAATGAAAGTGCGGGTTCGCAGCAACTCGCACAGCACGATGTAGTTCAGGAATGGTGGAAATACATGGAGGATATAATGGAGACGAATCCTGATCATTCGCCAGTATCCGTACCGTTGAGGGAAGTGTTTAG
>JAICGJ010000168.1 GCA_025923195.1 Chryseolinea sp.
ACTTCGCAAAGTCGGTCGACATCCATCCATGAAAACTCAAGAATTAGGCATGATCCTGCTGAAAGGAAAATCTACAACGGTTGGGGTGGTGTGCATTGAATGGTCGGGCACAACACCAAAAACTCGCTGGCGTGGAGTAAAGTAAAAGTCCATGGTCGATGGTCCATAGTCCATAGCAGCTTTTTAAAACTGAAAACTGAGAAGCCAGATAAACTACCATGGACTATCGACTATGGACCATGGACTTTCCACATGACACTTTAAACAAAGTAAAATTGAAATTTTGAACAAAGTTTCAAGGAAGCACCCCCGTCTACCTTTGTCTTAACAAAGCAAAAAAACTATGAAGACAACGTTAGAAATTGACAATTACAATGGGAAGCTGCAAAAACCAATTGGTTCTGGATTTAATGCATCATCAACGGCAAGCGATGTGATCAAAGGCATCAACCTGAGTGGAAAACTAGCGATCGTAACAGGTGGCAACGCCGGTATTGGCTTGGAGACAACGAAAATACTTGTAGCTGCGGGCGCAACGGTGATCGTCCCTGCAAGAGATGTTGAAAAAGCAAAGAAAAATCTAAAAGGTGTTGCCAATGTGGAGTTGGCGTCGTTGGATTTAATGGATGCGAGATCCATCGATACTTTTGCGGAAAAATTCCTGGCCTCCGGCAGAGCACTTCATTTGTTGATCAACAATGCCGGCATCATGTGGGTGCCATTGCGCAGGGACCAACGAGGTATCGAATCCCAACTTGCCACGAATTATTTAGGACAGTTTCATCTTACTGCACGGCTGTGGCCAGCGTTGACGCGAGCCAATGGCGCAAGAGTAGTAAACCTTTCATCGTTCGGCCATCAAATGTCGCCATTCAGCTTTGAAGATCCGAATTTTCATCGGCGACCGTATGAGACCCTGCTAGGCTACGGACAATCGAAGACTGCCACAAATTTGTTTTCGATGGAGCTCGACAGCCGTGGGAAAGCATTTAACGTCAGGGCGTATTCCGTGCACCCAGGATCAATCAACGGCACTGAACTAGGTCGCGAAGCACCGCTCGAACTATTTCAAAAAATGGGTCTGTGCGACGCCCAAGGTAACATTTACCCGGATGTAGCAGCAAAGCTGAAGACAATCCCTCAGGGGGCAGCCACTACCATTTGGTGTGCAACCAGTCCGATGCTGGACGATATAGGAGGAGTATATTGCGAAGATGCAGATGTTGCTGAACTGGATCATGGAACTACTGAACACAAGGTTGAGGATCCGTCAACATCACGCGGTGTAAAACCTTATTCGTTGGATGAAGACTATGCGAAACGACTGTGGAAACTGAGCGAGGAAATGACTGGCATAACGTTCCTGTCTGGTGCGTCGTCAATATAATTTTGTATATCACTCGATCAATCAATAAACGCAGTTAAATCCTTTTAATGGGGTTGCCATTTTCGCAACTCCAACTAACTTGTATCTGGTAATATAATCCCCAGAGAATTGGAATTCAAGACAAACTATATAAGTCCAGATATCAAGCTTTCTGTCTTCGAGGACGAGTTGTTTAAGACAGAAGTCCTTTTCGACCACCATATGCTGGTGTGGTTTATCTCGGGTGAGACAAAGATTATCCAAGCTGGCGCGTCTTATGTTTTCAACGCCGGAGATATCTTCCTAATTCCGCGCAATCAGGTGATCACAGTTATTAACTATCCAAAAGACGGGCAGCCACACAAGGCCGTTGCAATGCATCTGACGGTGGAGCGGCTTCGTGACTTTTATGCAAAACCCCAAGTCAAAGCCAGTGCTGGTGTCACGGACAAAATCTATTCCTTTAAAAACCACCCGCTGCTCGAAAGTTGCTTTTCGTCGTTACTGCCATACTTCGATTTGAAAGAAAAGTATCCAGAAAATCTGGCCTCTCTTAAGATTACGGAAGCGATTATGATATTAAGAACGATCGACAAAAACGTTGATGGAATCCTCGCCAACTTTGAAACGCCAGGAAAGATTGATTTGGCCAAATTCATGGAGAGCCACTTTATGTTTAATCTGCCCTTGGAGAAGTTTGGCTATCTCTCAGGCCGTAGTCTTTCTACTTTCAATCGTGACTTCAGGAAGACTTTTCATGTCACCCCTCAGAAATGGCTGACTAAGAAAAGACTGGAGCTCGCACATTATCAACTCACCGCACATGCAAAAAAACCTGTTGACGTGTATTTGGAAGTAGGATTTGAGGACCTTTCCCATTTTTCATTTGCCTTCAAAAAACATTTTGGCTACATACCGACATCCCTTTCCAGAATCTAGATTGTCGTTGTCCGTTAGCCGTTATTAGTTACGCGTTAATGGTTATCCCTTATCCGGACCCTACTTCCTTCATCATTCGGTGTTCCTTGTCCGATATTCGATGTCTGTCTGGGTACTTTGCATTGGCTGCCTTTGCGTCATTCCTTAGCGTTTTTTGCGTGAAACAAAATTGAAATGCAGTTCACGCAAAGCTCGCAAAAGTCAGTCCGCAAAGTCGCGAAGTAGCCATAAAATGAAGTTCGTAGTCCGTTATCCGTAGACCACTTCGATATTCGAAATTCGGCGTTCGAAATTCATGCCTTGTTCTCTCCTACTCCAAAGACACTTCATCAATAAAAATTGACGCCTTTGTATCTTTTTTAAGCTTAAGTGAAGCGGGCAACTGGCCTGGATTTTTTGCTCTAAGGCGCACGAACCGAACATACTGCGGTGGAAAATTTATCTTTATTATACCTTTTGCAGCAGGCCTTTTATTACTAGGCTGGTCACACACGAACCTTCCTAATTGTGCCAGGTTATTTTTATCTTCTCCACCCCAAACCTCGAGATGTTCAGGAGACAAAACACCTAGTCCCAGGTCTTCCAAAAAGCTTAGTGTCAGTTGAGACAATTTTTTAGGCTTCTCCAGTTCAAAGAGCACCTGGCAATCCCGATTGAAAAAGCCCAGATATTCTTTGTCCCCGCGATCAAGGCTCCCGGGTTTACCATCCACTAATGTACTGTCCAATCTCGCTGAAAATTTTGGATGAGGTTTGGTTTCAAGTATTACACGGTCAGGTTTTAACCCAACCCTCAGCAATGGAAAAGTAGCAACTTCGCTATCGATCCATCCATCCATAGTTGCGATGATTTTGAGTTCGCCGGATTGATCTACATGAAAAGGTTCGACGTATTGATTTACACTGGGCGTCGGTTCCGAGCCATCTAGTGTATAATAGTATTTAACCTTTCCCCGTGATAACTTAACTTCTACAGACGCCCGCTCATGGAAAAATGAACTGTCAATTTTAACGACAGGGATCGTGAGTTGGGCATTGTAAACAGTATCTGTCAAATCAAATTGAGTGTTATAAACGTCAAGTCCAGGACGGGATTTTTTTAATGCTTTAACAGATTCTTGAGAGACAGTCGTATTGTATAAATATAGCTTCTTCAAATTCTGCCAACCTGAAATTTCATCGAGACTCTTAGCGCTTATTTTTGTACCGGAAAGGTTTAATACGTCCAAAAAGTGGAGGTCCTTTAAATGCTTTACACCTTCATCTCCAATGGCATTGTTTTGAAGGTGCAATTTTTGAACGTGAGGAAATTGTCTTAAACTTTTAAGGTCATCATCCTTCACTTTCGAATTTCCGATATCAATCGAAACAACTTGATTACCGACATCTTTAAGTTCAGTTAGATCTTTCACGGAGAAATCCTTTTTGCTTCCCAGGAATACCGCTATGTAGGGTTTAGTGGCGGAAATTTGTTGTACGGTTCTGTAAGGAGTGTTTAAGTCCTTTATTTCCTGTTGATCCGCAAAAGTAATTTCTAAAAGATCCAGGCCCGTTTTTGGATGAAACTTTGAAACCATTATGGTTTGTATGCTGTCTACCTTGGGTAGGTTAACATATTTTTGATGTGCAACGGCTCCGGTATTGATCCACCAACCAATGAGCTTGATCTCCTCCTTATCCAATTGTAGTTTTTCTTTTGGTGGCATGTGCAGAGAGTCATTCATTGGAAGCAAAATATATTTGTATAACAGACTTTCTTTCGCCTTGCCTGCTACTATGGCGTCACCGTTTTTTCCTCCTTTCATTATGCTTTGATAATCGGTCAGGATCAGATCACTCTTTGCCCTGTTTGCGTTATGGCAGTTGAGACATTTTTCATTGAGGATCGGCTGGATAACATCTCTGAATACGATGGCGCTATCCGCATTTTCAATCTCAATGATTTTCTGCTGCTTTTCGATTGGCTCGGTTAAAAATCCTTTACCATGGGTAACTTCTGATCCCAAATGACCCGCTAGCACAAGGCATATCGTACTTACCGCCAAGGTGCCATAGTAAAAAAAAACGACGGGCCTTTCCCTCAACCAAAGTATCAATACGGCCAACAATGAAACGGCAGTGCCCATCCACTTATGCAGGTTTATTTCCTCCCCCAGATAGGATCCCTCTTTGTAAAGAAAAAAACCAAATAAGGCGGAGAGAGAGGCAGTGAGCGCAAATGAATAGAAGACATATGAAATAATTTTTGCGATAGCGGGATGCCTGAAGTTTTTTTTGGTAATCAGATACTCCAGGGATATGCCTACAAAGATCAAAACAAGTGGAAAGTGAAGTAGAAGCGGATGCATCCTTCCGGTAACCTGCAAGAAGACCGGCAATTGAACTCCATCCTCAAATATCAAGAGAAATATTAAGAGGACATTTAAAAAATAAACAAAGTTGAGAGTGATCTGTCTGAGTCGAAACATCCGGGAACTTCACATATAAAGACGAAAAATAATTTTATCCGGCGACTTCATGTTATGCAAGAATACCTTTTACTACATGGCCACTTACATCGGTAAGCCGATAACGTCTCCCCTGGTGTTTATAGATAAGCTTTTCATGATCATAGCCAAAAAGGCTTAGTACGGTAGCTTGAAAATCGTGCACATGCACTGGGTCTTTAATAATATTGTATCCCAACTCGTCAGTTTCTCCGTAGACGATTCCAGGCTTTACACCTCCTCCGGCCATCCAGATACTAAAGCAGCGGGGATGATGATCACGACCATAATTGGCGGCTTTAAAATCTCCCTGGCAATAATTTGTGCGGCCGAATTCACCACCCCAGATCACCAGCGTTTCGTCCAGCATGCCGCGGTTCTTCAAATCCTGTACCAATGCAGCTGATGCCTGATCCACATTTTTGGTAAAATGACGTGTTCTTTCGGGTAGATCCGCATGAGCGTCCCAACCCATATGATAAAGTTGAATAAAGCGAACCCCTCGCTCCGAAAGGCGTCGGGCCAGCAAGCAATTCGCTGCGAATGTGCCGGGCTGAAGGGAGTCGGCACCATATAATTTGAAAGAACTTTCCGGCTCATCAGAAAAATCCATCACTTCCGGCACTGAAGTTTGCATTCGGTAGGCCATCTCATACTGCGCAATGCGTGCTGTGATTTCGGGATCACCAAATTCTTCTTCCTGAAGACGATTCAGCGAAGCTATATGTTCCAGCATCTTACGCCGGCTCTCTTTGTCTGTGCCGGGAGGATTTTTCAGATATAATACCGGGTCGTGTCCTGACTGTAAATGTACGCCCTGGTGAATAGAGTCGAGGAAACCATTTCCCCAATTGCGTGAAGCGAGCGGCTGAATATCTCCCTTTCCACGGGACAGCAATACGCAGAATGCTGGCAAATTCTTATTTTCGCTTCCCAGGCCATAACTCAGCCACGACCCCATACTGGGCCGGCCAGGTTGTTGATTGCCGGTTTGAAAAAATGAAACCGCCGGGTCGTGATTGATGGCTTCAGTATGCATGCTTCGGACGATGCAGATATCGTCAACGATTTTCGAAGTGAAAGGCAGAAGCTCTCCTAGCCATGCTCCGCTTTGCCCATGCTGACTAAAACCGGAAAACGAAGGAATCAAGGGAAATGATTTTTGATTTGAGGTCATTCCTGTGAGCCGTTGTCCATTGCGAACGGAATCAGGAAGCTCTTGCCCTTGCATTTTGAGGAGCAGGGGTTTATAATCAAAAAGTTCTAATTGTGAAGGGGCTCCACTTTGAAACAAATAAATTACTCGTTTGGCTCTAGGCGCAAAATGGGTTACACCAAAAGGCAACGACTCCTCATCATCGTTCTTGCCGCGGAATAAATCCGGTACCAGCAGAGAGCCCAAAGCGAGGCTGCCTATTCCCACACTTGCGCTGGATAGGAAAGTGCGCCGGTTCATGTTTAATGCGTATCGTAGGAATTCGTTGGACATAAACGTGTCTTTTAGGATTTACTAATGGCCTCATCTAAATTGTAAATGATACTTACTACATGCATCATGGCAGCACATTCTAATGGGTCAAGCTTGTCATTTTGTGGGTAAGCTCCCACCTGCAAAAATTTCTTTGCTTCCGCTGGATCTGCACTAAAACGATCATATTCTTCGTGGTAACCTTGTAATAAAATTTCTAATTCGTGGTCTTCAGGTTGCCGGCTGATAATCTTACGGAACGCCAGCTCTATCTTTTTCTCAACCGAAAGTGAGCTTTGTTCTACGAGTTTTGATCCCAATACTCTTGCAGCTTCAAGTAGTTGGGGATCATTTAACAGATTGAGCGCCTGAAGTGGTGTGCTGGTGCGAACCCTTCGTACCTCACAAAACTCCTTCATGGGCGCATCAAAAATCAGCATCGATGGAGGAGGAATAGTTTTTCGCCAGTACGTATATAAACTCCTTCTGTATAACTTTTCACCTTGGTCGGCAATGTATACGGGTTCACCTCTTCCTTTTAGGCCGACAGAAATAGCCTCCCAAAGCCCCTCAGGCTGATAAGGTTTCACACTGGGTCCGCCCAGTTCATCGTGCAATAATCCACTTGAAAATAAAATATTATCGCGTATCATTTCTGAATTAAGCCGATAGCGTGAACTGCGAGCCAGATAGATATTACCAGGATCTGCTTCACGCAGTTTCTTATTGGATGCAGATGATTGCCTGTATGTGGAGGACATCACCATTAATTTTAACAAGGCTTTGATGTCCCATCCTTTTTCTCTGAATTCAACTGAAAGATAATCCAGCAGTTCGGGATGAGTGGGCAACGCTCCCTGATTGCCAAAATCATCCGAAGTGGCGACTATGCCCCGACCGAAAATTTCCTGCCATAACCGATTAACAATTACTCTTGAGGTGAGTGGATTTTGAGGAGCGAATAACCACTTTGCCAGCCCCAGACGGTTCGAGCCATATTTGTTCTTATCGTATGGCATTATGGCTTGAGGCGCGCCAGCAGATACTTCTACGTTAGTTGGTGCATCGTAAACTCCCCGCTCCAGAACAAAAGTTTTGCGTGGTTGATCATCGCGCATGACCATGACTTTTACCGTGTCCTTCGCGCCGATCGTTTTTTTGTTTACAAACTGCAGAATATTGTCCGCGACAGATTGAGTGATTGCAATATTAGGTTTTGGCAATTCCCCGTAGTTGATCAACCCTTTTTCTTTGGCCTGATTAAAAAATGAATAGATGGAATAAAAATCTTTTTGTGAAATTGGATCATATTTATGATCGTGACAACGGCTGCACTCTACGCTGATGCCGAGAAAAGCTTTGCCAAATGTATTGGTGCGGTCGACTACGTATTCAGTACGGTATTCTTCCGGAATTGCGCCGCCCTCTTGTGTTATTTTGTGATTTCGATTAAATCCGGTGGCAAGGATTTGTTCAAGGGTCGCATCAGGTAACAGGTCACCGGCCAATTGCCAGGTAACGAACTCGTCGTATGGCAGATTTTTATTAAAGGCATGAATCACCCAATCTCGCCAGGGCCACATAACTCGAGGTAAGTCGTCCTGATAACCATGAGAGTCCCCATATCGACTCACATCCAGCCAGTAATTGGCCCATCTTTCCCCGTAGGCAGTGGAGGCAAGCAATTCATCAACCAATTTTTCATAAGCTTCCCCTGAATCGTCCTTCAGAAAAGCATCGACTTGTTCCAGTGTAGGTGGCAACCCCGTGAGATCGAAGCTTACACGTCGGATCAACCGTTCCTTGTCTGCTTCCGCACTAGGTTCCAAGTCATTTTCCCGAAGCTTAACTAATACAAAACGATCAATTTCATTTACGCCCCAATCGGAAGCTACCTCGGGTACTTCAGGTTTTACAGGAGGTATAAACGCCCAGTGTTTTTTATATTCTGCACCTTGTTCGATCCACTTTTTAAGGATGTCTTTTTCTTGATCTGTGAGAACCAGATTCGATTCAGCCGGAGGCATCCTGAACAAAGGGTCTTCGGAAAATATTCGTTTGACCAGGAAGCTTTCTTCAGCATTTCCCCTGACGATGGCATAATGGTTTGAGTCAGATTTTAGCGCTTTAAAGGCGCCTTCCTCGGTATCTAAGCGGAATTCTGCCTGTCTCTTTTTCACATCCGGTCCATGGCAGGCAAAGCATTTATCTGAAAGAATTGGTTTTACATGATAATTAAAATCAATCTTTCCTTTATTTAAAGCGGTCTTTTCTGTGGCACTTCTATCAGAGCACGCCTGCCAGATTACTGAGCTCAGTAGGATTGAGACTGCAGCTAAGCCTATTATCTTCATTTTCATGAGCCCAAGGACACCATTCTACTGATTTAGTTAAAAGGGATAACAAAGAATAGCAATGACATCACTAGGACTGATGTTTTAGTTTGAGTGGTTTTTTCAATAAATTATTTCAAAACTTCACAATTGTGATCTTGCTGATGCTTGGAGTCTTGGCGGCATTTATGGCCACTAAGACGCCAAGCCACAAAGATTCACGAGGTGCGGAAAAAAAACCGTGAATTCCTCGGATCTTAAACAACTTAAGAACAAGTAGTCATATTAACTTTCATGATCTTGAATTACCAAATGAAAAAAACACTCTATATATCGGCGGCTGTTATTATTTCGGCATTGCATGCTGTTTGCCAAACTCCAGATGCCGAATTCTTTACCGTTATTAAACGGCCTCAGCCGTACGGCCCGAAAATCACTTCATTGTTGCAACACCAGACCGCACTTGCCTGGAAACAAGATGAGGCGCGCCGGGAAAACTTGCAAAATATCAAGACTGAAAAAGAGCTCCTGGAGCTGCAGCGCAAAACAAGAGAGAAACTGCTTCTGATGATCGGCGGATTACCCGAGGAAAAAACACCGCTTCGACCTCAGGTTCAAGGCAATATTCAAATGAATGGATTTCACATTGAGAAGTTAGTATTTGAAAGCATGCCCGGTTTTTACGTCACGGCGCTTGTATACATTCCTGAAAATGGCGCAGCCAAACATCCGGCTGTGCTGGTTGCATGTGGCCACTCGCCTATTGGCAAAATATATTACCAGGGATTGTGTCAGCGACTTGTTCAACGCGGTTATTTGGTTATTTGCTGGGATCCAGTGGGTCAGGCGGAACGCAGCCAGTTTTGGAGCGAAGGAGCTGGCAAGAGCCGTTATAATCTAGTCTGTGGTGAACATGCTGTACTTGGAAATCTTGCCTATCTCGCAGGAACCAACTTGCTACGCTGGCAAATTTGGGATGGTATTCGTGCCTTGGATTATTTGCTGACCCGGCAGGATGTCGACGCAAGTCGCATTTCCATCACAGGTACCAGCGGCGGCGGAGTTCAGGCATCTTACATCGGTGCACTGGATGAGAGAATTAGAGTTGTTGCGCCTTCCTGTTTCATCAGCTCATTGCCGATGCGCGCCTATAACCGGATCTTTGCTGACCCTGACAGCGATCCGGAGCAGGATCCTGATGGCATGATATCTGAAGGTGTTGACCATACAGGCCTTTTGTTAATGATTTATCCTCGGCCTGTTATGATCGCATCTGCCGTGCTTGATTTTTTTCCCATCGAAGGCACCCGAAACACCTTCCGTGAAATTTCCGGCGTGTATGATCGCTTCAAAATTAAAGACCGCATCTCGATGGTCGAAGGATATCACAAACATCAGTTCTCCCTTGAAAATCAAGAGGCAGCGCTCGACTTTCTTGATCGTCATAATAATATGCCCGCTAAAGAAGGTTTACCATCCATCAGAGAACTGGACGTAAAGGACCTGCAATGTACGAAGACCGGACAAGTACTACTCGAATATTCCAACGCGAAAAATCTTACCGACTTGATCAGGGAATATTTTCACAATTATCAAAATAAAAAAGTCCCTTCGGTTTCCTCGCGTTACTATGGAAGGGGTTATCCAGACATTAAAAATTGGAATGTTTCAGAATACAAAGGGCAACCTGAAATGGCGATTATCAGTTGGCAAAAAAAAAGTCATTATGTATCAGGGCAAATTCAGATTGATCACTATATGCTTCACCATAGCGGTGGTCTTCAAATTCCACTTCTTTATTTTCATGCAACAAAAAATCCTCGCGACAAAATATTATTGTGGGTCAATTTAAACAGCAAAGCCAGCCAGGAAGACTGGACGGAAATTTCGAACCTGGTTAATAAGGGAGAGAATGTTATATCATTCGATTTCCGGGGGACGGGCGAAGACAAGATGAATTTTCAGGCTACACCGACTGAGTATCTTAATTTCGCAGTGATGGATTCCACGCAAATTTATTTCAATCCATTGTCGGGTGTATTTGCAAATTATATTTACAACGCACTGCTTATTGGCCGCCCTTACTTTTTGCAGATGATCGAAGACACTGAAATTGTAAGTCGCTTTGTCCAGTCGCACTTAAAAGTAAGGGAAGTAAGAATCACAGCGACAGCAGACACTAAAATGCTTGCGCGTGAAATTGTTGAAACATTATCGGACATTAAACCTAAGAGTAGCGAAGATATTAATGGCGTCCGGTGGTCTGAAATAATCAACCAGGAGCGGGAACTATGGCCTGTACATAACTTGATGCCTGGGGGAGCGTATGTCCGCTAGCAAAAAAAGCTTAAAGCTAAAAGCTTAAGGCTAAAAGCTCGGGCGTACGTTATCCAGATTTGTAGGTTATGAATAAGAGTTGATTACCCGTTTTCACTCTCATTAGAATGCAAGGACATTGTTTTTTTAACGTTGAATGTGAGTATCTCTTTTGTGTAGCACAAGTTGTCGTTGTGTGTTCTGCCTTAAGCTTTCAGCTTTTCGCTAATTTCCGTTTTCGACTAGCATTATAACTCATGTTGGGTTATAAATACTAAATCAAAAGTTTTATCTTCGATGCAGTCATAACTGCAAAATCTAAAACCAACTTTATCATTATGCTAACATTCAAAAAACGACTGGCAACGATTATTGTCCTCACCGTATTTTCGGCTGCGACCATTGTTTCTTGCGGCAAACAGAGCAATCCGGATGAAGGCAGTACAGAACAGGCTGCCTCTGATTCTACCGAACATCCCACTGATTCTGCTGAACATCCTACGGATGCAGCCGAGCACCCCGCAGACTCTACTAATAATCAGTGAGTTCCTTTATAGGGCTGGCGGGTCGGGTCGTCTAAACGAAAAAGTTGTTTTCGGAGCATTTTCCTTACCGTTGATCTCTAACAAGGGAAACGCCAAAAAATTGATAGGCCCTGATACAGGACCAGGTTCAACCATAAGATCGCGACCCTGGCTGAACTCAATTCGATTAGCTGGATGGTGGCCGAAATAATAAGTAGCCAGTGCGGTATATTTATTTGCTTCACTGATATCAATTGGCCACCATTTACCTTCTGCGTAAAACTCTGCCCAACAGTGGTATCCATCTATGCCGCCTTCATTCCTTTCGGAGGGAATGGACGCGCCTACTGCAAACCGCGCCGGAATTCCGGAAGACCTGGCAAGTGAAATAAAAAATGAATGGAATTCTGTACAATTTCCTGTTCGTAAATCACAGGCGTAGTTGGCATCACCCCTCCCATAGTTACCATACTTCATATAGCGCATGTTATCAATGATGTAGTCATACAATGCCCTAGCTTTAATGAGCGCACTTTCATCGCGGCCCATTGTAGCTTCTTTGGCAACTTCTGTAAAGCGACCTCCTACCGGCATCAACCGGTTATCCGTTAGGTACATGCTATCCACAGGTCCAGTTTCATCCATCGGCCCCCTTTCCAAGCGTGTAACCTTATAGGCAATCTCAATTACTTTTTTGCTTTGTAATGCTCGTAGCTCGAGATACATAATCGTATTATTGAATTCCTTATCCTTGATAAGTTTGTACTCAACGGGCACTTTCATCGAAGTTACTTCTACCGATTGGTACTTGTTAGTTGTTGCGATCGGAATCCACATTTTAGCCTCTCCCTTGATTTCTGGCAGCTCAACTCGATAAAAAAATTCAAATGAATCCGTTCCTTCTATTATCCCTAGTAAACGGGTGGAGGCATCTTTTACCGGCACACGATTCCACGTTTTATCCTTTTGCTGTTTCCAGGCGTAGTAAGGCTTGCCATTTAATTTATGGACACTGGTCTCCGTCACATCCATAGCACCTGGTTCGCCATTGAGAAAAAAGTCTACATCGTATACATCCCCGTTTTCGTCGGCAAGATCCACACATGCAAAATGACTTTTCGGGCCCAGGTTAGCCAGGTATTCGGTATGTACCCGAACAAGTTTCATTCGAAAATCTTGTCCCCTATCACGCAGCTCAAAATATCCACCATGTTCTTCTGTCTTCTTTTGAATGAACTTCTTTATTCCTGATTCGATCTCTTCGATGGAAACTTTAACTGCATTTTTTTTTTGCTTTTGCACATTCGCTTCTCTCTTGTCATGACATGAGGCTAGGGCAAACATGATGGCTAGCAGGATAAGATAGAATGATTTTTTAATCATAGTTTAAAGTTAAACAACTCATTAAATTGAAAAAGGCAGTATCCGGCCTTGAAGATAGAATTTTTCATCTACAGCATACACGTTGTTCACTCTGTATCGTCACGAAAATCGGGAAAGCTTGACAACACGTTATGCTCAGATCGTCGGAGGAGAATTGTTGACGCCCAGGCTTTGTTTATTTGCAGGAAGTGATTTGCCGAGGCCTAACTTTAAAAAAGATTCTGCTTGGCCTGGTCGCAAAGAAATTTAATAACGCAGTCCCAGTAATAAAAATGGTAACTTAATCTTAGTACCGTAGTCTATTTTCATGACCTCTTTGATTTAGAAACTAACGCTTATGAAACACCTGGCATTCACGCTCCTTTTG
>JAICGJ010000169.1 GCA_025923195.1 Chryseolinea sp.
CCAAAAAAGTGAAGAGCCAAATATGCCTGCCTGCTGGAGCTTTAGCGCAGGCATGGCTTCCCCCCACATGCCGGGCCACCCCCGCAGTTGGCTCGGGCCCGCGCGCCGGCACGGAATGAAGTCTTGCGCTTTGAATGAGCCACTTGGGTGTTGAAGTGTTTAGGTGTTTAAGTGTTTATGTGTGCGAACTTCTGAGTGTGCAGGCAGCTTCCGAACTCTAATTAAAAATCGTCGTTCTCATTGTAAGAACGTTTTGTGCTCTTTGCGTTACTCCTTCGCGCCCATTGCGTGAACTGGAATTTACCGCAGAGTATCCCAATAAGGAGGTGATGTTTTGGTGTGGTAACTTTGAAGGAAAGCTGCTACTGTATGCGTCGTATTAACATGTATGTTCTTTTTGTCTTGACACAAAAAGAACCAAAAAAGTGAAGAGCCAAATATGCCTGCCTGCTGGAGCTTTAGCGCAGGCATGGCTTCCCCCCACATGAATGAAGTCTCGCGCATCAAATGGGCCACTTGGCAGCAGAATTGAATGAGCTCTCAGCGGCTCAATGTAGAGCAGTTATATTAAAGGAAATACAGAGATAATGCCAAAGAGCCGCAGGAGGGAGAATTAAAAGACACTGCTTCATTTTTCTCCGTAATTCTCTCTGCGGTAAAATTTTTCACAATTCAACGAGTGTAAAAAGGCTAACTAAACGATATTGATTCGACACTATTGATGGAGCTTCCACGTCGCCTTAATTTTTAATTTTCTGTCATATTTTTTGCGCCTGTACGCAGCCCTGCAAATGAGGATCATGCCCCAATCTGAAATCCAAAAATCTAAAATATGCAATCTCATGCGGTTCTTTCCCAGAACGGAGGTGGTTCAATACCTAGAGAACGAAGATAAACATAGCCCTGGCCGCGATGATGGATTTCATTGTCGATCCAATAAAAGATAATGAAGTACAGAGGACCTTCGTAGAGGCCAAATGCCAAATCGATCTCTTGAAACCTATGAAGTGGAATTTGCGGCCACAACTCGTTTATCTGTTTTGTAGTGTCGTCCCAAAGGTTCAGCAGATCTTGCTTCGTTGCTGGAGGCACTTGACTAAATGTGTCCCCGGCGTTGTCCCATTTACCCGTTATCACGCCTTTCACGCCCGGGACGGCCATACCTAACATTTCCATGACCAGCTGCGAGAACGGACGCATGCCTCCTATAGAATAATTGAAAAGTTCATGCTCTGGAAAGGCCTCGATAACTCTTCGAGTCACACCACGATGACCTTGCCAGTGAGTTAAAAGTTGCGCCCCTGAAATAACGATATTTGTTTCTGTACTGCCTTTCGTTAACCCGATAGTTGTTTCCATAGTTAGGTGTATTAATTTGTTTATCAACAAAGGAAGAAGAGGGTGCTGACACCATTATGTCAGGATAAAAACATCGATTAAAAAAAACCTGATTTTTTTTGATACTATAAAAAACAAAAAGCCGGATTTTCATCCGGCCTTTCTCGTTTTCCTGTTCCTACTTTATTTATTTGCCAACTTTATTTGCCTATTCTTATTTGCCAATCTTTCTTTTCAATTTTTCCGTCACACCACTGGACGGTATGAGCGTCAATGACTGTATAACCGGTGCATCTGTTTTTTCTTGCCTCTACAGGCTTTGTTACATTTATGAAAGATGTATAACCTACTAAGATCAACATCCACCCCCCGAACATTATAAACTTTTTCATAATTGTCAGTTTAAGTGTTAGTTAACGATTTTATAAAAGAAATCTAAAATTGTGCCGATTTCTTACATCTAATTTGCATCATGACAATTTTGAAAATAATGACCTTGGTCCTTATAATGGGAGATTTTTATTATTGAAGTCTTTGTTGAACCGCAAAAAGCTGGAAATTCTTTGAAATTTTGATATCTGTTGACACATACTTACATACGTCAGAAAGGAAATATTTGAAGAAATTTCCAGTTGCGGTTGAGAACTTTCTCTGGATGGGAAACTGTCTAATTTTTTATCACCGTCAATATTATACTGTCAGGCCGAAGAGTGACCAGGGGGTTCATACGAGGAGTTGTTTCAGTAGGCTTGATTTCGAAACGATGTATCATGGATTGAAGGAAAATCGTCATCTCAGCCATTGCAAAATTATTCCCAATACATAATCTGGGTCCCGCGCCAAAGGGGTAAAAAGCTTTTGTTTTCAACTTATCAAGATTTTTTTTATAAAACCTCTCGGGGGAAAATACTTCAGGCTGTCTCCAATATCTTTTATCGCGATGTAATCCATAGTAGAACAGAATAATAATACTTCCCTTTGGAAATGAAAACGATTTGTATTCATCGTCTTCAAGGGCAACCCGATCAGTGATCCAGGCGGGTGGGTAAAGTCTCATGCTTTCCCTAATAGTGGAGTTCAATGCTTCATTGCTCACACATTCTGTGACGGTAAGTCCGGCGGTCATCGACCTCAATGTATTCAATTCTTTTGGATGGGTCGCCAATAAATACAAGGTCCATGCAAGCGCGTTGGCTGTGGTTTCATGTCCCGCGATCAATAAGATAAGAATTTCATCAGTCACCTGATCATCGTGCATAGGCTCACCGTTATCTTCATAGCGCGATTCCAACAGCATATCAAGTAAATCGTTGAATTTTTGATGACTCTCTTTTCTTTCCTGTATTATATTCAGAATGATCCTGCGTGCGTTCGCTGATTTTATAAGATTTCTTCTTACTTCCCCAGAAATTTTAAACCACCAATTCTTATGTGGCTGGCGTACCTCCTTTATAACAAATTCCTGAACTTCCCTTATGAAATTGCTCAACTGTTGTTGGTGCTCTATGGGAATTCGGACATTGAACAACGAATTAATAACGATCTCAAACGCGAGCTTATACATTAGCGGATAGACATCAATTTGTTTACCTGTGGGGAAGTGATCTAAAAAACCATCCACGGTCTTCTTTATGATGGCATATAGGCCATGAATTTTATCTACGTGAAATCCTGGCTGGATCAATCGCCTTTGCTTAAGCCAATATTCCCCGTTGGATGTCAACAAACCCTTTCCCAGGAATCTACCCAACTGCTCCGTTTGAATTGGCGACTTGTGGTAGTTTTTATGATTGACTCTCAGCACATGATCGATAAAGCCTGGGTCTTGCGTTGCTATCATCCGGGTTAAGCCGAGGTTGACAGCATAGGTGCCATCGAATCTCTCCATACTTTCCTCCATGGTGCCGATGGGATCCTTTACCTGCTTGTACGTGCGAACCAACGATTGAAGAAAAGTGTAGCCCGGAGGCATGTTGTATTTTTTCATACTGGCAACCTAAGATGACTGAATCAGTATAAAATTACATATGCGAGACCGATCGTCAGAATTTTATATGAGGAAATGGCAATGCATTTTTATTAATGACAGCAAACACGGACGAGATTGTCCTTTTATCAAAAAAACATGTCTGTGGAAATTAATGTTTTTCCAACACTGCGGTAAGCATTTCCGCTATTACTTGATACCCTTTGTCAGAGGGATGAAGGCCGTCATACGTCATGTCAATTGCATCGCTCGGATAAGGATATTCATCCATTGCTGGATTAAATGGGATATTGGTGTATTCAGGATAACCGTACTTCTTGTAGACACCCGTTTCCGGATCCCTAAGCCATTTATACTTGACCATGCTGTCCGGGGTAAGTCGGCTCTCGTGAAAAAGGTCAATCGCCTCTATTTTTTCATGCAAGGCTATCCTTAACACAGCATCCGCAAACTCTTCGAGCGACTGCCCACTTTTTTCCCTGTATGAACCATGCGCGTTGTTGGTCATGTCGGCGATATATACAAAATCACCGCGTTGCATTGGGGTAATTAATATAATGCGGCTGTGCGCATTAAGGGTTCTGAGTTTGTCGATGATGTTTCGATAGGCACCGAAAAATGTACTATTCCCAGTATCGTTTTCGTAATCATTCATAGTGCCCAATGGTTTTCCGTGCCACCAGTCGTTGGTACCAAGAAAAACTGTATAGACGTCGGCATTTGTAAGATCCAGCGATTCGATTTCGTCGGCTATTCGTACGGCGGTCCAACCGTTGTACCCCTTATTTATATATTTTATATGAGGCATTAGCTCGGACACACGTGTGAGGTAGCCTTTTTTAATTCTATTGCCTGTCTCATCTTGATGTTCATTCAAATAGGTGATGGAATCTCCTATCGCAACCCATTCTACCTCGCGTGAGGAACACGAGAAAATAATAACACTAACAAAAATGAACCTGACCATAATATAAAAATTAGGACACTCGTTTATTTGACACGATCGTTATTGAATGCTTTTTATCATCAAAAGAATGTAAGCAAATACCCTAAGAGGGATCCACCCAAAATAATAAAAGCGGTGTTAATATTTCTGAAAAAGTAGGACATGATAAAACCAGTCGCCGCAATTAAGATACTCCTCCAGTCAACTAATACTTCGCGGCCAATATCAATGATGACTGCAGAAATAATAGCAACAGACGCGATATTCACAGCATCCAGAAACGATGACATGATCTTCGATTGCCGTAGCTTAGGAATAATTGGATTCAATAAGGCAACGAAGATGAATGAAGGCAGAAATATTCCGACTGTTGCGGCGAAGGCAGCTTTTGCCCCGTCGATTTGCCAGCCGATGAATGTTGCTGATGAAAATACTGGTCCAGGTGTAATTTGACCCACCGCTATAGCGTCGACCAATAGTTGCTTGGTGATTATTCCTTCAGCGACAAGCGTGTCATCCAGAAATGCAAATAAGACATACCCGCTACCATAGAGTATGGATCCAATCTTTAAAAAAACCCAGAACAGTTTTAGGTTTGAAATTACGGCGATCAATGGAAATGGAAGGAAGCTGTTCGCTTGATTTGGTTTCTGCCGCAAGACATAAATAATGATGCCAACGAGGCCCGCCCCCAGTAGGACTGCTATCTCGCTGTACCCCGCCAGCACCAGGATACCTGATGCTAATCCAATAACGCCAAGTTCTAATGTCTTCAATGCCTTTTTGCCGAGGCCGATCATCAGGAACAGAATGACTGCAATAATCGAGGGCTTAATTCCATAGATGAAGGGCTGGACTTCGGGCAAAGTACCATACTCGCGGTACGCCCACGCAAGTATAGCCGTTATAATGACAGCAGGGAAAATGAAGCTGGAACCAGCGACAATAAGCCCTCGATATCCTGCCCGCTGTTGTCCGCAGTGCATGGCCATTTCCGTAGAGTTTGGGCCCGGAATTAAATTGGTGGCGCCTACCAGGTCCAAGAAATGTTCCCTGGACATCCACCTTTTTCTAGCGACCACCTCCCTCTCCATCATAGCAATATGGACAATCGGTCCGCCGAAGGAAGTACAACCCAATTTTAGGAATAGCCATGCGATTTCGCGCAGGCTTCCGTTTTGACCGAAAGTATGCATGTGATCGTTGGCTTGGGGATGAGGCAAACCGCTACTCGTTGCTGAGGATATTGTTTTTGCTTCTGCCGATTTTCCCGTCTCCCAAGCCTTCATTTTCATCGTCATCGGTACTGCTTACCGCGAGTGATGATTTCTTCTCATCCGCTCCCGAAAGTTCTTCATGCGCAAGATTTTCGAGGTCCGTCTCACGATCCTTCAGCGGACCTTCCTTGGCAGCATCAGAATTCTTGTTTTTTTGCTTGGGTGATTTCATAAATATAGGATTGCATGATCAGCGTCCGTGAAGATAACAGTAAAGGACGACGCGTAGTTTATGGACTCGGTTTTTGTCTCTGATTCGCAATTACGGAGCCTTCTTTAGCATTGGAAATAATCTTTTTAGATCTTCTTCTGTTGGTCTTGAACCATATTCACAAATTTCAAACGCTTCGGCATGCATCACCTTAGAGGCGGCGTCACGTCCGTACCATTTCTCCAAAGATGTTCGTACCTCCGGAATGATCTTAACGGCACGGTTAGTGGCCAGCCACGATTCACGCTGAGCGACGTCCTTCGGTACCTGGTCCAAGTAACCTCCGATCCAGGGAAGCCATTCATATACTTGTGATTCATGAGCGTCTAAAGCATGAATCTTTTGTTGATATACGGAGGAAATATCAATGACAACGTCGGGCCTGAATGGATTGGGTCGCTGAAAGAAATCCTGAAAATATAGAAATACAGGGTTCTTTTTAAGTGGCGGAGTATCGGCGGCGACATTTGGCACGGCAACCATATACGCCGCATCCTGAACAAGCACGCCTGTATAACGATGATCAGGATGATAATCATTTGGCCGTGGAGCGATGACAATATCGGCATTCCATTCCCGAATTTTGCGAATCACCTGGAGGCGGACTTCCAGGGAGGGGAGGAGTTCACCGTCATGATTGTCTAATACTTCATACTCAACACCAAATCTCTTGCCTGCCTCCTTAGCCTCGAGCATTCTTCTTTTGGCTAACATGCCACCGCCGATAGATTGATGTCCCGCATCACCGTTCGTGACAGAGACAAACTTTACTGCGTGCCCCATTTTTGAAAATAGAATTGCAGTTCCACCGCCATCCTGATCGCAGTCGTCAGGATGAGCCCCTATCATAATGATGCGAAGAGGAGTGTTTTGTGCCATTGAGAAATTTGCCAGTAAGAGCAAGATAAAACATAGGATGAAGTTTTTCATAGGTTTGAAACTTGGAGTATGAAAGTACAAATTTCGAATAGCAATTACTAGCGACTGTGCCAGGCGTGTTTTGAATAAGCGCAATGACTATTTACAAAATGAAATATCTTCCTATGCTATGACTTTAGCGCCCGATGCCCTTGTTTCTTTATATTTTTCCCAATCAAAACATTCCAGGAATTCGGTTGCTTTTACCGCTCCGTGCAAAAACAATTTTATTCTATCGCGCTGGGGCATTTCGAAATCGAGCCAGTTAAAATCCTTATCAGCATCTATGCGACAGATTAGTGAGCGGTAATCAGGGTTGCGCATCAGAAAATCATAGTCATGTATCTGGCGCATTGTACTGATCATGGCGCCGCTGAAACTCATAAGATTCTTCACATTAACAAAGTTGTCGCGGTATGTGCTAAGACGCACACCAAACGTGGGACGCGTTGGAGGTAGTCCGTCGGTTCTGTGGAATACGTTTATGGGAAAGTTGGATAGCATACCGCCGTCAACAAATTTTACGCGTGGGGGAATTGGCCCTGTATAGCTTGCGTGATCATCCCAGAGCTGTTTGTAAGTCCTTTCAGCTGGCAGCAACGGAACTTTTTCATCATTTGGGATATCATTCACTTCGAATGGCTCAAAAAAGAAAGGTATCGACATAGAGGCACGGACCAATACCGACGGCTTCACACTTTCCGGATCTCTCCAGTATAATTCAGCCATCTTGGGAAATTCGACCTTAGTGTGCGTTGTGATATCGGAAGTAATGATCGCGAGCTTAGCCTCAGCGTTGCTAAGGTCTTGCCCACCCCTGTGAACTAAACCCGTTGGTAATTTTTTTCGCAATTTCTTCACATCACCAACAGTTTTGATATCTACGTGATCCAGTATATCGGTAATCCAAGACGTAAAATTTTCTCCGGGATTGACACCCAATTTGCGTTGAACTATTCGCTTTATCTTAAGAGCGTTAAGAATGAGGAGGAACGTTTTCCCTTTTTCTTTTCTGATAAATTTTTGAATGAGTTTTTTAATGGATGACTCGCCGTCAACAAGATCGAACAAATTCTTCTGACTCAGCACCTGAAGTATCGCTTCCGATTTTGCTTCGTGAATTTCCCCTAAAGTAGCCAGCATCATTGTATTGATAGCCCCGGCTGACGTACCCGCAAGGCTAAAAAAACGCACACCGGCATTCTCCAGTACATAAGTATATCCCACCAAGCCAATACCCAGCACACCACCACCTTCCTGAACCAAATCAACGTACTGAAGACCGGCAGCGTCCTCCACATCAGAATACCGTTTCCCGCTTAGCTTCTTTAAGCGAGCCGGTATATCAGTTTGCGCGATTGCATCTAAGAATTCTTTCATAGCGTCTTGTTGTTTAAATTTCTTAGCTAAGAGCTTTGGTAAAAAAAAGGCGTCGACAGATAAAATTGAAACCCATCTAAAACCTTCATTAGGAAGTGTTTTCGACGGGCTCCGGATGAAATTTAAGAAAGGTCCTACTGCAGAAAAAGGAGTCCGTCAACTTTTATCAGGGAGGGATGATCTTTGGAAGAATTAAAGTTGCCAGGTAGGCTAATATCCAGAATTTTTTTGTGTTCTGATTTTTACGATAATTTCATCTATGAAATCAAACGTTTGCTAAGCATATAAATAAGGGTTGTCTACACAATTTCAAAATATGCATAATTATTTGCACAGAAGAGCGTTAATTTGCGAAGGATTTCATTAAAAGAAATAGTAACAAATCACATGTTAGAAATGAATAAACTGGTCATAGTTGTAGGTCTAATCGTATTGACCTGTAATGTTATACTGGCGCAAGATGGTAATCAATCCAGTGACCTTATTCAGTACGATCCGTTGTTTTGGAAGGATCAGTTAAAGCTGGATCAAGATCAATGTCTGAAGATCCGGGAGATTAATGGCGAGTATTATGAAAGTCTTTTCACGGCTTATCAGGAAGAGAAAAATGACCGTGATGCTCTGCGGCAATTAGCCAATAAAAGCCTGGCACAAAGAAATCAGGAGATTTGGGAAACTTTCGATTCGAGGCAACGCAAGCGCTGGAAGCGTATCTCTCAAGCCAGCATAACCCACAGTGATCAGAACGAATCGTAAATTCGATTCCCTTGTTTTTTCAACTGACGGCCTCGTGTTGCTGAACACAAACAGGCAGTTTTTTTTGTCAAATAGCCTGAGTGGGGATGAAACATTTTTTTGTTGCATTAATCAGGCAAGGTAATTGTTCTATCATGTCCACACCATCAATTTACATGAGATGAGAACAGCTATGCTCCTGACCCTTTTTATCACGCTGCTGATTCCAAAAGCGCCTGGTCAAATTAATTTTAAAAAATTAAAGAAAGCGCTCGAAGGCGAATCTATCACCACTGAGGAGGTAGCCCAAGGTTTGAAAGAGGCGTTGACAAATGGTGTATCAAAGGGTTCGGATCTGGTATCCCAGGTCGATGGCTATTTCAAAAATCCTGAAATAAAAATCCCGTTTCCTCCTGAAGTAAAGCAGGTCGAATCAAGATTACGTCAGATTGGACTTGGCGATGAAGTTGACAAGTTTGTGCTGACATTAAATCGTGGGGCTGAGGACGCTGCAAAAGAAGCGAAGCCAATTTTTGTTGAGGCTGTGAAACAAATGACCATTCAAGATGCCTGGGCAATCTTGCGGGGCGAGGATGATGCCGCCACTCAATATTTGAAAAGCTCGACATCATCGCTGCTGAAAGAGAAATTCAAACCGATTATCAAAAACTCATTGGATAAGGTCAATGCGACTAAATACTATGGAGACCTGGTGAGTTCCTATAACCGTATACCTTTAGTTCAAAAGGTGAATCCTGAATTGGACGAGTACGCGACTGAAAAGGCGATAGAAGGTCTTTTTCTTATGATCGCAAAGGAAGAAAAAAACATCAGGGAAAATCCGATGGCACGAACAAGTGAATTACTTAAAAAAGTTTTTGGATCCCAGTAATTGTAATGACCTCAAAAAAAATTGATCAAAAAATTATTTCGTTTAACCTGAGTCGCAGACGTTTTAAGGCACGCGTAATATGGTATTCAACTGCCTTTCCCGATAAGTGTAGCCTTCCCGCAATTTCCTCATTTGTATATTGGCCAAATCGGCTTAGACGAAAAATTTTTTTCGTTGTATCAGGCAAGCGATCAATTTCATCGTTAATCAATTCCTACGTTTCAGTATACTCTATCTCTTCTTTCGTAGAGTCAGTCTCTTCTGTTACCTGCAATGCTATTTGTTGTCGTAATTTTTCCTGGCATGCAATTTTATCAAACTGATCATAGATTTTGTTTTTCACAGATCTTAGCAGATAATGCTCAAGATCGTGAATCTCACCGACAGAATCGCGCTTCAGCCACAAATTGACAAACACATCCTGAACGATTTCCTGGGCAGTCGTTTTATCGCGAAAATAATTATAGGCGACGCAATAGAGTTTACTCCAGAGTGAATTATAGGTCCAACAGCTTCGAAGGTTCGTCGGGGACCATTTTATTATACAGGAATAATCACGATGGAACGTTTACGAATGTCTCCGAGGAAGCCGGGACTAATAAAACAGCTTTCGCGATGTCTGCCAATTTTGGTGACATCGATAATGATGGATTCCTTGACTACTATTTAGGCACGGGAAATCCTGAGCTAGAATCCATTGTTCCGAATAAAATGTTTAAGAATATTAATGGAAACCGGTTTGTAGACGTCACGGCTGCAGCGCGGGTAGGTCATCTACAAAAAGGTCATGGCATTGCTTTCGCTGATGTTGACAATGACAAGGATCAGGATATTTATATTGAAATGGGTGGCGCCTATAAGGGAGATGCATTTCATAATTCACTTTACCTGAACCCTGGGCAAAACAAGAAAAATAATTGGATAACACTTGATCTGATTGGGAAGGATCACAAAAACGTCATTGGCACCTCGATTCGGATTAACTTTCGCGAAAGCGGGAAACAGAGAAGCGTGTTTCGCGACGTAAATTCGGGTGGTAGTTTTGGGGCTTCGCCTTTGCGAAAAGAAATTGGCATCGGACAGGCTACGCTCATTGACGAAATTGAAATTCGGTGGCATCCAGGTAACGAAACTCAGGTTTTTCGCAATGTACAACCTAACCAGTTTCTTAGGATTAATGAAGGAAATGACAGATTAGAAACAGTCCCGCTTAGGATGGTAAATTTAGAGACTTTTGGATCTCATAGGCACCATTGAAAGCATTCAACAAATGCACCTATCAGCGAGATTCACAAGACCTGGAATCTAACATGTAAAGTCTGGTTGTCCCCTGTGCAGCGGCTTTCCATTAGCTGCTCTAAGACCCGACTTAATAATTGGCCGCCCTATATAGCGAGAATAGCCCCTTTCAATGACGCATCCGCACCCCCTGAATCATCAGGCGACAGGTTAGCTTTGCGAAATACACAACTTCTTTCTTATGGAAACATATGAATTGAAACATGACGTGATCGTTTTTGGCTTTCAGGTGAAAACTTTTCCCGAAGGAATTGGAGAAGCCTTTGATACACTGATCGAGAAAGTCCCCGAGGGGCTGAACCGTTCATATTACGGCATCAGTTTTTTTTCGGATGGTAAGGTTGTCTATATCGCAGCTGTCGAAGAAAAAAATCCTGGTGAAGCCGAAAAGCATAAATATGAACGATACAGAATTGAAAAAGGTAAATATTATATGGTAACGGTCAAGGACTGGCGTACAAAGACTGGCTCGATAAAGGATGTATTTCATGAGATGATGAAGCAAAAAAACATTGATCACGGGAGGCCATGTATTGAATGGTATAGAAATGATGATGAGATGGAATGTATGGTGAAATTGATTTGACTCCACAGGAAATCCGATGATCAATTCTGTCGGCATTATTTGTATAAGATTCCGAGCGCCCTTTCCGTTGTCCCATATGGTAGGAATGCTCGTAAAAGCCGATTATATTTGCCGAGGACCAATAACTGCAGGTATGAAGAAAAATATATTATTAGTCGATGACGATAAGATTTTCAACTTCCTGAGCGAAAAAACAATCACTTCACTGGGCCTAGCAAACGAGATCAGTTTTGCCTCTAATGGTCAGCAAGCGTTGGAGGTACTTGAGCTATACAGAACCGGCAAGATGCAAATGCCCGATATTATTTTTCTCGACTTGGACATGCCAATCATGAACGGCTATGAATTCCTGGAAGAGTTTGCCAAGATTGATCTTCCTAATAAGAATGCAATTACCATAGTAGTTTTGACCTCTTCAGCTGATCCCAGGGATCTTGCCCGTACCAAAGAGTTAGGAATCAAATACTACTACAACAAGCCCCTCTCCAAGGACGAAATCAAAAAACTGATCGGCCAGGAATTTTCCATACATCTCAATTAATCGTTGCTAACCCGTTAATTCCCTGCGAAACGTTGGGTAAATTTTTTTTGATTATAGGACAGGCCCAACGTCATCAACAATTCGACGCTAAAGGAATAATTTACTAAGTTTATGGCGCGACTGACTAGTGCCGTGATCTATCAATCTGAGATCAACAAATTTTCCAGTTCTAAAGCTATTACTCAACATGTCAAGTTATTCTCGTTCAATTTTCAATGGAGGCAAGATCATGAAGGCGTCCGTTGTGTTTCTTTTGTTCGTCATTTTTGATGCTTGCGATTCACGCCAGGGAAAGCAACAAAACGCTACTATGCCATACTTAAATACAGAGTTGAGCCTTGAGGAGCGTGTCGCGGATCTGGTAGGTAGAATGACGCTGGAGGAAAAGATCAGTCAAATGGTAAACCAGGCTGCATCTATTGAGAGGCTTGGCGTACCGGAGTACAACTGGTGGTCTGAGGGTTTACATGGCGTTGCACGCGCTGGCCTCGCCACGGTCTTCCCTCAAGCGATCGGGCTGGGTGCGACGTGGGACCGTGATCTAATGCTTAGAGTGTCAACAGCGATAGCGGATGAGGCGCGCGCAAAGCATCATGATTTTGCAAGAAAAGGAAAACGCTTTATTTATCAGGGGCTCACGCTCTGGTCTCCAAACATCAATATTTTTCGCGATCCGCGATGGGGAAGAGGGCAGGAAACGTATGGTGAGGATCCATATTTGACAGGTAGTCTCGCCGTGGATTTTATTCGGGGTTTACAAGGAAACGATTCAGCCTATTACAAGACCATTGCCACGGTTAAACATTTTGCAGTGCATAGCGGACCAGAAATTGATCGGCACACTTTCGACGCGGTTATCGGTGACAAAGATCTTAAAGAAACGTATCTACCCCAGTTCGAAATGGGTATTAAACAAGGAAAGGCATACTCATTGATGTGTGCTTATAACCGTTACAACGGGGAAGCTTGCTGTACTAGTGGGAA
>JAICGJ010000170.1 GCA_025923195.1 Chryseolinea sp.
CTCACATTTTCGGGAAAGTATCTTGGTCCGGCCTATATAAAGATTGATGTTCAGCCAAAGACCCTGCAGCCTGGGGAAAAGGGAAATATTAAAGTCAGTTACAACGGGAAAATGAAGGGCAAGTACGGCTTTCAAACTGATAACGTGGAGATATTCACCGACGATGAATTGAATTCAACAAAGTCGTTTTCGGTATACGCCACGTTGGAGGATGAGTTTCCGCAGCTCACGGCGGAAGAACTCGCGAAAGCACCTCAATTGCGAGTTCAGTTCTCTTCACTGGACTTTGGCAAGCTAAAACCCAATACCCCATCCGTTCGCGAAGTTCAGTTTTATAATACTGGTAAAAAGGAATTGGACATTAAGTATTTGCAGGGCAACTGCACATGTGTTACGGCTTCAGCAGAAAAAACTTCCATCAAGCCTGGTGAAAGCAGCGCGATAACAATTTCAATTGACCCGCAAGATCGCAAAGGTTCACTTCAAAAAGCGCTGACCATTTATTCGAACGATCCCCAGAATCCTGTGCAGCGGATAACGTTTTCGGGGTACGTGGAGTAAGCATACAGGTGACAGCTTACAGCTTACAGCTCACAGCTAACTGACTTAAAACTCTCTGCTGTAAGCTGTAAGCTGTAAACTGTAAGCTGTTTGCTGTGCGCTGTAAGCTGTCAACTCAGCTAAAAGCTGAAATCCCCGTAATCTCATTTCCAAGTATCAGAAGGTGAATATCGTTGGTGCCTTCATACGTAATCACTGATTCAAGATTCATCATGTGACGCATAATGGGATATTCGCCAGTAATGCCCATAGCGCCATGCATATGCCTTGCTTCCCTCGCTATCTCTAGGGCTATCTGCACATTGTTGCGTTTGGCCAGCGAAATTTGCGCAGTAGTAGCTTTGCCAGAATTCATTAAGGTTCCTAAACGCCAATTGATCAGCTGCGCTTTGGTGATTTCTGTAAGCATTTCTGACAATTTCTTCTGAACGAGCTGGAAAGAGGCAATCGGTTTTCCGAATTGAATCCTTTCTGCGGCATATTTCCGCGCGGATTCGTAGCAGTCCATGGCAGCGCCAATAGCGCCCCAGGCTATTCCGTAACGCGCTGAATCAAGGCACATAAGCGGCGCACCTAAGCCACTTTTTCCAGGGAGCAAATTTGTTTTAGGTATTTTAACGTTATCAAATACGAGCTCCCCCGTTGCGCTCGCGCGCAACGACCACTTGTGGTGTGTTTCGGGGGCAGAGAACCCTTCCATTCCCTTTTCAACGATGAGTCCGTGTATTCTGCCTTGTTCATTCTTTGCCCACACAACGGCAACATCCGCATGCGGCGCATTGGAAATCCACATCTTGGAACCATTCAGGATATAATGGTCACCGGCATCCCTGAAGTTGCTTACCATACCAGCAGGGTTGGAGCCATAGTCAGGCTCTGTTAGTCCGAAGCACCCCAGCCATTCTCCGGAAGCTAATTTTGGCAGGTATTTCTTTCTTTGTTCTTCTGACCCGAATTTGTAGATCGGATACATTACAAGCGAACCTTGCACAGAGGCCGTTGACCTCATGCCCGAATCACCTCGCTCGATCTCCTGCATCACTAACCCATACGATATATAGTCCATTCCTCCGCCACCATATTCAGTGGGGATGGTGGGACCAAATGCGCCTATGTCACCAAACTTCTTAACCATTTCAACAGGGAAGGATGCTTGCTGTGCCCAATCCTCAACAAAGGGCGAAATTTCGCGTTTCACGAAATCGCGGATAGAGCTACGGATGAGTTTATGTTCTTCTGTCAACAAATCATCAATTTGATAGAAGTCCGGATGCTCAAATAGATCCTGTTTTAACGATTTTTTTGATTTTGTGGACGCAGTTGAAGTTTTGGCAGGCATAATGATTTGGAATTATTCGTAACTATGAGGTCAAATTTTAAGGAACTAATTGTTCTGCCTTTGAGTAAATATGTTCAAAATTTCACGCAAAATAAGCAACGCAGGCCGTAATGAACTTTAAACAGGAATTCATGACTTCGAGTTGTCGGTTTTTGCATGGAGGGTTCTCGCAGCGTTAAATAATCTGGATTACAAAGATGGGCGAAAATGTTGATGCGCACCTTTTGGAGCAATTAAAAAAGCTTCAGGCAAAATATAATGTGATGGGCCAAGACCTTTCGTCTTACCTGGATGGCCTCCTTTACTCTGACTATCTCACGTATTGGGATTATATCCACTTGGATACATTGCTAAGTCTTCAGTCTACGGAGACGAGCTTCCCTGATGAGAAAGTATTCATCCTGTACCATCAGATTACGGAATTATACTTCCGGATGGTGTTGCTTGAGCTGGAACAAATCTCTACCCGGCCTAATATCGATGCGACTTTCTTTGTGGAGCGAGTAAACCGCATCATCCGGTATTTTCAAAACCTTGTCAGTTCCTTCGAGATAATGGTAGTCGGTATGGAAAAAGAGCAATTTCTGAAATTCCGAATGGCTTTGCTTCCAGCCAGTGGTTTTCAGTCTGCTCAATACCGGCTGATAGAAATTGCCTCAACCGATATGATTAATCTCGTCAGTGTCGAAAGCAGGGACGATCTGCAACATGCGGATCTATCCAACCTTCTGGAAAAACTCTACTGGCGAAGCGGTGCGACCGAATTGGCCTCAGGAAAAAAGACGTTGACGCTCCAGCAGTTCGAGGCTAAGTATATGGGTACTTTTTTTGAAGCTGGGACGAAATACAAGTCCAAGAATCTTCTGCAGATTTTCAAAAATCACTTTAGCGATAGCGAGCGACGGGATGAGATTGTGGAGAGACTTCGGCTTTACGACAATTTGGCCAATATTCAATGGCGTTTTGCACATTTAAAATCAGCCGGACATTACCTGCAAAAAAATCAGCGCGAAATTAAAGCCACTGGGGGTACGAACTGGCAAAAGTATCTGCCATCAAGAATTCAGAAGGTGATGTTCTTTCCGGAATTATGGAGCGCACAGGAACACGCCGAATGGGGTAAGGGGGTATTGGCCTCCGTAGGTAGTCATTGAACGGGTAGCAGATAAAAGGTAATCGGTGATCGGTAATCGGTAATCGGTGTCGCTTTTTAACTAGCGCAGTAAGGGACGAAGGTCAAGCGGTTTTTTTTTTGCTTCAGCCATTCAGCTATGAAATGCTCTGCCTGACTACCTGATTACCAGATTACCAGATTACCGATTACCTGATTACCTGGTTACCGATCACCACTTACCACTTACCTCTTACCACTTACCTCTTACCGATTACCACCCCGCGATCCCCGCCTTTTTATTATCTTTAAGGAGGCTAAGACACTGGTAGTGAGATTTTTTTTACTCTTTTCTTTATTTTTTAGTGCAGCCGCCTCGCATCTTTTTGCACAAGGCTTCATGCGCCAGACCTATCATGATCCCGAGAAGAAGAATATCAAGGAGGTCTATCAGGTAAAGGATACCGTCAAAAATATCCTGCACGGTCGCTACATATCCTATTTTGTCAATGGAAAGATCGAATCACAGGGTCAGTTTTCCGACAATGAGACTTCCGGTGTTTGGGAATTTTTTTATGAGACAGGCAAACTAAAAATGCGAGGTATCCTGTTTAAGAGCGCTAATTATGGACTATGGGAATATTTTTACGAGAGCGGCCGAAAAAGTATGGAGGGCATCATTTATGGTCGGAACCGCGAGGGGGAATGGAAAACTTATTACGAAAACGGCCAGATAAAGGAAATAGGAGAATACAAAAGCAACAAACGGGTGGGCCACTGGAAAGCCTATTTTGAGGATGGCATTCTAAAGGGTGAGATTGATTATGCTGATGACTTTGGCCGATACACTGAGTATTTCCACTCTGGCAAAGTTCTGGGTGAAGGCCCCAAGTCAGGTACCCGCAATGTAGGTTACTGGCGATATTACGGTGAGGATGGCCTGATAAAGGACGAAGGTGAATTTGTTGATGGAAAGAAAAATGGATTGTGGACCAATTACTATCCGTCAGGAAAAATAGCCTCGCGTGGGGCGTATATCAACGATGACCCTACTGGCAAGTGGGAGTATTTTTTTGAAGATGGTACTCTCAACGCTTCTGGTGAATATAAAGATGGAAAGCGACATGGCCATTGGAAAACGTTAACAGCCGACGGGAAGCTTAAGAGCGAGACAATTTACGAAAATGGATCCGGCGAATATCGTGAGTATTACGCAAGTGGAAAACTGCGGCGCAAGGGCGGCCTGATTGGCGAAAAGAGACAGGGCAAGTGGGAATACTTCTACGAGGATGGCAAACTTGAAGGAACTTGCGAATATGAAAAAGGAAAAGGGACTTATTACGGCTATTTCCAAAATGGAAACCTTCAGACAAAGGGAATGCTTGAAGATGACCTTAAAACAGGTACGTGGGAAATTTATGAGAACGATGGCAAGTTGTCTGGTTACTACAAACCATTTTATGACGACAAGAATTTGGGCAAGGAAATCACAGATCTTGCCGGTAAAAGCAGTATCGATAAGAAGATCACAAAGGGAAAGCACTTTGGATATTTTGATGAGCATGCAAACGAGTTTCAGGGCGTAATCTTTGGTACAAATCCGGTATGGCTAGCCGCAGGTAGATTACCTATAGGTATTGAGTTCTATCTGGAGGAAAGGATTGGGCATGAATTTGAATTTATTGGTATACGCGATCCATTCTTTACCAGTGACATTAAAATTCCGCCAGGCAAACGATATGAGCGGGGTTACAGTATCGCCATCAAGCAGAAATTTTATAATCCCTTGAAGACAGGAATGTGGTACTTTGGTCATGAGGTCAGATTTACAAATCTCGGCCACTTCGAGAATGAAAATCAAATGGTTGGACAGTATCCTGACGACATCGTTACACTGAACGCAGTTGAACAAAGGATCGAGTGGGGTCTGCTGGCGGGGTACCGCATCATGCGAAGGAATAATGCTACAGGGTTCACAATCGACGTGTTTGCCTCAGGAAATATCGGGTACCGCGGTTTTAATGTTGACCCGGAGTCGGCTTCCCATTTCGAGGATCTTAATCAGGATAAATTCTCCAAGACTTTCCACTTTGGGCTGAATCTCGGCAATGTTTTTTCCTTCCGATAGCCACAGCGTAAACCGTCTCAAAGTTCGCTACCTTTGTACGGAATAGTACCTCGCACAAATTTTCTCTATGCGTACATTAGAACTCGTCTTGAAGCCTGAAGAGGCTTTCGATGAAGCGCAATTCAACTCTTTACTTTATGACAAGCTGGGCGTAAAAAATGACGGAACCGTTTTTGTTTATCCAGTGAAGCGATCAATCGATGCACGATCCAAAGACGTTGTCGTAAGGATTCAGTGCGAAATCGTTGAACGGTCTGAAGCCAGGCCGCTGACAACCTATCGACGGCCAGTTGGAAATGTAAGCAACGGAGCAAGAGTTATAGTTGTTGGAAGCGGCCCCGCCGGATTATTTGCTGCGTTGCGATTGATTGAATTAGGCCTCAAGCCAATTGTATTGGAGCGAGGTTATGATGTACAGACCAGAAGGAGGGATTTGGCTGCGATCAATAAAGAACACGTTGTTAATCCCGATTCAAACTATTGTTTCGGCGAGGGTGGCGCCGGTACATATTCAGATGGTAAGCTCTACACCCGGTCGAAGAAAAGGGGTGATGTGAAACGGATCCTTGAGATATTGGTCGCTCACGGCGCCAAACAAGATATTTTGTTTGATGCACATCCCCACGTCGGGACCAACAAACTCCCTCGGGTGGTTACTGAACTTCGCCAAAGTATATTGAATGCAGGGGGCGAAATTCATTTCGATACACGGATAGTGGATTTTATGATGCAAAATGGCTCAGTCGACGGCGTCGTAAATCAAAGGGGAGACAAGTTTCCGGGCGAGGCGGTAATTCTTGCCACTGGTCATTCTGCACGTGATATTTTTCAGCTGCTATTTGAAAAAAGGATTGAAATTGAATCAAAACCCTTTGCGCTGGGCGTCAGGGTTGAGCATCAACAAGCACTGATTGATCAGATTCAATACCACTGCTTTCCTAACCGCGGGCCGTTTCTGCCAGCTTCATCATATTCGCTTGTTCATCAGGCGAGGGTGAACGGAAAGCAACGAGGCGTCTTTTCATTTTGCATGTGCCCTGGCGGTTTTATTGTTCCTGCGGCGACGTCGCCCGGCGAAGTTGTTGTGAATGGCATGAGCCCCTCTCGCAGGGATTCTCCATTCGCTAATTCTGGGATAGTTGTGGCGATCGACGAATCTGATTTTCTGAAGTACAGAAATCATGGCCCACTTTCAGCTATGTATTTTCAGTCGCATATAGAACGAAATGCTTGTGTCTCTGCTGGTGGAACACAGGCAGCACCCGCTCAGCGGTTAATTGACTTCCTCGAGAACAGGACATCTGCTACGTTGAATCAATCATCTTATCAACCTGGTCTGAGTTCCGTTAATTTTAAGGATGTTTTCCCTGACGACATCATCCGAGCACTACAGCAAGGGTTTCGGAATTTTGGAATAAAGATGAAAGGATATCTAACCAATGAAGCACAGGTGATCGGAGTTGAAAGTCGTACGTCATCACCTGTTAGAATTCCACGTGATGGCAAGACGCTGGAGCACACTCAAATCAGTGGACTTTTTCCGTGTGGTGAAGGCGCAGGATACGCGGGAGGCATTGTCTCTGCAGCAATGGATGGTGAGCGTTGTGCGGAAGCGGTGGCACAGAAAATCTTGAGGATATGATCATTCGCTCATCCACGACTTTCGAAGCGCGATCTGCTCTGGTGTAGCCTGATCATTCATGCCCAGAAGGTGTCGTACTTCACGGTTTACGATCATCACGTCGGCGGTGAGTTCTACTTCTTCCAGCGAACCTGTTTCATTCTTTCGCAGCACGCCGAAGCTAAGTTTTTTACCTACTTCCAGACTTTGTTGCTGCCTTTCAAAAAAATCTCTGAATTGTTCATTGTAGGGAATGATTTCTCCATTTATCTTAAGGATAATGTCTTCTTTTTTGAATCCAAGAGCTTTACCCTGATCGTTAAGAGTTTCTGTATTAGCAATTGCAAGTTTGGGACCGTCCTCGGTCTGTGTAACGGTGACAGCACTACTTTCCAACCCTAAGCTTAGCTCTGGCGAAATGAATTTTTCTATATAGTTAACACCAACCAATTCAAAGACATCCTTGAGTGGAAGTCTCTCTGATCCCTCAACATACTTTTTAAAGAATTCACCAATTTCCGGATAGGTCATCGCAGTGATCTCGTCAAAGAGTTTGTCATCTTCAAAAGCTTTCGATTTTCCATATTTCTTCGACAAATCTTTTATGAGATCCTGAAGGCCGTATTCCCCTTTCGAGAGCTGTCTTAGTTTTATATCCAGGCACATCCCGATGAGTGCTCCCTTCTGGTAAACATTGTAGTATTGGTCTTTGTACTGTGTAAGGGTGAACTTGCTAATGTCAGTAAAGGGAACGGTATCCTTAAACGTTTCTGCCGTTAGAATCTTTTCACGAAGAACATCCAGATAATCATCAGATGTTATCAGCCCGTATTTTACTTGGGCGTTGCTGGCAAAATACTCAGTGACCCCTTCGTACAACCACAAATGCTTAGACATTTTTGGGTCGTTGAAATCAAAATTGTGGATCTCCTCCGAATGAATGTTCAAAGGCGTGACAATGTGAAAAAATTCATGCGCCGCCATATCGCGGAGTTGTTGGTTCATTTGGCCAATCGATGCTTCGGGCATGAAATAGAACGATGACTGCGAGTGCTCAAGGGCGCCATAAGACATGACGGGCTCGGTTGTGAAATAAAATATGAAGGCATACTTATCTACAGGCAATTCTCCACCCAGGTATTCCTTTTGTGCCATGAGAACCTCCCGAACGCTGTTTGCAATTTCTTTTGCGCTTATCTTTTGCGTTGGCGAATAAGAACCAATGAGAACTTCCGTGTTCGCTACTTTGATTATCGCCGTATCTGGAGCACTGTACATAATGGGCGAATCAATGAGTTTGTCGTAATCTTCAACGATATAGGTATCCACTTTTTTGTTAACGGGGGATGATCCTTTTTCTAGTCTAACAGTAGCCGAGGGTTCTCCCGGTTTTTGGGGCTTAAGCGCCGTGGAGCCGTAGAGCTCTTCAGACCGAATGACGTTCAAAACAATTGGCGATTCTTTCATGTTCTCAAAATAGCCGAAGAACCCGCTGGTGTTGAGCAGGAAGTTTTTATTTTCTTCAATGTTTGTACCCGCAGGTTGAAAAATAGAAGGGCCTGCTAATTCTGTATCGTACGAATCACTTACCCAGTAACTGATTTTGTGCAAGCGGTTAGCGTTCTTTATTTTCCATGTATTATCATTGACGCGTTCGTTTGGTAGTTCTTTTCCTTTTTTATCCATTACCTTGAAATCGGAAACGAACCTTCCATAGTCTGCAATGGCATATGTCCCTGGAATTATTTTGGGGAGGAAAAAAGTTATTTCGGATGAATTAATCTTAGGTGACAAGAGTTCAACGAAAACCTTGTCGTCTACGACGTTCGTAAGATCGACAGTATACTGATAGTTGCTTGCTTTTTTTGACTGCCCTGCAACGGGAAGGAGGAATACGGGCACTAGCAAAATTATGGAGACAATTCTTTTTTTCATGGACTAAAATAAAAAGTGCAAAGTATGCACTTTATTTGAATTAGCGCTCGAATTATATTATTGAGTGACTAACGGAGTATTTGGAGGAATGGTTTAATTTTTATTCAAGCCTTGAAAAAGACGGTTTTAGTAGGAGCTACCCCAAATCAATCACGTTACGCGTATCTGGCGGCAACGATGTTGGCTGAATACAATTTTGAGGCTGTTTTGCTGGGCATCCACAAAGGCGAGATCAATGGAAACACGATTCTTGACATCCGGCAAAAACCTGTTATTGATGACGTTGACACGATAACACTTTATATCGGCCCGCGCCGTCAGCCCGAGTGGTATGATTATCTCCTGGATCTCAGGCCCAAGCGTATTATTTTTAACCCAGGAACGGAAAACGACGAATTTGAAGAGCTCGCACGCCAGCGTGGCATAGAAACATTGGAAGCATGTACCCTGGTTATGCTCCGCTCAAGACAATATTAAATTTGTTTATTCCTTATAGTTTTGGAACATTATCTTTCTCAATGGCAATCACGCTTACGCAGACAATTTTCCAGGCACCCTTCACTTTTTCGAGGACACGAACTTCAGCCTGCGGAGGACGTGAAGTGTTGTCATGAACCTGCTGTGTGAACCTCGCATATGCGCCATTGCCGTAAACCTTTACATCCATCCAGGTTCTTTCAATTTTTGCCTTGGAGGGTTTGGCCGTCTTGAAGTAGTCCATAAATCCCTTGTTGATATTTTCCCAGCCTGAAAATGAATTGACATCAGTCGTATCAGCAAATGACCAGAAGGCATATGGAGTTTGAGACCAGCTTGAAGCCCACGTTTTATAGTCAATTTCAAAGAAGGCAGTTGTTTCTTTTTCGATTAAGGATTTAATCGCTTCAATATCATTTTTTTGTGCGATCGATGTCGCACCGAAGCAAACCAGCATGCAAATACAGAAAATTCGGGCGATTGTTTTCATAGCATTTGGGTTTTAGTGGATTACATGAAATTTACTTGAAAAATCTTGCTATTCAATCGATTTCTGGATGTTTATTTGAGTGTAGGAACAATATTTTTGGATGGTAAAGAATGAGAGAAGCGATTTCCTAAAGGCATTTTTATATTTTTCAGTAACAACTAAAAATTATGCTATCGGAGGAAGATTTTTTTGAGATCAAAAAATTTAAAGTGAAGCCAGGTAAAGCAATCCAGCTTCAAGATTATTCAACAGACTATGAGGGAAAAACGCTGACCAAATCTCAGTCGCAGTCCCTTTTGGATGCAGGCATTGAGCATCTTGCTGAGATGCAAGAAAAACTGTATGCTCAAAACCAATATAGCGTTCTGATTATTCTCCAAGCGATGGATGCGGCGGGTAAGGATAGCGCTGTAAAGCATATTATGTCAGGCTTTAATCCATTAGGTGTTAAGGTGTACAGCTTTAAAGCGCCCACGCCGCAGGAACTCGATCATCATTATCTGTGGCGACACATTATCGCATTGCCCGGGCGTGGCGAAATCGCCATTCACAACCGCTCGCACTATGAAAATGTATTGGTCACAAGAGTGCATCCCGAGCTCATACTTAAGGAACGAATTCCTGGAATTGATTCGGTAAAAAAAATAAATCAGAAATTTTGGTCCAGGCGATTCCGGCAAATCAATCGTTTTGAAAAAAATATCAGTCAAAATGGAACAATCATTCTAAAATTTTTTCTGCATCTGTCTAAGGAAGAACAGAAGAAGCGTTTCCTGGAGAGAATCAACGAGTCCGAGAAACACTGGAAATTCGCTCTGAAGGATCTTCAGGAAAGGGTTCATTGGAAAGAGTATCAATTTGCCTACGAGGAAGCAATTGGCGCGACATCGACGCCTTATGCGCCCTGGTATATCATTCCGGCCGACGACAAGTGGTATGCGCGACTGGCTATTGCAGGTGTGATATACCAACAATTTAATGCCCTTAACATCGATTACCCTGAACTTACGGAAGTTCAACAGGCCGAATTAAGAATGGGGAAAGAACTTCTGGCTAAAGAGAGCGTCCGTGATATAAGCAGGCCGGTAGCGTAGATCGGCCTTTTCAAGTCCACTTTTTTATGACCTTCGAAATGCTGTTGGCGACCTGAACGGGAACTGGTTCGAACACGATCATGATACCTCCTGACGATCGTCTTTATATGTCAATAATTGTCCAAAATAAACTCATTTTATAACCTCAAAAACATTATTTTTGGCGGTTCTAAAAAGCAAACATGAGCGAAGACACAGGAAAAGTTCCGGCTGATTATTCAGCCAATAATATTCAGGTTTTAGAAGGTTTGGAGGCGGTTCGCAAAAGGCCCGCCATGTATATTGGAGACGTTAGCGTAAAGGGTTTACATCACCTGGTTTGGGAAGTAGTTGACAATTCTATTGACGAAGCGCTCGGGGGCTATTGCGATGACATTCAGGTGACAATTCTTGAAGATAATTCGATACGCGTTCAGGATAACGGCCGGGGTATTCCTACCGACATGCACGAAAAAGAAAAGAGGTCGGCCCTGGAGGTGGTGATGACGGTATTGCACGCAGGGGGTAAGTTTGACAAAAATACGTATAAGGTTTCTGGCGGTTTGCACGGGGTTGGGGTTTCCTGCGTCAATGCATTATCCGAAATGCTGCATGTCGTTGTTTTTCGGGACGGAAAAACCTCTGAGCAGGAATACGAACGCGGTGTTCCTAAATATCCAGTGCGTGTAATAGGCCCATCCGACAAAAAAGGAACCACCGTTCACTTTTTACCAGACAAGCAGATCTTTTCTCTCATCGAATACAACTACGAGACAATTGCAACGCGATTGCGCGAACTTGCTTTCCTAAACCCCAAGATCAGCATTAGCCTTATGGATCTTCGTGAGAGAGATGAGAAAGGTGAACCTAGACGTGACTCTTTTTATTCGCAAGGCGGTCTTCGTGAGTTTGTAGAATATATTGATGCCACAAGAGAGAAGCTGATACAGTCGCCTATCTATATCGAAAGCGATAAGGGAGACATACCGATTCAAGTGGCCATGAGCTATAACACCTCCTTCACCGAAAACCTTATCTCGTACGTCAACAATATTAACACCCACGAGGGCGGTACACACGTTGCAGGATTTAGGAGGGCATTGACGCGAACATTAAAAAACTACGCCGATAAATCAGGATTGCTTGACAAAGTCAAAATAGATATAAGCGGCGATGATTTCAGGGAAGGACTCACATCGATCATATCTGTTAAAGTGGCTGAACCACAGTTTGAGGGCCAGACAAAAACCAAACTTGGAAATTCTGATGTCATGGGGGCAGTAGATCAAGCTGTAGGCGAAACGTTGCAAAACTACTTGGAGGAACACCCTCGCGAAGCGAGGCTTATCGTTAATAAGGTCATTCTTGCTGCACAGGCTCGTCATGCCGCGCGCAAGGCGCGCGAAATGGTGCAGCGAAAGAATGTTTTGTCAGGTACGGGTCTGCCAGGAAAGTTGGCTGACTGCTCCAGTACTGATCCGAGTATCTGTGAATTGTATTTGGTTGAAGGGGATTCGGCTGGCGGGTCTGCCAAGCAAGGGAGAGACCGTAATTTTCAGGCGATATTACCGTTGCGGGGAAAAATATTGAACGTCGAAAAAGCACAGGAACACCGAATATATGATAACGAAGAAATCAAGAATATGATTACCGCGTTAGGTGTCACTTTTGGTACACCCGAAGATGAAAAGGCGCTCAACATGAACAAGCTGCGGTATCATAAGATAATCATTATGACGGACGCAGATGTTGATGGAAGCCATATTCGAACATTGATCCTGACTTTCTTCTTCCGGTATATGAAAGACCTGATAGAAAATGGTTATGTATACATTGCGCTACCACCCCTCTACCTGGTGAAGAAAGGGCGAGAAGAGAGATATTGCTGGACCGAAGAGGAGCGGGAACTCATCGTTAAGGAACTGGCGGGAGGGAAAGAGGATTCAGTAGGTGTCCAGCGCTATAAGGGTTTGGGGGAAATGAATCCGGAGCAATTATGGACCACCACGATGGATCCCGCACGACGTTCCTTAAAACAGGTAAGCATAGAATCCGCCGCGGAAGCCGATCACTTATTTTCAATGCTTATGGGCGACGAAGTAGCGCCGCGAAGAGAGTTTATAGAGAAGAATGCAAAATATGCCCGGGTGGATATATAGATTTTATTTTTAGCGTAGTTATGGAGGATGTTGTTGTAGTAGAAAAAATTGCCCACCAGATTGAGGATAGTAATTACATAAGCCGGGATTTAAGCTGGATAAAATTTAATTACCGTGTTC
>JAICGJ010000171.1 GCA_025923195.1 Chryseolinea sp.
CTTCAGAAATCTCATTGTGCTTGATGGCATTCTCGACTAACATTTGAAGCACCAGGGGCGGCAGCATGAAGGCTTTGTCTTCCAGGGAAATGTTCAGTTTTAATTTCTCACCAAACCTGATCTTCTGAAGATACAGGTACGAATCCAGAAATCTTTTTTCTTCTTCCAATGGCACGATCTCCTTATCACGGGTTTCGAGCAAATATCGATAAACCTCAGACAGCTGCTTAATGAATTTTGCGGCCTTGTCTTGATCCTCATAAACGAGATTTGTTAACGCATTAAGCGAGTTAAATAAAAAATGCGGATTCACCTGGCTGCGGAGACTTTCAAATTTCGCTATAGTACTTTCACGCTTAAATTTTTCAGCGTCAATCGCCGTTTGTCTCCAGTTAAATAAGAATGACCGGCTCGTGAGCAGTACACTTATAACCAACGTAATGCCCATGCTTATGTAGACGGTCTTTGATATTGCACCAATATTTAAGTTGAAGACCACATCAGCAAAGCCGACGATGAGGTAAGTCGCGCTCACGGTGTAAACAGTCAGCGCCAAGAGACCAACACCAAGCCTTTTAAGAGGGTATTTTGTCCAATTAATTTTTTGATCCAGGTACTCATGCAGATATTCGTTCCCAAAGTACATGAGCGTCCAACATGTAATTGTGAGTCCAGACACGGAGGCGAAGTACCGAAAAGAGCTCAGGCAGGGACGGCACAGAAGAAGAGTCATGATTATTCCCCCGGCTATAAGCCAGGGGAGTAATGAGATGCGTTTCCTCAGGTATTCAGCAAGTGACATTATGCGTGCGAAAAAGATTCAGAACTTTTCTTCGGCGCCGGTCTCACAAGCCTGATCCCAAAATAATAGGTCCACCAAATAAAAAGTATCTGAAGTGGTATCCGGAAATATAAATATCCGGGTCCATTCTCCATGCCGCCTAACTCGACCTTTTTCAGCGCGCCATTTATGTTGGCAGGCAACACCAGTATGAAAAAAACTATTAAAGAAAAACTGGCCCATGGTGAAGTTTGTGGATAAATTAATCCCACTCCGGCCAATATTTCAAAAATACCAGTTGCGTAAATCAGCTCGGTCTTGTAATGCATAAATGAAGGTAACATTTGCACCATCTTGGCTGTCTTATAAAAATGTGACGCGCCGGTGAAGAGTAGCATGATCGCCATAGCAACCCTTCCCATTGTACTAATTGTAAAATGCCCGCGAAGAACATACTTATTCAGAAGCCACAGGGCTGAAAATGATAGCATGAGAATTGTTAGGGTCGACATTGTGAAAAAATTTAAGTGAATTTAGAAGTTTTCGACCAGTACCCTTCGACGGACCTCCAGGCCGAAAATCAAACAGAGAATTGAATACGATTACTTGCACTTAGCCCTTGTTCCTTCAGCCATGGAAAGTCCCCATCGGGGCGCCAGTGGATTCTCTGACTTGAAAGCAACGAATTTTTGAAGTGCCGCTTCATTCGTGGAGCAAGCTTCCGCCGTTGACGATCCAAGAAATTGTGCAGTTCCGTATTGCATTTGCGCCAGCAGCGCCAATGCGCGGGGATTTTCAGGATCCAGGGAAATTGCACGTCCGAACGTCTGCATAGCAAGACCAGAATACTGCTGCCCGCGCGAGGCGGGATCAACGGTAACTCGTATCATATGAACAAATCCTTCGAGCGCCGTGATTTCCGAGTCATTCACTTTGATGACAGCTGCTTTCTTAATGGTAGCCGATGCCTGATCAAGGTAAGCATCTTTTTTGTTACTCTCACGCTCCTGATTGGCCATCATGATGTAACCGAAAGCAGCATAGTAATACGGCTCCCATTTCGTCTCCTCAGCTAACCCGATTCGCTCCAGAGAATTGACTGCATCCTGCAACGTCGGGATCGACTGAGATGAATAAACTGTCTGTATTCTCTTGTTCATGGCTTCAGCATAAGTATCATCATTGGCTCTCATGGCCCCTGAATATCCCGATAAGTTGAGTAGTAAAATGATCAATGACGTTTTCATAGTAAGTTGTTTTAAGTTTCCAATAATTTTTTTTGTTTGTATTGTTTAGGGTTACAAATTCGGGAGTTGATTTACCGACTTGTCTTTGGAGAGCGTTATAAATATTCCCAGGAATAGAAATCTAGGTGCTGCTTGACGTATTGCCCTGCCGTTATATTCACCATTTTGAGAACGCACAGTACTATATTCAAAACCAAATACATTGTCTCTCCCCAAAAGGTTTGTGCAGGAGAAATAAATGATCATGGAAGTTGATGGCAGATAACTCCAGTTAAAACTGAGATCGGAATAGTTGGGAGTCGTTAACACATGGAACCCTTCGACATTGGGATTGTTATAGGGTCTTCCAGATGTAAACGAATACGTAAATCCCAGCTGGCTCTTGATCGTTCGAACAAAATATTTTGCAACGATCGAAAAATTGTGTTTTGAGGCAAAAGCAGGGGCTGCTTCGTGCGGAAAGTCCAGGTAATCGCGTTTGGTATCTAGGAATGAATATGAGATCCAATAGTCCAAATGTTTTATAGAGGCATTGTCGCGCCAGAACAGTTCAATTCCCTTCGCATGCCCGGACCCACTGCTTCTCAGGTCAACGAAATTATGATCAATCCATTTCACAAGATCGTGGTACCCCTTGTAATACGCTTCGACCCTGAATGTCCTATTGGCTTTAGCATATTGGTAATTCAGGATATAGTGGTCTGCCTTTTCTGCTTCAAGCTCAGGCCTGATCATTACGAACTTGTCGTTCGGACTCTGCCTGAATTTTCCGTATGCAAAGGAGGCCTGCCCCTGGGCACCTAGTTTAAATGCAAGGGAGACGCGAGGGTCTAAGCTCACTCTGCTTATCAGGTTATTGAACTCAGCCCGTCCACCGATTCGAACAACGAAGTGATTACTAACATACATATCGGCCTCGACAAACGCCGCAGGGATCACTTCTTCAAATGAATACGCTGCCGGTGCAACCTGTCCGGCAATAATCTTATCATAAAACCTTACCGTTGCTTCCCCACCAGCTTTTAACTCCACATTATCAGAAACTGACCCTTCGGCAACAGTCTTGAAGTGCACGCCACGCTGATACTCCCGTATCGTATTTTCATTGGTCCTTGTTACAGTGGCCAGGCCGGTATAAGAAACACCTCCCCTCACCATCCAGTCATCGTTGATATGGTTCTTGTAGAAACCGTTGATGTATTGGTAACTATTTGTTAAATCAAACAGTTGTGAGTTGTTGTAATCGTCAATATCATGTTGGTGCAGAGAAAAATTTGAGCGGCTAAAATTGCCGTAGAATTTGAAAAGCCCATCGCGACCAACCTTGTGCCTAAAGGCGCCGCTTCCTTCAATGGAAACAGGTGCTTTGTCCCAATCAATTTCCTGGTTGATTAGCTCGACATATGGCCTGAGGTTGGTATATTGGATTTTTCCGGCAACGGAACCCTTATCCCAAACATGGGTATGGCCCGCATCGCCGCCTACGGACAGGATTCCAAAATCAGTCCGCGTCAACTCCGCTTTATCTTTGGAGTCTAATACTAATGCCGAAGAAAGCGCCTGACCGTACTCTGCCGAATAGCCTCCTGTGCTGAAGCTAATTCCATCGAACATGAAAGGAAGAAATCTGCCTCTTGAGGGCGTATTTGGCGCGGACGGACCGTAGGCATCCAGCACGACCAGGCCATCGATAAATGTCCGCGTTTCATTTCCATCGCCACCACGAACAAATAGCCTTCCACTCTCAGCAACCTTCTGGGTACCCGGAAGGGTATTTAGTGCCCCTGCAATGTCGGCAGTTGCGCCGGCAGTGGTAGCGATATCTACTGCACGAAAAACCGTTCTTCGCGAGACGTCGCTTGCCGCAAACGCACCGGCGGCAACAACAACAGCCTCCAGTTCATTGATCTCCTCATCGAGATTGATCGCTATGGCGATCGTTGTACCAAGAAGCTCCATGGGCCGAATAAATTCTTTATAGCCTACAAACCTTATGACCAGCATTTTCTTTCCAATTTCCATTGTCTCAAATTCAAATTCTCCATTTTCATTTGTACTAGCTCCGTCATAGGTACCCGCTAGGAAAACATTGGCACCTGAAATGATATTGCCATCATCGTCAGCTACACTTCCTTCGATTTTTGTTTGAGCGAAGGAGCGAACCAAGAACATCGTAAACACAAGTGCCACCAATGCTTTCATTTTTTTATTACTGCCTATTACACGTCAAAGATTCAGACTGTAGCGGACGTTTCTAAAAACGTTTTACCGAAGTGCTTTTTGGATAGGATGAGTTGTCGAAAACCGATTCTTAATTTTCACTCACAGCAACGGAAACTGAAAAAAGATGCTATAGATTATTATTTTTGCTGGCTTAAAAGCACCCAACTAATAAACGGGCTGATCCATGGCGGACTATAGCAAAGAGGAGATTCGACGCATTGAAGAAAAATGGCGTGGTGAGTGGGAAAAACGAGGTACTTATAAGGTTGATAATCAGTCAACTAAGCCTAAGTACTACGTTTTGGACATGTTTCCTTACCCTTCGGGTGCCGGTCTTCATGTCGGCCACCCGTTAGGATATATCGCATCTGACATAATAGCCCGATACAAAAGGCTAAAGGGCTTTAATGTGTTGCACCCAATGGGATTTGATGCCTTTGGATTGCCCGCTGAGCAGTATGCTATTGATCACGGAATCCACCCGGCTGTGTCCACAGCGCAGAATATTCATAACTTCAAAGACCAGCTTGCAAAAATTGGGTTTTGTTATGACTGGAGCCGGGAAGTTCAAACCTGTGATCCGAAATATTACAAGTGGACCCAATGGATCTTCCTGCAGATCTTTGATAGTTGGTATAACCGGAAGATTGCCCGGGCTGAACGAATTAATAAGCTCATCAATATTTTTGAAAGCGAAGGAAATGTTAATCATCCATTCCCGAACGTGAAATTCGTCCTCCCTGGGCTAAATAAGGAGGTATTCACCGCGCAGGAATGGAAGACGTTTGATGAAAAAAGCAAGGCAGAAGTGCTGATGCAATACCGGTTGGCCTATCTGGCATACACAGACGTTAACTGGTGCGAGGCATTGGGCACCGTGCTTGCTAATGACGAAGTTATCAACGGTGTCAGTTATCGAGGAGGATTCCCCGTCGTGCGCCGGCAGATGCGTCAATGGAGTCTCAGGATTACCGAATATGCAGAGAGATTGCTGAGCGGACTTGAGGTGATTGATTACAGTGACTCAATGAAGGAGATTCAACGCAACTGGATTGGAAAGAGTGTTGGGGCGCGTATAACGTTTGAGATTGAAACTGAAAATGGTAGTAGAAAAAATCTTGTAGTATTTACCACAAGACCCGACACGATTTTCGGCGTTGACTTTATGGTCTTAGCACCCGAACATGAGATGGTAAATGAAATTACCAGTGAAGCGCAGCGTGGGCAGGTTGAGCAATATTTGAAGTATGCAGAAAGCCGGTCGGAAATTGACCGAATGGCTGACGTAAAAAAAATCACAGGGGCATTTACAGGGGCGAATGCTATCAATCCATTGAATGGAAGGAAGGTACCTGTATGGATCAGCGAGTATGTTTTAGCCGGATATGGCACGGGCGCGATCATGGCCGTGCCGTGTGGCGATGAACGCGATCATAAATTTGCAAAACATTTCAATCTGTCGATTACGAACATCATTGGATCCCATTACGATGGGAAAGAAGCTAACCCAACGAAGGACGCGATCCTGCAAAACTCCGATTTCCTCAACGGTCTGGTTATGCACAAGGCTATTGACGTTGTTGTAAACAAGCTCGAAGAGATCGGTCTCGGCAAGCGACAGGTCAACTATAAAATGCGGGACGCGGGTTGGAGCCGTCAGCGGTATTGGGGTGAGCCATTCCCGGTTGTTTACCAAAATGACATTCCCTATGCCATGAAGGAGAGCGAACTGCCCTTAGAGCTTCCACAGTCGAACAACTTCAAGTCTTCAGGAAACGGTGAGGGGCCTCTCGCGAACTTGACTGAGTGGGTATTTTTTGCGGAAGGTAAAAAGAGAGATACCAACACCATGCCGACACACGCCGGGGCAGCTTGGTACTTTCTTCGCTACGCAGACCCACACAACCAACACGAATTTGCTGGAAGAAAAGCCCTGGATTACTGGAATCAAGTGGATGTCTATATTGGAGGTTCGGAACATGCAGTAGCCCACTTGTTGTATTCCAGATTGTGGATAAAAATTTTACACGATCTGGGCTATCTCAATTTTGATGAGCCCTTTAAGAAGCTCATTAATCAAGGCAAAATTACCGGCGACTCGCGATTTGTTTACCGCGTGCGGGGAACCAATAAATTCGTGTCCGCGGGACTCAAAGATCAATATGAAACAGATCCCTTGCGTGTAGATGTGAGTATAGTTATGGGGTTGGAACTTGATACAAAGGCTTTTATACATTGGAAACCGGATTTTAAGGACGCGGAATTTATACTGGAGAACGGTAAATACATCTGTGGTTCTGCTATCGAAAAAATGAGCAAGTCCTACTTTAATGTAGTTAACCCGGATGAAATTATCGAAAACTACGGTGCCGATACACTGCGGATGTATGAAATGTTTCTAGGTCCATTGGAAGTCTCAAAGCCCTGGAACACAAATGGGATTGATGGGGTCTTTAAGTTTTTAAGACGCATTTGGAATCTCTTCCACAATGCCGGTGGTGAACTCAATGTTACCGAGGATGAACCCACGCCAGCAGAACTAAAAGCACTTCACAAGGCTTTGAAAAAAGTTGAATATGACATTGATCACTATTCTTTTAATACAACGGTAAGCGAACTTATGATTTGCAGCAACGAGTTGACTTCGCTGAAGTGTAATAAGCGGGCGATCCTCGAACCGCTCGTGATAGCTCTTGCACCTTACGCCCCGCACATTGGCGAGGAGCTTTGGGAAAAATTAGGCCATAATGATACGATATTCGATGCAACATTTCCTCAATACAACGAGGCTTATCTGGAAGAAACATCATTTGAATACCCTATATCGATCAACGGAAAAGTGCGGGCGAAGATGAATTTTGCGCTGGATATGCCAAAAGAGGACGTTGAAAAACTCGTCCTTGCCTCTGATATAGTCCAAAAATGGACTGATGGAAAAACGCCAAAAAAAGTTATCGTAGTGACAGGCAGAATCGTGAATGTTGTCATATAAATACCGATGAATTTCGTTTACCTTCGTTTCCTGAATCTTACCTGCTAAGTTTTTCGCATGCTCCATTCTAAAATCGTCGGATTAGGTCATCACGTGCCTGACACGGTAATCACCAATGATTACCTCTCTTCAAGGATGGAAACAAGCAATGACTGGATCGTAGAGCGAACGGGTATTCATGAGAGAAGGTGGATGAATCCTGCCGAGGATACAGTAGCCAACATGGCTGCGAAGGCGTCACGAATTGCGTTGCAACGAGCCAATCTCTCGGAAAAGGATATCGACTTCATCGTTTTTGCAACTATCACTCCTGACTATTTTTTTCCAGGATCAGGAGTTCTGCTTCAAAGGGAGTTAGGACTCGATGGAACTATTGCTGCTCTTGACATACGCAACGCCTGTTCAGGTTTCATCTACGCTTTATCCGTGGCAGATCAATTCATTAAAACGGGTAAGTTCAAGACGATTCTCGTCGTGGGCGCTGAGATACAGTCAACTGCCCTTGACATTACAACGCGTGGCAGGAACACGGCAGTGATATTCGGCGATGGCGCGGGTGCTTGCATCCTTCAGGCTTCCGCGAAGCCTGGCATCCTTTCAACCCATTTGCACTCCGACGGACGCTTTGCCGAAGAGCTTTATGTAAAGGATCCTGGTAGCAGTCGACCTCACGAAGAGCGACAGCCAGATCAAATACTCGATACATCCACCTACAAAGTTGTCATGAACGGGAATCAAGTTTTTAAACACGCGGTCGTACGTTTCACGGAAGTGATTGAAGAAGCTCTGAATGCCAATTCTCTGAAAACAGAAGATATCTCACTGCTTGTGCCTCACCAGGCTAATCTTCGCATAAGCCAATATATCCAGGGTAAGCTTGGACTATCAGATTGTCAGGTGTATAATAACATTATGCGTTATGGAAATACTACCGCAGCATCGATACCCATTGCATTAAGCGAAGCCTGGGCTGAAGGGAAAATCAAAGAAAATGACTTAATTTGTTTAGCCGCCTTTGGCAGTGGCTTCACTTGGGCTTCTGCGCTTATACGGTGGTAATGCAGTTTAAAGTTCGTTCGGGTTGTAAATGCGTGAACTCGAACCTTCAAACTCAACACAACTCGTAATCATAACCAATGAAGACCGCATCTTACAACCCGAGCTCACTAGAAGTCCACTTTGCAAATGCTTTATACGTCCTGCAAAAGGATTTGGAAAAGCACCTGGAGAATAATCAGATTATACATGTTGAGAGTCATGTGAAGAGAGATAACCCTATGGTTAGATTTAGCCTCCTTGATAAGGACGGCGACCCTCATGAGATTGTTGTGCGAATTATTCAGGTTCCCGATAAATTTTAGGACTATTGATAAATAGTTTTTCACTATACGTATTTTCAATACCTCCCTCAACCAACCTCCTGATTCATGTCATTGCTACTCATCTTCATTTGCATTGCGATACTGGTTCTGCTGATAACATATTTCAAGATCAACGCCTTTCTCGCCTTTTTACTGGTTTCTATACTGGCCGGGTTTTTACTAGGTATTGAGCCAGTCAAGATCATTGGCTCGGTACAAAAAGGAATGGGCGACATGCTCGGGTCTTTGATTATCGTCGTCGTTGCAGGAGCAATGCTTGGAAAACTTGCAGCTGATAGTGGTGCCGCGCAGCGAATAGCAGGGGGTATGATGAATTTGTTTGGTGCGAGCCGAATTCAGTGGGCGCTATTAATAACCGGCTTTATCATAGGCATACCGTTGTTTTACAACGTGGGATTTGTCTTGGTTATCCCCCTGATCTTTTCAGTGGCGCAACGCTACAAACTACCCGTCATTTATATCGGCGTGCCCATGCTGGCTGCCCTTTCCGTAACACACGGGTTCTTACCTCCGCACCCTTCACCAACAGCACTGGTGGCCCAATTTAATGCCGACATGGGTACTACGTTATTCTACGGAATTATCATTGGATTCCCAACATCTATTGTTGCTGGTCCTATTTTCGCCAAGGCATTAAAAAAAATAAAGGCGCCGATGCTGTCCACCTTTAAGTCTGTTGATTTACCAGACGAGCAACTTCCCGGTCTTGGCATAAGCATTTTTTCATCTTTACTTCCCGTTATCCTGCTGGGCCTCACTACTGTCCTCACCATGGTAGTTATTGAAAATGACTTTGTCAGGACGCTCATATTGTTTTTAAGCGACCCTGCTGTCGTCATGATACTTTCCCTGGCAGTGGCAACGTATACGCTGGGCTTGAGAATGGGCATGAAAATGAAACGTATCATGGACATCTATGTAGATGCCGTTAAAGACATAACCATTCTGTTGTTGATTATGGGTGGTGCCGGCTCGCTGAAACAGATATTAGTCGACAGCGGTGTCAGCGATGAAATTGCGACACTTCTGAATGGCCTCGATGTTCATCCCCTCATTCTAGGATGGACAATTGCCTGCGTTATCCGTGTGTGTGTTGGATCTGCCACCGTTGCTGGATTAACAGCCGCGGGTATCGTGCTGCCGCTTCTGAGTCAACCCGGCGTTGATCCTAACCTCATGGTCCTTGCCGTTGGGGCGGGCAGTTTGATGTTTTCGCACGTGAATGATTCCGGGTTTTGGCTTTTTAAAGAATATTTCAATATTAGTATCAAGGACACGATCCGGTCATGGTCACTGATGGAAACCATTGTAGCCATTGCCGGTATTATTGGTGTTATGATACTGGATATTTTTGTTTCTTAGTATGTAATAGAAAGTAGTAAATATGCAGATCACACCAGACCAACAATTTGAAAAATTGGGACTGAAGCTTCCTCCAGCGCCCACTCCAAAGGGAGTGTATAAACCTTTCCTCGTGCTCGGTAATTTGGCTTACGTATCCGGACATGGCACCACGAAGGAAGATGGATCGTTGATCATCGGCCGGATTGGAAAAGATTTGACCATGGAAGAAGGGAAAATTGCAGCTCGACAGGTCGGACTGGCAATTCTTGCGACGCTAAAACAGAACCTCGGGAGCTTGAATAAAATAAAGCGGGTAGTGAAGGTGCTGGGAATGGTAAACTGCGTCCCCGACTTTGAGCGACATCCCTATATTGTAAACGGCTGTAGCGAGCTATTTGCTTCCGTATGGGGCGACGACAACGGGGTGGGTGTGCGCAGTGCTGTAGGTATGGGATCACTGCCTGACAACATTCCGGTCGAAATTGAGGCTATATTTGAATTGAGAACACCCTCATAATCGTGATTTAGTTAATATGTCGGACCTGGCGTGGTATGAAATAACCAATAGTGACGTACTCGACACGCCGGCACTGGTTATTTATATCGATCGGGTAAAAAAAAACATTCAGACACTCATTGAAAGTATTGATGACGTAACCCGGCTCAGACCACACATTAAGACGCACAAATCATCCGAAGTTACAAGGCTAATGCAGGAAGCCGGGATAAATAAGTTTAAATGCGCCACTATCGCCGAGGCGGAAATGTTGGCGCTTGTTGACGCGAAAGATGTACTTCTTGCATATCAGCCGGTCGGGCCAAAGTCCAAACGTCTTTTAGATTTAATGGATAAATATCCCGGAACAAGGTTCTCCTGCCTCATTGACAATGAGGAAACCGCCTCCGACCTTTCACACAGATTCGCGCCAAGTGGATACGCCATTCCCGTCTACATCGACCTTAATGTTGGCATGAACAGGACCGGGATTGTCCCTGAAAAAGCATTGCGGCTATTCAGACACTGCAAAACACTTCGAAGCATAGAGGTAATCGGACTCCACGCCTATGATGGGCATATTCGCGATAGTGATTTTAACCTTCGCAAGAAAAGATGCGATGAGGCCTTTGCAAAAATTTTATCCGTACAGCACGAAATTCAATCTACCGAAAATAAAAAGCTGACAATTATTGCAGGGGGATCACCCACTTTCTCCATACACTCAAAGCGGAAAGAAATCGAATGTTCCCCAGGTACCGTTGTGTACTGGGACAAAGGTTACGAGCAAATTCTTCCTGAGCAACATTACTTGACGGCTGCCATCGTGGTTACCAGGATTATATCTAAACCTGCTGACAATGTTATTTGTATCGATTTAGGTCACAAAGCCATCGCATCAGAGAACCCTTTGCCGCAACGTATTTCATTCCTGAATGCCGCCAATCTTATTCCCACGGGTCACAGCGAAGAGCATATGGTGCTAACTGTCGACGACGGCGCCAAGTTTCGCGTTGGTGACGTTCTTTACGGTGTCCCCTATCACGTCTGCCCTACTGTCGCGCTACACGATCACCCTGCAGTGGTTGAAAATCATTTGGTGGTTAAGTACTGGGAAACCTTGTCCAGAAACCGGAGAATTACTGTTTAGTCTTCATGGTCGATGATTATTCGTGGCGGAGACTCACGTCATTTTCGTTAGAACTACAGCTGCAATGCCAGGTCGGTACAAAATGTGCGACACCCGCAATGGACTGCTCGGGACTTTTTTCTCCGCTGGTCATAATCCCGGGCTGTAATTGTACAGGTTTTGATAAATTACACGATAATTCACCCGCATTAATCTAACAAAACGGGGCATTAAGTGAACAAGTTCAACTGCCGACTCCAGCTTGTCGAAAATGTTTGACTTAACTACAATGAACCATGGACTATAGGCAACCTGCTTTACAAACGACAGCACAAAATGTAGAAGACATTATTTCGAAGCTGCATGCTTTGAAAAAAGAAATAAAGAAGGTAATAATAGGTCAGGAGGAAACGGTCGATCAATTGTTAATAACGTTTCTTGCTGGAGGGCATGCATTACTGGAAGGCGTGCCAGGACTCGCGAAGACGTTGATGATTCGAACTATGGCTGAAGCCATTGATCTTAAATTCAAAAGAATCCAGTTCACTCCCGATCTGATGCCCTCAGATATCATCGGCACTGAAATATTGGAGGAAGATCACACCACAGGCAAGCGCTTCTTCAAATTTAACCATGGTCCCGTTTTCTCGAACATCATTTTGGCCGATGAAATTAATCGGACCTCGCCCAAGACGCAGTCTGCACTGCTGGAAGCTATGCAGGAATTCGCCGTAACCTATGCTGGCACAACGTATACGCTAGATAAGCCGTTCTTTATTCTGGCGACGCAAAATCCCATAGAACAGGCGGGTACATTTCCGTTACCAGAAGCACAACTTGACCGCTTTCTCTTGTATATTAAAATCTGCTATCCGTCAGCAGCAGAAGAGCGCAGGATATTGGAGACCACTACAGGTATAAATACTCCAGCTGTTGAAAAGGCGATCGACGGGAACAAGATTCTGCAGGCCCAGAAATTTGTCCGTGAAGTACATGTCAACAGCGATCTCATTGATATTGTAAATTCGATTGTGCGAAATACGAGGCCGGAGCAAAGCGAAGTCAAATACGTGACAGATTGGGTGCGATGGGGAGCAGGGCCGCGCGCAGGCCAGGCGATGATCCTTACGGCCAAAGC
>JAICGJ010000172.1 GCA_025923195.1 Chryseolinea sp.
ATTTTTCAGCGTTGAGCTTCACTAGAAGGCCTGGTCCTTCTGTAATGGCGTAAATAAATCCATCAGGACTTTCTCTAACATCGCGGAACCTGCCCATATCCTGGAGCAGTTTTTCTTCCTTCACATACGATGTATCCTTCAGCTCAACTCGTGCTATATGTTTAAACGCAAGTGCGCTGACCAGGATGTTGCCTTTCCAGCTCGGATACTTGTCGCTTGTTACTATGGTGATTCCACAGGGGGCAATAGAGGGCACCCAATAACGCGCCGGATTCTGTATACCTGGCAATTCCTTGAACTCCGTTAGAATAGTACCATCGTAGTTAATACCGTAACACGTTTTAGGCCAGCCGTAATTTTTACCTTTTTCTATGAGGTTCAATTCATCACCGCCTTTTGGACCGTGTTCAGCAGCCCAAAGCCTGTCTGTCGCTTTATCATATACCATACCTTGGGGGTTGCGGTGACCATAGCTCCAAATTGAACCATTTGCACCCTTCTGTTTTACAAACGGGTTGTCTTCTGGTACGCGTCCATCATCGTATAGGCGGTGGATCTTTCCATGGTCGTTGTTCAGCTCCTGAACTTTTGGCTGTGTTCCCCTTTCACCAGCGCTGAAAAACATGAAGTTATTTTTATCAAAAACGATTCGGCTCCCAAAGTGATAGTCTGCGGGAATATATGGCTTCGCGGTAAACAGCTCCTGAAGTTCTGTTATCTGGTTTCCGTTCAGCTTAAATCTGGAGATAGCTGTTGTGGCACCGCCTTCAACAGGCTTTGAATATGCAATGTATATCCATTGGTTAGTTTTATAATCAGGATGCAACGTAATGTCTAACAGTCCGCCCTGACCTTTAGCGAACACGGCAGGAACGCCCGTTAATTTTTCTCCGGTATACTTATCGTCTTTGAAAACCAATATTTCACCGGCCCTTTCTGTCACCAGCATTCTGCCATCCGGAAGCCACACCATACCCCACGGGTTCTTTAATCCATCGTAAAGCGTTTGAGCCGTCGGTTGAGTTGCAGTCGTATCACCCGATGATTCGGCTTCAGAGGGGGGAGTTCCTTGGGAACATGACGAGCAGAGTGCGATAATGTACAAGGCGCTGAAAAGGATATAAAGGGAACGGACTTTCATTTTGTTGTAGTTTAAGCCGCAATATTCGACATTTATTTGTTATTCACATTGCTTTTTTATGCATTGCAAATCGTACCGCCTACTTTGCAGGTTAAACATGACCGAATGAACTTAGTGATTCAAGTTCTGGCCGATATCTTCGGTAACGCTCGTCGGGCTGGTTGAGAATGTGCGGGCTCTTCTGTGGTTGACGGGGCAATACGTATGCCTTGTGAACGTGTTCTTTACACTAAGCATTCTATTGACAAATTTATTTCCACACAATAACAAATTATAGACGACAAAAAGTGAGATCTTTATTAATCCAGGACGAAAATAAATCTTGTTACCTGCGAGACAAAAACCACGAATAAAATAGCACCCGAGTTTCTTGGAGCTCGAGCGAACCGCGATTTCTTGGCCAGAACGTATTTTTTTTAATAACAGATTTTTTTGGTCGAATTTAGAACCATTTATACCCTTCTAAACCTTGACAAAGACCTCGGCCAGTAGTATCTCAAATGGTAAGCCCTTTAAATCAATGTTTATAGTCCCAATAGGCATATTTAAAACTTCCGTACCGTATCTTTGGGGATATAATTAGTGCATAGGAGCCGTTCCAATGAAATTCAATTGAAGGGTTCAGTTTTATAGCTTATTATTCATCGAGATTTCGCAAAGAGTTTACTTCGCATAGAGCTTTTAATGTACGGTTTGTTTAGTATCGTCTGACAAAAAAACAGGCCTTTCTATCTTTCTAATGCAAAGTCCGGGATAGTAAATACAACAGGGTAACCAAAAGAATTTGCTCGGCATACGAATTAGTATTCCGGGCGCACCAAAATCTGATTTCAGGTTCAAAATATAAACTTTAACGCTAAAATTTATGGCACAAAACAGAGGTGTTGCGTACGTTAAACCAGGTGTGGTGGAAGTGCAAAATATTGATTACCCAAAGCTGAGCTTGGGGTCGCGCAAGTGCGATCATGGTGTTATCCTGAAAGTAGTATCGACCAATATCTGCGGAAGCGATCAGCACATGGTAAGAGGGAGGACTACCGCTCCGACGGGCTTGATATTAGGACACGAAATTACAGGAGAGGTAATTGAGGTTGGTAGAGATGTAGAATTTATACGCATGGGTGATCTTGTTTCTGTTCCTTTTAACATTGCTTGCGGCAGGTGTAGAAATTGTAAAGAAGGTAAAACAGGCATCTGCCTTGCCGTTAACCCTGCACGTCCTGGGGCTGCTTATGGTTATGTGGATATGGGTGGTTGGGTTGGAGGCCAGGCCGAGTATGTAATGGTGCCCTACGCTGATTTTAATCTGTTGAAATTTCCGGACAAAGATCAGGCATTTGCAAAGATCAAGGACTTAACCCTTTTATCTGACATATTCCCCACTGGCTACCATGGTGCTGTTACTGCTGGAGTAGGTCCCGGTTCGATTGTATATGTAGCTGGTGCCGGTCCCGTTGGACTAGCATGTGCTGCGTCCTGCCATTTATTGGGAGCAGCTTGCGTTATTGTCGGCGACATGATTCCGGAAAGATTAGCCCAAGCCAAAAGCTTTGGTTGTGAAGTAATTGATCTCCGAAAAGATGCCCTGCTCCCCGATCAGATTGCAGACATTATCGGAGTGCCTGAAGTGGACGCCGCCATTGACTGCGTTGGATTTGAAGCACGGGGTCACGGTCACAATTGCGGACACGAACATCCTGCAACCGTATTGAATTCTGTCATGGATGTAACCCGGGCTGGCGGTGCCATCGGTATTCCGGGTTTATATGTTACCGGTGATCCAGGCGCTGTTGATGACGCTGCAAAAATTGGAATGCTTCAGATCAGAATAGGATTGGGCTGGGCGAAGTCGCACTCATTCTTTACTGGTCAGTGTCCTGTCATGAAGTACCATCGGCAATTGATGCAAGCCATTTTGTATGACAAAATACAAATCGCAAAGGCAGTTAATGTTGATGTCATAAGCCTGGACGACGCACCTAAAGGTTACAAGGATTTTGATAAAGGTGCTGCGAAGAAATTTGTGCTGGATCCGCATGGCATGGTCGCAGCATAGCTGTTTGGGCTTGCGGCGTTTTCTCAATTTTTAATCCTAACAAATGTCTCAGACTTCGTCCTTATTCATTACCAGATGATTTAGATTGAAGCCTGGGATTTTTTAAAAAATGACAACTGCTACAAAATACATCAACGGGCTTCCTGAAAAAACCTTTGAGACGTTGGCCCGGGAGAGTGCGCTTCAGATAAAAGTAAACGGAAGGGCCTATTCCATCACTATGTGTTCGCCATCCAATAACGTTGAACTTGCTGTCGGTTTATTATACACGGAAGGTATTCTGCGAAAAACGTCCGACATTATTAGTATCACAGAAGAAAGCGATAAACAAAATAAGCAAGTACTTTCGGTAAATGTAAATGTGCATACTGAAGCATTGGAAGGAAAAAATTTATGGAACCGGTCCATTGCTTCAAGCGCCTCGTGCGGCGTCTGTGGCAAAACAGAAATTTATGACATTTATCACAAGAGTCAGTCCCTGGAGACTAGAGAAAAGTTGGACATTACCCGCGCTCCGGAGTTATTGCAGGAAATGCGTTCACATCAATCAACATTTGATGAGACAGGAGGTACACATAGCGCTGCCGTATTTAAAATGGATGGCACGATGCAATCCGTGCAGGAAGATATTGGCAGGCATAACGCGGTGGATAAAACCATTGGAGAATTATTTCTTTCCAGCACCCTCGCGAAGGCAGACATACTTGCTGTAAGCGGGAGAGTCTCTTACGAAATAGTTTCAAAATGTGCGATGGCAAACATTCCATTTTTGTTGGCCGTATCGGCACCCTCGTCAATGGCAGTGGAGGTATGCAATGAAAAAGGCATTACGCTCATTGCCTTTTGCAGGGAAAACAGAGCCACGGTTTACACAAATCAACAGCGTGTAATTTCATCAAGATCATTGCAAAGTGCAGGGCTTTATGAAGCAAAGGCATGAAATCAAACAGATCTTCCCATCCCGGCCCTGCAGCAGGTCTTGAAGCGTTGGCATCGAGCCTAAAACATATTTTACACGAGCGTGCGATGAAACCTGGTGTTAAGGCGTTGCTAAGAATGAATAAGCCAGGAGGTTTTGATTGTCCGGGATGTGCCTGGCCGGATCCAAAAAATTATTCCATCACGGAGTTTTGCGAAAACGGTGTAAAGGCCATCGCCGCCGAAACTACCGGCAAAAGAATAACAAAGGAATTTTTTGAAAAATACACCGTTGCAGACTTACTGCAAAAAGACGGATACTGGCTTGAGCAACAGGGGCGTCTCACAGAACCCATGCGCTACAATCCGAAAACCGATAAATATGAGCCAATAACTTGGGAGAAAGCATTTTATACCATTGGTCAAGAAATTCAGAGGATGGAGCATCCGAATGAGGCCGTATTTTATACTTCCGGACGCACAAGTAATGAAGCAGCTTTTCTCTACCAGCTTTTTGGAAGAGAACTTGGTACTAACAATTTCCCTGACTGCTCCAACATGTGTCATGAATCCTCAGGGGTTGCCATGACCGAAGCAGTAGGCGTTGGGAAGGGTACTGTATCGTTAGATGATTTTGAAGAAGCTGAAGCTATTTTTATTTTCGGACAAAACCCCGGCACTAACCATCCCCGCATGCTTACTGTGTTAGAACGTGCGCGGAAAAGAGGGTGTCAGATTTTATCCTTCAATCCTCTAAGAGAAAGAGGTCTTGAAAGTTTTATCCATCCACAGCACATAGTGGAGACATTGTTAAATAAAGGCAGTGCTATATCCACACATTATTATCAACCCTTAGTAGGAGGGGACTTTGCTGTATTAAAAGGATTATTGAAAGCTATATTCGAAGCATCTAAAAAAAATCGTTACCAGTTGGATCAAGATTTTATTAGTGCGCATACTGTTGGCGTTGACGAACTAAAGGCGGATATAGCGCAAACCCTATGGGAGGACATTGTCCAACAATCCGGATTGACGCAAGAACAAATTGTAGAGGCAGCTGAGGTTTATCTGCGTTCTTCTAAAACGATTGTGTGTTGGGCAATGGGACTTACACAGAGCAAGCATGCCGTTATCACCATTCAGCAAATTGTGAACTTACTTTTATTAAAAGGAAATATTGGTAAGCCAGGCGCAGGGCTGTGTCCCGTGCGCGGGCATAGCAATGTGCAAGGTGATCGCACGATGGGTATTGTTGAAAATCCATCAGAGTCTTTCTTAGAGGCTCTAGAAAATGTATTTGATATTGTCGCTCCGCGACAGCGCGGTTACAATACAGTGGATGCGATCCGTGCGATGAATGCCCATAAAGTAAAAGTATTTATCGGGATGGGTGGAAATTTCGTCTCGGCTACTCCAGACACATCGTTTACCGAAGATGCTATTAAGAAATGCGAGCTTACGGCTTACATTAGCACGAAACTTAACAGAAGTCATCTAGTAACTGGACATCAAGCATTTATCCTTCCGTGCTTAGGAAGAACAGAAATTGATCTTCAAAATAAAGTTCCTCAAAAGGTTACAGTAGAAGATTCCATGTCGATGGTGCATACGTCAGAAGGAATTAACAAGCCTGCGTCCGAATATTTATTGTCCGAACCTTCTATTGTCGCGTGCATGGCCATTGCCTGTTTACCAAATACAAAAATAGATTGGGCAGGATTGGTGAGCGATTATGATCGTATCCGCGACAAAATTGAAAAAGTGCTTCCTGCCTTCGAAAACTTTAACGAACGACTAAAACAGCCAGGAGGATTTTATCTGGGAAATGCAGCCCGTGAAAAAAGATGGAATACATTCACTGGCAAGGCTAATTTTATAACGGCACCGTTGCCGATGCTTTCTAGGAAGCCAGGTCAACTAAGATTAATGACCATCCGCTCTCATGATCAGTACAACACTACCATTTATGGAATGGACGACCGCTATCGTGGAGTAAAAGGAGAGCGGAAAGTTATTTTCTTGAATGAGTCGGATATGAGAAAGAAAAATATTGAAAGCGGAGACGTCCTGAACATCTTCAGCCTCGCATCAGATGGTATCCGCAGGATGGCAAAAGGATTTAAAGCTATTCCGTACAATATTCCAGAAGGGTGTGCAGCTGCTTATTTTCCTGAAGCCAATGTTTTGGTGCCGCTCAACTCTGTAGCGGATAAGAGTCATACACCAACATCGAAATTTATTGAAATTGAAATTGAAAAGGATGATCGTCAAGGAATTGATGAGTAGAACAATTCCTCGTCGACTGGAGGGCTATAAGGTAGCATTTGAAATAAGAAAGTTGCGGGAAACGATGGATAAAACGACAGCTAAGGATTGAAATTTCCTTTAGACTTATTGACGATCGCGTACTCTGCCGACTAATTCTCCAGTGATAATCCACTCTTTTGTGCTCCACATCCGCCAGTTGGCGGATGCGCTTTTTGGAACCTGCCTGCGGCTACCTTTAGCAGGCACGCGCAACGGAATTTTGCCCCTACCTACTTGCATGTGCTTCCTTTGGGAGGCGCACATGCCTGCCAATGACAAAATAAGTTGCTTTCCGACAGTTATCGGGACCAAAAGCTAAAGACAAACGTGTGCATCTGCAAGCTTTAATAAAGTAATGCACAAATCATTTTCTCTGCCGGCGCGATGGCCAGAGCCAAATGCGGGGGTGGCCCGGCATGCGGGCGGGCAGCATATTTTGGCTCTTGACCTTTTTCTTTCTTTTTGTGTCAAGACAAAAAGAAAATAAAAAACCTCACACGATCGTGTGCGCAGTTGCTTATTAAATACTGACGTCAGCATTTTCTTTTTTTGATCCATTCTTCAAGGGCTCCGCGTTCCTTTTTGGAACTGCCATGGCCGGAGATAAAATTATGTTACTTCCCGATAGTTATCGGGACCAAAAGTTGGGAAAAAGGAATTTGTGCGACACCCAACTCTAAGAAATTGATTTGAAAATTATTTTCTGTGCCGGCGCGCTGGGCAGGCCGATTTAGTTTTGGTTGTAATACAAAAGACCTCAAGACTTCTCTTATACCCCTTGATACGCCCTTTCTAATTCTGCAATGTCAAATTTCTTCATTTGAAGAAACGCGTGCGTTACCCGTGATATACGCTCCGGATCCTTATCGTTCATCATTTGATCCATTTCGGAAGGGACGATCTGCCAGGAAAGACCATATTTATCCTTAAGCCAGCCACATTGTTCAGCTTCAGGAATTGCGGAAAGTTTTTCCCAGTAGAAATCAATTTCTTTTTGCGTGTCGCAGTGTACCATAAAAGAGATTGCTTCATTGAAGTTGAATTTATGCTCGCGCGCGCTATCCATGGCTGCAAACCAGCAACTCTCTAACTTAAAGTCGGCAAACATGATCGTTCCCTCTTTGTCTGGTTCTTGATTTGGACCGTAGCGATGTATCTCACCCATTTTCGAATTCTTAAATACTGAAACGTAAAACTTGATGGCGTCTTCTGCGCGGCCAACATTGTCACCTACAAACATAATAGACGGAATTATCGACGGCCGCGGATCTCCTTCAGGATTGGTAAGCATCAATTGCCAAGATAAACCATATTTGTCCTGAATCCATCCGTATCGCTCACTGAAAGGATACTTATCAATAGGCATCAGCACAGTGCCGCCCTCGGACAACTTCTCCCAAACGCGGTCTATATTTTTTCTCGCCTCCTTTTCTGGTGATGACGTGTTTTTGAAAAATAGCGGATCGAAATTTACAATGAAGGATACCGAGGGATTAAAGTTAAACAACGGACCTGCACTGATGGACATGAATTTTTGTCCCCAGAGTTCAAAGGAGACAACATCACAGTCACCCGACGGAGTGTCGTGGAGTACTGTAGTGTTGACAATTTTGGAATCAGGAAATATCGAAGCATAAAACTGGGACGCCTCTTTTGCTTCTGTATCAAACCAGAGATGTGGTGTTATTTTTTTCATAACGCTGAATTTTATTTTGACAAAACTATTATGAAAAGGAAATATTTAAGCGGTGTGAAAGCGACATCATTGAGGGTCGACTACGCCCATTTTTTAAAATTTCTTGTTTTGATTTCTTGTTACTAAGAAAAAGTAACACTTTAAGAGCCGTCAATGTTTATATCAAATACGAGAAATGTTGCGGCTATTGGCAGCATTTAGTTCCTTGTCCAACGTCCGATGGATAATCATATTTTCAATCTGCATCGCCAATAATCCGGGTACTATAAATAACATTTCCATCGACAATACCCTCTACAACCACATTTAATTTTTGTGTTGCGTCGTTATTATAAAATTTTACGATAGCCGTGCCGTTCTTGTCTGTTTGAAGATTGGGATTCCAATACAGCGTTATCCGATTGTCTGGGCCAGGGGTTGAAGCATCTAATGGACCATACCTTGGATGATAAAACTCACGTGCTATATCATACCCGCGGACAGTCTGTTTGATCGTGCCGACTGCTTCCAGCTTTGACGGGTCTTTTGTAGTTATCGCAATAAAATATCCATTGTGTGGGTCACCTGATACCAAAAGATCTTCAACCTGATCTGCCCTGATCGTGTTCAATAATAGGTATGGATTTATCGCTGTACGTGCTACTTCATTTCCCATATAACCGTCAATGCTGATATTTATTCTGCCGCCCGAAGGCAACGTCCAGATTTCCTGGTCTTCACTGACTCTCACGAGTTTGGCTGACATAATACCTGGAGCATACCGGTTAACAAATTCTGATGTAACGGCCAAAAGGTCAGCCGGCGTCGGTTTAACTACTTCCACATTTCGTCCAACGCTGGCCACATTGATGCGCTTTGCTTTTACAACTATCTCGTCAAGCATTCTTGAACTGCCAAACTTCCACGCGCCGGTCTGATTAAAGCGGGCAAGGGTTTTTTCAAGTAACTTACTTACACTGGCGCTGGGGATTTGATTCTGACTTCTGATCTCTATGTCGGGGATGTCTTCGGCTTCGGTCAGTTTAATTTTAGGATTTACATATGAACCCTTCCTCTTCATCACTCGCCAGGACACCATCGTCGTGTCTGGAACATCGAGATCAGGGATTTCAAAATATCCGAGGGAATCGGTTTCATAAATGTTAACGTTATTATGTTCTAACGCCGGTATCATAAAAATGAAGGGCGCGTTAGCGACGGGGTTATTGTGTGTCAGGATATTCCCCCTCAGTGTGATACCTTTTTCCGGCGGGAATTGAACGTTGTCATTGGGATTTAAGATTTTTTCCCAATTGTATCTTGACCAGCCATGTGTAAGCATCACAAGGTCTAGCGCGTATGTTCGCCCAACCGTCAGCGATTGAAAGTACCATCCTGGATCGTCAACATGTCCCTTGAGATCCGACTGAAGGAGTAGTCGCGTATAGATATTTTCTGAGTTGGTAACTACATTGTTAAGATCTGCGTCGGTTATTGACAGCGATAAAGAACTTTGTACTGGGTTTTGTTGGTGATCATTAACGCTAATGGTAAATATGATAGAATCCCGGGGACTATATTCCTCATTGTCGCTGTTAATGGTTACAACCATGTCCTCCTGTTTCTTGATGAACATCATACGTTCACACTGCGGGATTCCAACACTGTTGAAAAGAGTAAGTTGCAAAAGGCCTTCAGGTATTTCCTTTTTTAAAATAGCAACTTCCTTGATGTTGTGATCCAGAGTTATTGGCTGCGCATAGCAAACAGACCCACGCGATTGCCCGATTAGATATACGACTTCGTCGGTAGTGTTGCTTCTTTGAATTCTTACGAGAATTTTATTGGGATCCATATTCGAGGCGGCCAACGTAATACCATCCGCTGTGGGGGTAGGCAGCCGATACACTTCACCACTTTCTAGTACTGCACGAAATGACTTATTCAAATCGGCGATGAGAGGAAAGGAACCCATGCCTTTATGCGATGACTTAAAGGTTGTAACCAATTTGTTGCGTTCATCTATAATATTGCCACTCACGTCAATACCCCTACCGTTAGCATCTATCGCCTTGTACGCAACCTCTGACTTGATTCCTGCAACGAGTGTCCCGCCTTCTGGAAAAAACTGAAGGTCAATAGGGGAGCGAGTCAAGGCATTAGTTAGCCCGTTTGTTGTTGCAGCTGGATCAAATATTTGAATCTGCCTGGAGAAGAAAAGTCTTGGATCCTCATTCCTCATCCAGTTTGTATATGACCTCACAGTGTAGGTCCCAGCCTGGAGCATGGTGTCGATGGCAAAGTCGCCTGCTGCTGCACCGTTTTCGATTTTCAACCGTTTATGGTTGACAATGTTTCCTGAAGCATCGATCCAATCCACGTATAGGACGTTTGAGATATTTGTCGCATGCAAATCAGATCCGACAACATATGCCTTGTACCAACAGTCTTCGCCCTTAAAATAAAAGGCTTTGTCGAGGTGCAGATATACTTTTTCAGCAGGGTGGCCTTCAGAATAATGGTATGCTTTTCTTTGTAGCGTATCGATCACTGCCGACGGACCGCCATATGAATTATTTTGGATTTCGGTCCTAGATGCCGCCGATACAGCTGCGACCAAAGCTGGTTCATAATTATACGGCAATAAATTAGCTATGCGATAATTGCTCAAATAACCGAAAGAGGTAAACGACAATGGATCCAAGACCACACCCTGTTCATCAACCTCGACATAACCTTTCGGGAAATTCATACCGCCGTTTAGTATTGCGCCGGACGGTGATGTTGGTTGATATCCGATAAAGATCTTTTTATTTATTGGAATTCTAAACTTATTTGATGCGCTGTCTGAACGGATTGGGGTTGAATTCAATTCAACCCGTTTTATATAGGGTGGCGGTGTTTCACTAAAAGCCGTAAAGCCTTCTTCCTTTACTTTGCCTTGCAATATCGATTTGAAGAAATGCCGGTTCGATCCCAGATACGCATTTCTTCTGTTTTGCGCCCATGTTTGGTATTGCATGGAATCTTTTGGTTCCAGCTCGACGAAGTAGACGTTCCCACTAAACTTTAGGGACTCGTCAGAATCGATGAATTCCAGTAAGTCATAGAATATTTTGTAACCCAAAGCCAAATTCTCAACCTCAAGAGGTTGCGATGCCTGTGCGAATAACAGTCGCTTTCCGGAGACTTTCTTCGTCTCTAACTCGATGAACCAGGGATTGCGTATAGTGCATTGGGTGGCACTTAGGGATTCACCCAGGAAAAGTTTATTGAATCTCTTTATCAGCTTGTTCCACTCCTTGTCAGCAGTTCCGTGGACGGTGACGCTTTGCAGTTCTTTGCTTGCGGGAAGCAGCTTTATTTCGAGTTTATCCGACTTATCGCCGTCAATTGGGGTCTTCAGTTTTTGGGAATGGTAACCGATAAAAGAAAAAACCATCTCGTATTCTCCGCGTGGAATTGTGAGTGAATATTTCCCCTGATCATCTGTTACGGTTCCTATCGTTGTATAATTCAGGAAAACATTAGCATGAGGAAGTGGTTCATTGGTCATTGCGTCTACCACTCGTCCCGAGACTATATTCTGTCCGAAACAATGTCCGGTTAGCGTTATGCTTGCAACAACGATGAGTACATATTTTGTCATAAAGACTTGCCTTGTCATGAAGATTTGCCTTGGAAGAACTTTAAGCCCGGGCATATCAAGGGCAGTATGAAAATATGCAAATCCCTGCTAATTGTAGCATCAAAATGGCACAAAGTTCATTTTCCAACTTTTGGTCCCGATAACTATCGGGAAGCAACATAATTTTGTCTTCGGCCTGGCAAGGCCATGCGCGGACAAAAATCAAGTTGCGTTTCCAACAGCGTCCGACAGTGGCGGATGTGGAGCTTTAAAAAGTGGAAATCAACATTTGTAGGAGGCAGTGTATTTATCAATATCATGCTGCGTGAAGATTTTAACATGAGGTTTTTCCAAATTTCACGTGACTTTATTTTTATTTACATTCCTTTGTGGATAGTTAAGAATGGATATGCAATGAAGAACCAAAGTTCGAGTTGAGGAGAGATTTTTTATCGGATTTGGACATTGAAAATTTCTTTGCGACTAAACAGTAAACGCATCAAGCAAACAGGCATCACTTGTACGATTTCATTAATCATAGTAAAATTCCTGTACTGGCTGAAACCGGTATTTTGGTAATAGGAGCAGGATCGGCAGGATGTACCGCTGCATTAGCTGCTGCTACCGGTCCTTACCCGGTCATGCTGATCGAACGTTATGGCTTTCCGGGAGGTACTTCAACACAAATGCTGGATACTTTTTATGGCTTCTTTACGCCTGGTGCAACAGCCCGAAAAGTAGCTGGCGGATTTCCCGATGTTGTTGTGCATGAACTGGAGGCCTTGCACGAAATTTTCTTACGTCCTAATACGTATGGCGCTGGTACGGGTGTGAATTATAATCCCGAAAGGTTAAAACAGGTATGGGATAAACTTATTCTGCAATCGGGGATAAGTTATTTATTACACACGACACTGGTAGATGTAAATATTTTGGGGGATGTGAGGTACGAATGTATATG
>JAICGJ010000173.1 GCA_025923195.1 Chryseolinea sp.
AAATTCGTTATCTGCAATGGAGAGGCGCTCATTCGGCTTTTGCCCGACAACCGCCAATGCCGACTCATTCGTTTGAAACTCACCTAACCCCTCGAGTTCTCTTGTAGTTACCTCGATAACTTCTACTGCAGGATTAATGCTGACGGAGGACAAAAATGCTGTTGTTGCCAATAAGGTTCTTACTTGAAAGTCGGAGGCCAGTAATTCCCGCACGCTCTTTGCTCCTTCGACGATAAAACATTGCTCTTGCTTCCTGTATTTTTTTATTTGCAGGGATTTGATAAACTTGATTTTGGCTTTTGATAGCATGCTTTAAAACGATTGGGTACTTCAAAGTTTAAATATGTACTGTGGATTTTGGGACTCTCAGCCTTCTTACAAGGATGCCTGGGTACTAAACATCTGAAAGAAAATGAAAAACTCCTGTATCGCCAAAGGATTCACGCTCCCAGCAACATTGACAAGGATGCTTTAAGAAACCTTTACGCCCAAAGCGCCAACAGAAAATTTCTTGGCCTTCCGCTCAGTCCCCTGGTTTCTATCTATTACTTCGGCGAACGGCGCTATGATCAGGAGAAATACATCCGTAAGAAGGAGGCTACTGAAAAGCAATATGATGATAAGATCTCCGCGACCACATCCACCAAAAAAATCAACAGTTATCAATTCAAAAAGCAGAAGAAGGTCAGCAAGTACAACAGCTTTATCGAGAATGGTAACAACTGGATGCAATGGGGGGAGCCTATCTCGGTGTTTGACAGCGCCCAGGTAAGACTCACAAGAGAACGTTTTAACGAGTACTTGTTCGCCAATGGCTATTTTAAGAGCAAGGTGACAGATAGTACTATCGTAAGCGATAACCTAGTTACAGTAGTCTATCGGGTATTTCCGGGAAAACCCTACTTAATTGACTCCATCGTATACGATGTTCCCGACACGGCGATCATGAAGATCATCAATGACAACATCGAAGCAAGGCTGATACGGATGGGGGACAGATTTCAGCAAGATAATTTTACGAATGAACGCGAACGAATTGATTTAATGCTGAAGGACGAAGGATATTATGACTTTAGCCGCCAATATATCGACTTCGCTACGGATACTACATACCGGTCTCCCGAAAGAAAAGTAGCTGTAATGATTTCAATCAAGGATCCGGCAAAACGCGGTTACCACAAGAAATTTAGAATTGACTCTGTAACGTTTACGACAGATGTAGGAACGCGCATTCCAAACGTTGAAAGAAGAACACGAACGTATCACGATATACAATACAGATATTACGCCGACAACTACAACCTAAAAGTATTGAGTCAGCGCGTACGCCTTAGGCCGGAAGATCTTTATAGCCGCACAAAAACGATCAATACGCAGCGACAGCTCGGCAATATAGAAGCGTTCAAGTTTATCAACATAAATTACGATACCTCGGGCGGAAAATTCATTGCCAATATTTTTGCCAGTCCGCTCACACGTCATGAATGGACGAATGAGGTTGGCGTCAATGTAACGCAAGGTTATCCTGGTCCATTCTACATCATCTCCTTCAAGCGAAGAAATGTCTTTAAGAGTATGGAGACCTTTGATCTGAGCGGAAGGTTCGGATTCGAAGGTGTGGCGTCGGCAACCAGCAGTGAAAATGTCTATAAAAGCACGGAAGCCGGCATTAATGCTTCCCTCACATTTCCACAGTTTATGTTTCCGTTCAGCGAGCGCATGCGCTTCAAATTTGCGGAATACAATCCCAAGACACGATTTGCAATAGGGTATGCATATACAGACCGGCCCGAATACCGGAGGACAGCGGTATCCGTCAACGGTACGTATACCTGGCAAAATAACCGGAACAGGACATATTCATTAACACCTCTCAATCTCAGCGTGATCGATACCGCTAACCTTTCTGACGAATTCAGGAAACTCCTCGCGGATCAAAACGACTTAGGCAATAATAACTTAATCAACGCGTTCCGGCCATCTTTTGTCAACAGTATTATTTTCGCGGTCACCTGGAATCTCAACAATTATGGTAACATCGAAGAGAATTCCGGCTGGATACGTGCGCAGATCGAAAGCGGTGGCACAATATGGAATTTCTTTGAACCGAAATTCATTCAGGACCTGAAACTTGAATACTTCAAATACATCCGCTTAAGCTTGGATATGCGACGGGTGGATCCCATCGACAAGAATACAGTATTGGCCTATCGCTTTAATTCCGGATTCGCTTACGCTTACGGTGAAAACCGAAGCTTGCCTTACGAAAAATTCTTTTTCGCCGGAGGAAGCAATAGTATTCGAGCATGGCGGCCAAGAAGGTTGGGACCGGGTTCAGCAAAACCGCCCGAAAGTGAAGATCCTGTCAAAGACGGGCTATTCGACTACAACATTGAAAAACCCTCGGCGATTTTGTTGGAGGCAAGTATAGAGCTAAGGCAAAAACTTTTTGGCTTTGTGAATGGTGCTGTCTTTATTGATGCCGGAAACGTTTGGACTTTTCAACCCATTAACACAAAAGATCCCGATGGCAATATTATACAGGATAATAGTTCCGAATTCCGGATCGACCGGTTCTACAAGGAGTTCGGAGTAGGCACCGGTTTCGGTTTGCGGTTTGATTTTTCGTTTCTGATCCTTCGATTTGATGTAGGACTCAAGGTCTATGACCCCGCCAGGGATAGTGGCGAACGATTTGTGCTCGATAAAGTCAGATTCTGGAAACCATATGCTAAACTTGGCGAAGATGGGGAATACAGGGATTTCAAAGAACCTGCTATCTATAACGTTGGTATCGGATTCCCATTCTAATTTTTTTTCACAACCATGCTGACAAAAGAAGAAATACGCGATTGGTTCATCGGCCTGCAAGAGTCCATTTGCAGCCAACTTGAAGCAGTTGATGGAAAAGGTAAATTCATCAGCGATCAATGGCAACGATCCGGGGGTGGTGGCGGAATTACCCGGGTTATAGCTGATGGTAATATCATTGAAAAAGGAGGTGTCAACTTCTCCGCTGTGTGGGGTAAAACTCCTGAACCTGTGCTTAAGTCCATTCAATTGGATCCCATGGACCAACCGGATTTCTTCGCCACAGGTGTTTCGATTGTTCTTCACCCCTTTAATCCTATGGTACCCATCATTCACATGAATGTGAGGTATTTTGAAATGACCAACGGTAAATGGTGGTTTGGTGGTGGAATCGATCTTACACCTCACTACGTCAACGCAGAGGATGCACGCCACTTCCATCAAACGCTTAAATCCATTTGCGACCGGCACCATCCCTCTTACTACCCTGAATTCAAAAACTGGGCTGACGATTATTTTTTTCTTAAACACCGAAAAGAGACGCGGGGTATTGGAGGCGTATTTTTTGACTATCTAAAAGACGATTCAACCTTCACAAAAGAAGCGCGGTTTAATTTCGTCAGGGATCTGGGGAACGGCCTGGCCCCACTATACACGCATTTCATGAAAAAAAACGGCAACCTTCCTTATACTGAGAAGGAAAAGCAATGGCAATGTATTCGCAGGGGTCGGTACGTTGAATTTAACCTCGTATGGGATCGCGGAACAAAATTCGGACTGGACACCGACGGGCGGACCGAATCCATCCTGATGAGTCTTCCGCCACAGGCCCACTGGGTGTACAACTATCAAGCCGTTGTCGGATCAGAAGAAGAGAACACGTTGTCGAAGCTTAGAAAAGGAATTACATGGATTTGAAATCCATCGAAAAGATCAGATAACATCTCAATGTCTATTCGACGTTCTGGAGATTAAACGTAAATACCGGACGGCCTACTTCTTTTACGAGTCGATCTGAAAAATGACTTGAAAATATGCGGAAAATACCATCCTTGCTGTTTTTGATCACGGCAATAAGTCCAGCTTTCACCTCACGCGCAAACTGTATCACTCCCTCTGCCTGGTCGTGTGCTTCGCTGATCGTTACAGAATAATTACTAAGCCCTGCGCGCTCCGCCATTCTTGTAAAGAAATTTTCAAGGTTGATATCAGCATAATCAGCGGCGAGGTCCTTCACGTGAACCAGATAAATGTGCGCGTCAAAACACGCGGCGAGATCCGCCAGGGTGTTTAAGGCGTCATTAACGTGGCCACTATTTTTGATTACATTCACGGCCAGAACGATCTTGCCAAAATCATCTATTTGAAAGCCATCTCTCACCGAAAGTACTGGGCACTTGGAAATCTTAATGACCTGTTCCGTATGATTACCTGTGAAGGCTTCGGTGGCATTTTCCTCACCCGAAGTTCCCATCACCACTAGATCAATATTTTCCCGGTGTAGGTACTCATCGATACCATCCTTGAATTCTTCATCAACGATCGCTGTCTCTATGTCGATGCCAGGTCTGCTATATTTTTCAACAAGGGCTTCCAGCTTTTCCTTGTTAACACGCAGGAGATGCAGATTATATAATTCCCCTTCTTTATCAACCTTACTGCTCAATTCCCCCATCGCTGTAAACGTTTTACCAAAGGGATGTCGCGTAAAATTAACGAGGCTAATTTCTGCCTCTGAACGCTCTGCTATTTCAACTGCAAGAGAAAGGCCGCGCTCTGCTATTACGGAAAGATCTGTTGGAACAAGAATTTTTTTCATATATGCCAGATTTTATTCTATATCGACTTCTGAAGCTTAATGTATGAACTGTAAATGAAGGTACTCATTTCGTCTATTTTTATTCCAGGTTAAACCATTTATTGTAGTAAACGGAACGCCAATTATCCCTACTGGTTCAACGCTTATCTGGTTATCTTGTTAACTTCAATAAGCCCGAAAACCTCGCGATCGAAAAATGCTTCACTTGTGAAGAAGCACTGCAAAGGCAGCATAAAAAAAGCCAGGCTTTCGGCCTGGCTTTTTACTTGGCAATGATGATTTATTAGTTGGCTAAACGTACATTAACCGCATTCAATCCTTTTTTTCCTTCTTTGAGTTCAAAAGTGACTGCATCATTTTCGTGGATCTGATCGACAAGAAGTCCTGAAATGTGTACAAAATACTCTTGCCCTGTTGCCGTTTCCTTAATAAAACCGAATCCTTTGGATTCATTAAAGAATTTTACTGTTCCTTCTTTCATTATAAATTGATATTAAAATAATCTGCAAATATACAAGAATAAATTAAAGTGCAACTGCAAAAAGGGTTTGTGTCGAGTGCAGACCAAATATCCACGTGGCTATATCAATTTATTAAGAACTATCCCAAAATTCTTTCAATCCACTGACAAGTGTTCACTGCCAGTTCGTCAATCAGCTCCTTGCTTTTCACTTTAAATGAATGATTAGCGCCCTCAAATTTAACCAGTGTAGCTCCAGGAAGTGATGAGGACACTTTTTCGATCAGCGAAATATTCGCAAGCGCATCGTTTGTTCCCTGAAGGAAAAGCATCGGGCTTGCTATTGCCTTTAAATGCTCGGCGCGCTGAGCATCCGGCTTACCGGGCGCATGAAGTGGAAAACCGTAAAAAATAATTCCCTGAAGATCAGGGGGATTATTTTTTGAAACAAATTGCGAAGACATTCTGCCCCCAAACGATTTTCCAGCTAAAAAAACCGGGGTTCCTGAAAAAATCTCCAAAACGTTCGCAAACACTTCAGCGACGGTCTTCTCCGCCACCGCCGGCACGTCGGGCATCTTTTTTTTATTTTCCATGTAGGGAAAATTATACCGGACAGTTGCGACGGAGAGACCACACAGTTGCATGGCCAGTCGCTCCATGAACGGGTGCTTCATACCAGCGCCGGCGCCATGAGCGAGCGCAATGACGGCCTTGGCATTTTGAGGCTTCAAGGTGAGCGACGACACGCTCCCTATGGTTTTCGAAACAAGGATTTTGGATGAGGTCGACTTCATTTCGCTAAAATACGAAATGAAATGCGGGAGCTACAAATGATAAACCCTATTCACCCGAATAGGGGCGAATAGGGTTAGTGGTGTTAGACTGCTTTTCAGCAGCTACGGATACTGTGTCGTGGAAGTAGTATTCCAGAAATTGTCGACATCGTTAAAGTACGAATGGTCATTCGTATCTGGCCAGTGACTTTTATCGAATCCTGGAATACTCTTAAAGTATTCTTTTTCACGGTTCAGTATGAAACACTCTTTCTCAGCATTGAGGTAAAGTTGCGAGAACGGAATAGCAAATAACTTGCCGCCCAATCCTAGGAATGATCCGGATTCCAGTACAACGTACTCGATACTTCCGCTATTGATGTTGACCATCAAATTATCAATCTTTCCTAAGTTTTCGCCGTCCAGGTTCTCTACCTTATCACCAATAATGGAGGTCGCGGTCAATCTTCTCACGGGTATATTTGCCGCGGGACCTTCATGGTTCTTACCCGTGATATTATCTACTTCATATTCTTTTCCATACGTATTCATAATTCCTCCTTTTTAGATTGAACATAAATATTCCTAAAAAAGAGTGAAAAAACCGTGCAGAAAAATAATGGGTGATAACGGCCTGAAATCAAACAATAGATTTTATGCTGTAGAATTCGTTTCGTATCGATTGTAGATCAGGCGAAACATTTTTGTCAATCACGTGGCTTGAATTTTCGGTCCTTGACTTTTCTTTTAGTGTTGAAAAGACGCTGAAAAAAATTCCGGTCGGACCGTTCAAGATCGCAATCCAGCCGGCTCAATAAATCCGGAGCGAGGGGCGGAAATTTTGCTTTCGTAATATCTCTCAATTTTTCGTCCTTACCGGCGTGCTGCAAAAACCGTCCGACAATCGGAAGGGCCGTTGCCGAACCCTGCCCCTGTGACGTGCTGCGAAAATGCAATCTTGGGTCATCAGCGCCAACCCAAGCGCCGATCACAAGCTTCGGCGTAATTCCGATAAACCAACCATCTGTGTTGGACTGTGTTGTACCTGTCTTACCCGCAATATCATTGGTTAAGCCATAACGTGCCCTCAGGCTAGATCCCGTCCCTTCATTTACTACCCGCTCCAACATGTGAATCATCATGTCAGCGGTGGGCTCAGAAATTGCGGGTTCTTTTTTCGGGGCTTCAAACTGTTCAAGGACGTTGCCGCGCTGGTCCGTAATCGCGGTTACGAAGACTGGCTTCAAATAGTTACCCTCGTTCGCGAAAACAGCATATGCACTCACCATTTCAATAATAGAGATGGAAGGCGATCCAAGAGCAATAGACGGTACGTTGGGCAGATTACTCTTAATTCCCATCCGCTTGGCCGTAGCTATGGTTTGTCCAATGCCGGCCTTCTCCAATAACCTAATGGACACTGTATTAACAGAACCAGCAAGACCCCCTTCCATGGAATATTTCTTATCATATGAATCTGCGGTCGAGTTTTGTGGGGTCCAGTCCTCCACGTTTGAATACGAAGTTTGACGAGCCGATACGTAATCACAGGGATCCACGCCGCGTTCCAGCGCTGCGGCATATACGATTGGTTTAAACGTAGACCCTATTTGGCGTTTCGTGCTTTCTTTGACGTGGTCATATTGAAAGAATTCGTGATCAATTCCTCCAACCCATGATTTCACATGACCGGTTTGAGGCTCTAAGGCGGCAACCCCGGCCTGCAGAAACTGCAGGTGATGTTTCAAAGAATCATATACGCTGATTTCCTGTTCCTTCCCACCATCCCAAGTAAAAACCTTCCGGAAAGCTGGCTTCTTCATCTCGGCTAGTATTTCCTTTTCAGTTAGCCCTTTTTTCTTCAGCTCTTTATACTTGGGCAATTTTTTCAGCTGTCCGTTGACGACTTCAACTAGTGTCGCGCTTTCAACTTGCCTCACGAATTTTTTCTGAAGCTCCTTCATATGCAATTGCATTGCCATCTCTGCGTATTGCTGAAGCCTTGAATCAATGGTGGTGTAGATCTTCAAACCGTCTGTGTAGAGGTTGTAAGGTTTACCGTCGGGTCTCTCATGTTTTGCGCACCAGGCCAGAAGATCATTCTTGATGTATTCTCTGAAATAGGGGGCTAATCCGGAATTGTGGGTCACTTTATTATAGCGAAGACCCAGCGGTTTCAGCTGTAGCGATTCCTTTTCCTCCGTAGTGATAAAAGAGTATTTCTCCATCTGGGCCAACACAACATTTCTGCGCTGTTTCGAGCGGTCAGGAAAAATTCTTGGATTGTAAGTATGCGTTGCTTTTAACATTCCGACCAAAACAGCGGACTGGTCTGCCCTAAGATTCTTCACCGCACTGGAAAAGAATCGATCAGCGGCGGTCTTCACACCATATACATTATCGCCAAACGGGACAGTGTTCAGATAGAGCACCAATATTTCGTCTTTGGTATAAACATTTTCAAGTCTCTTGGCGATAATTATTTCTCTAAGTTTGTTGATAGGAAGAGACAGAATTGCGAAAGATCTTCTTGGGAACAGATTTTTAGCCAATTGCTGGGTAATCGTGCTGCCTCCACCTGCTGATTCGTTCTGAAGTATGAGCCCCTTAATCAAAACGCGGATTAAACTTCTGACATCAACTCCACCGTGTTTATAGAAGCGCGCATCCTCTGTAGCAACAAGCGCATGTTTTAATGAGGATGGGATTTCTCCTGGCGGTACAGTCGAACGTTCCTGCCAATAATATCTGCCGAGTAATACGCTGTCTGCACTAAATATTTCTGTTGCCACCTGCTGATTTATGGAGGTCAATTCCTTTTTAGAGGGAATTTCTCCAAAAACGCCCAGGTAAGTAATAATAACAAGAATTGCAAGTGAGGAAAAAATACACACCATCAATAGGCCAAAATACCACAACAGGCGCTTGAGCAGATTGGGCTCCGCATTCAATGCCTTTATTTTTGCTTTAATACGTGCTATTTTAAGCCTTAAAATATCCTTCATTCAGATCATCTAGCCAACTAACGAATCCGGGGCACAAAAAGCATGCGCAAAGTGAGAAAGATTAGAAATTCTAAGAAGGGGCCCGTTATGTGATCAAGATTATTAAAAGCTTGCCTCCGGTGGACATATATTGCAAAAGTCGTCGGTTCTCTTAGCGCTCGCTGCTTCTCCGCATGTTTGCTGTTAACCATGCTATTCATATCTCAACTTATCAATAGGGTTTGCGTTGGCCGCCTTGATGGATTTTGTGCTCACCACCAAAAGTGCTACGACTAAAACCAGGAATCCCGGAAGAACAAATAACCACCACTGTAAGTGAATACGGTTTGCAAAAGTGTTGAGCCAGTCATTTACAAAATAGTACGCAATGGGTGCAGCTATCACGAACGACAAAATAATTAACCGAATATATTCTCTTGAAAATAGCAACAGGATATTAGCAAGAGTGGCACCTAATACCTTCCTGATGGCAACCTCTTTTCCTTTTCGGTTAACGACAAAAGTAATCAAGCCGTAAAGACCCAGACATCCAATTAATAAAAAAGTAATTGAAAACAATTGAAACAGTTTCGCGTACTTATTCTCCTGTTCGTAAAACGCCTTGATGTTCTCATCGAAGAACTGGTAATTAAAAGTAAAATCAGGAAACGCAGATGACCAGATTTTTTCCACAACCTTCACCTTATCCTGCAAGCCTCCCTTTACATAGTCAGCGACCAGTTTTACACTCATAATATGAAAGTCATTAGGTGAGATGGAGAATACCATATTATCAACTCCTTCCTTCAATGAATTTGAATAAAAGTCATCAACAACACCAACTACGGTAACCAGTTTTCCACCTCCCATTTTTAACACTTTCCCCAGCGCTTCTGATGCGCTTCCCAACTCCAACCTTTTCGCGAGCGTTTGATTGATCAGAATATTTCCAATTGAATCCTGCATGGACAAATTTCTTCCAGCCAGCAGTTGGATTTCATACAAATCCAGGTAATGTGGATCAATTGCTGCGTATTCAAAAACCACAAAATCGTGCATGGCACTTGCTTCTGCTTTCCCGATATCCTGATAGGAACGGCTGCGCCGCACGCCGGAAGGAAGGGTAAAACTGAAACTGACATCTGAAACGACGGACTGCGATCGTAACTGGCCTTCTATTAGACTAATTTTTTTTGGATCCGGGATTCTTACGGTAATGATCGCTTCGCGGTTAAATCCCATGTCAACATTCTGAAAGTAACGCATCTGGCTGACTACTATGAACGTACCGACAACCAGCATTTGGGTAATGGTAAATTGCACTACAACTAACACCTTGCGGAGACTCATGCCGCCCAATGTTTCGGTTGAAAATTTATTCTTCAATGCGGTTAAGGGACTAAACCTCGAAATGATCATGGAGGGATACAATCCGGAAAAAATGGTGACAATGACGATTATAGCGGCCAGTGAAAGCAAGATCAAGGGTTCTGTTGAATTATAACTGGTAAGCTTAATATTTAACAGCGACTGAAGGTTGGTCAACAAAATTTCTGAAAGAACTAAGGCAAGAATCCCGGCAATCGATACAACAACAAAAGTTTCAGTAAGGAACTGGATCATGAGGTTATTACGATTGCTACCCATCACTTTTCGAAGGCCAATCTCTTTAGCACGAACGGATGACTGAGCAGTAGAAAGATTGATATAATTAATGCTCCCTGTAAGAAGCAAAAAAGCTCCTATTATCCCCAATGCCAGCAACGTTTGTCTGCTGATAGTTCTGCCACTATAATTCCTAAAGCGCGCATCGTAATGTACATCACCGAATTTTTGCAACAAATAATGTCGGGATTCGTGAAGATCCTTCGGCGTATGCGCTGCATGTACTTTTGCTATTCTGTTTTCCACTTCAGCTTGCGTCATGCCTTCAGGCAGGACAAGATAGGTGTTGTGTGAATCATTTACGCTAAACCAGTTATTTAACCTCTCCTGACCAGCTAGCTCGTTAAGCGAGGAATACGACATCAAAATCTTGAAGGGAAAATCTGTATTGACGGGAAGGTCTCCAATGACGCCGGTTACTCGGAAATCAAATTGTCGTTGAAATTGCAACGTCCGTCCTATTGGATCCCGATCGCCAAAGTATTTTTTTGCCATCGATTTAGTGAGTACCACAGTCATTGGGTCCGTAAGCGCCTTATCCGGGTTCCCTGACATCCACTCGAAACCCGTATCCTTGAAATCGAATACTTTAAAAAACTCTGGCTCAACCAAAGCACAGCCTGATTCTTCCCGGAAATTTGCAACACTTTCGCCGGACGCGTCCAAAATATTTATGTTCGCCCCACCGAAGTATTCCATCGAAACAATTTTCTCCAGTGAAGGTATTTCAGCCTTTATGGCGACCGGAACGGGATACGAAATACCGGATCTGTACTCCGACATGTCGCTACCGCTGACGCGGACCATTCGATAAATTCTATCGCTATTGCTATGAAAACTATCAAAACTAATTTCGAATCGAATCACTGTGAGAATGGCGAGGGCGGATGCAATACCGATTACCAGGCCAAGAATGTTTATTGTCGTAGTGCCTTTGTGCGCCAACAGGCTGCGGCACGCCATTTTGAAATAATTTCTTATCATAATGAATGAATTTGCTTGTGTATCGGACGTTGCTTTCCAAAAAAAACTTTTGGCCAGGAAACCCAGCCCGTTGAGAACATATCGTCTGTTCGCAGCCCGAAGTCCTCGTCGTTCAATATCTTTTAACAGGAGTTCGTATAAATCGCCACTGATCTCCTCCGTCAGGTGTCCGGGTGCCAGGTTCTCGATAAGAAAATCAATCCACTTCGACGTCCTCAATTCCTTTTTCATCTCAACTTACTTTTGAAATGAGATTCCAGATAAGGTTCCTTGTGTCACGAACTTCCTCTAAGGCATTTCTGCCATACGTAGTTATCGTAAATAGTCTCTTTCTCCGGCCGCCGCGCTCTACGGATGCACCGCCCATTTTGGATCTTACAAATCCTTTATTCTCGAGGCGATGTAAGGCCGCGTGTGTAGCGCTGATACTTATTTCCCTCCCGGCTTGTTTCTTCAATTCTTCCGTAATAGATACGCCGTAGGCTTCTTTGTTCAGCAAAGCAACGATCAGTAGAATGAGCTCTTCCAATTCACCAAGATAAATTCGCGCTCCCATGGCAGGTATTATTTCAACTTTTGTAGATCAAATATATGGCCAAAACCGCCTATGGCGAAATTTCAAATGTTTTTAATCTAAAGTTGTTCACTTTGGCAACGACGGTGGCCAGATTTGGACGGTTCACGTGAAGCAGCGTAGTAGAAAAGAAGTATTTTTCTCGGTAGTCCCTCTTATATAACTACTCTACATTGAGCCGCTGAGAGCTCATTCAATTCCGCTGCCAAGCGACTCATTCAATGCGCAAGACTTCATTCCGTGCGGGCGCGCTGGCCCGAGCCAAATGCGGGGGTGGCCCGGCATGTGGGGGGAAGCCATGCCTACGCTAAAGCTCCAGCAGGCAAGCATATTTGGCTCTTGACTTTTTTGGTTCTTTTTGTGCCTGCCTGCACGTAGCCGCTTGCGCCACCGCTATAGCTTTAGCGCACGCGGTCGGCGAAGGCACGGTCAAGACAAAAAGAACATAAATGTTAATACGACCCACGCAGTATCCTGCCGCAAGCGGCTTTCCTTCAAAGTTACCACCACCAAAACATCACCTTCTTATTGGCATACTCTGCGG
>JAICGJ010000174.1 GCA_025923195.1 Chryseolinea sp.
CCAAGAATGTTGATGAGCGAGAAGATCTTGTTCTTTACAAGCAACCGCAGTGCAACGACGATATAATTTCTAAGCATGCGTATTTGTTTAGGTTCGGAATTGGAAACTGGCAGTTTAAGAGGAGGTTACAGAAAACAAAACTATTTTCTTGCTTAGACCGAATACCGACCTTTTTTCGTTCCTTCCGAGATAAAAAAAACGCTTTTTCAACATTTTAGGCACATTTCTAAACCCTCGATTGATGATTCCAACTAAGTATCTTTTGAAAGCGGGCATTCTGTTTCCGCTCATCCCCTGGTTCACGTCATATTTTATTTTTCCGTCTGATACTCAAACTCAAGCAACAAACGAGCAGCAAAACGAGCTAATTAACCACAAGAATTGCCAATCAAGTCCAGGCGATATTTATAGTAACGTACGGATTCTTAAAGTATCGAGTGGATTTTGTTAGGGATATTTAGGGATCTCACTTCATTTCTCTATGTCTTGTATTCGGTAATCAATTTGAACTTGGCGTAATACCGCGGCATAGCTTTATTTTCTGCCTCTGCACTAAATTCAAGGGCAATAACATCCCAACCATTTGCGGCTGCAAACAAAGCATTTCTGCACTCTTCTTCGCCCGTAACTGTAATTTACCCGGTTGTCGTTCTAGCAATTGCTCCCTAAGAAGTCGATTCGGCTGAGGACCATAAACTGTTTCATTCGCTTGATAACGTTCATTCCAGAGTTCTCCATCATAATGCAATTCCGCTAATGACTGTGCCTATTTTTTTCTGCATTGAAGACGATATGCCAGACACCACGTAGATCTCCTTCTTTAAAATTCACAGCTTGATCTTCCGGATATAGTTGTTTGATCTTCACAAGAGTTGCGTTCTGAATTTGTGAGCCTGGTGCTCCATGACAATTCAAACACATGGCCTGAAGAAGGATGGGTTTAAAAAAATGTATTTCTCCTGTTGCAGGGTGTCTAACAATTTTTTCAGCTGGCATTTTAGCGGATTGCACCAACTCTTCCATCTCTTTTAGGATTAACAATTCAAGACTGTCGGGATTGTTATTTGAATTTCGGATGCGCAAAGAAGTGCGTCTGATCACCACACTGTCGTCAAATGTCGTAGTGAGGGGATAGGCTTTCTCATGGCAAAAGGCAATAGCACCATCCATACCGTGGGTACTGATTGCGCTGAGTAATGAACTGCGAAGGGTATCAAATGTTAGCGAAACAATACTATTTCCTTTTTTCATATAGACTGAATCGGCAATAGATTTTTTGGCTTCCAAGTATTCCTCCTCAATTTTTTTCTTAGCGCAACTCATTAACAGAACGATACTAAAAATGAATAGCAGGCCGAACATAATCAACCTAGATTGTTGTAGTCTGAGAACTCGATTAATCTTTTTCATTTTTTAACAGTTGAGATTATCTTTTGTGAAGAATGCCACGATCTTACTCAGATCATTTGCAATCCCTATAAAGTTACGATCAGTGGGTTAAGTATCCAGGTGTAAATCTGTAACATGACAAAAATCATATTCCTATGTGACTTAAGTTACCGACTGCGCACTGCAAAAGGGTGAATTTTGGTCTTGTGAAAACAAAGACTTTAAAGGAGAAAATGTATGAAAAAAATCATGATGTTTTCAGTGGCATTTATGTTAGCCGCTGTTTCTATGCCTGCGCAGGATCAGGATCAAATTCGTCTTCAGGAACATCTTATGTTAAAAGATGGTAAAATGTACCAAGTGAGAGACCAGGACCAAATTCAATTGAATGAACAGATCAAATTGCAGAATGGAATTCTGGTAAATCCGGATGGAAGTGTTCAATTCCAAAATCAAAGACAAATAAGGCTAAAAAATGGCGAATGCCTTGATATGGATGGTAACCGTTACGCTTCGCAACAAGAGTTTCGCCAGCAAATGCAAAGCAGATCACAAGCAATGGCTCAAGAACATTTGATGCTGCAAAATGGCCAAATGTACCGAATACAAAATCAGCAGAAGGATCAGCTTCGGGAGAAAGTAACATTGCAAAATGGAACCGTTGTTAATCCGAATGGAAGCGTGCAATTAAAAGACAGGAGACAACTTCAGTTAAAAGATGGAGAATGTCTTGATATGGATGGGAATCGTTATACTTCCCAACAACAATTTCATCAGCAGATGCAAAACAGAGCGCAAGCTATGGCACAGGAACATCTCCTGTTACAAAATGGCCAGATGTACCGGGTACAGAATCAACAGAAAACTCAACTACAGGAAAAAATAACGTTGCAAAACGGAACGATTGTAAATCCGAATGGAAGCGTGCAGTTAAAAGACAGGAAACAACTTCAGCTGAGGGATGGTGAATGTCTGGATATGGAAGGTAAGCGTTACGAAACGCAGGATCGTTTCAGAGAGAAGATGGAACAACGCAATATGGATAGAATGAATAAAGAGGGTGGTAAAGAAAAGATGAACCCTGAAAGGAAAGGCAAAAAGAATAGCTAATTAAAATTATTCGGGATGCTATGTACAGCGTTGTTAATACCAGTTATTAGCTGTGATATTGTTTAGAATTAAATGAGTTCACTACATCTTTCAATCCAAATGTAGTTTGAAACTGAACTATGAAAGATTTCAAATCCATTCTTCTAGTCACTGTAATCATGATGACGCTTCTCTGCCAGGAAATGGCCTTAGCGCAACCCCATAAACCTCAATCGTACGATTCAATTTTAGATAAATCTGAATTGCGAGTCGGTATTCGGTATACGAGTGACTATTATTATATGGGCAGGGCGGATTCTGCAGCAGCACCCTATTTGTCGCCATCCATTGGCTATTTTCACAAATCTGGTTTGTCAGTACGTAGTTCTCTTTCGTATCTGACGGCACCCGGTGAAGGACGCATTGATTTAATTACATTTTCAGGGGGCTACGATTACTACGCCAAGAAAATCGCTGCGGGTCTTTCAGTCACTGAATATTTCTTTAACGATCTAAGTTACGCGGTGCAAGCAGAAATGAGCACCTACCTGAATGCGTATGCCGGATATGATTTTTCTGCCTTTATATTTTACGCAGATGCAGGCCTCGGCTTTAGCGAAAGTACCGATGTATTTCTGGCAGGCGAAATCAATAGAACATTCTACGCCCTAAGAAATAAGCTGCGCATTACTCCGGCTGTCTACATGAATGCAGGTACGCAAGAATATTATAATGAATACTACAACATGCGAAATTCACAGACGGGTTCTGGAAAACGTAAGGGCAAGGGCGGACAACAGCCATCCACTACGCAACAGGTACAAATTGTAGCGTCTGATAAATTCGAGATACTCGATTACGAAGCTGACCTGCAGATTAGTTATACCATTCAAAAAGTTCGATTTTATGTTTTAACCACCTGGACATTTGCGGTAAATCCGGCAACGGTTATTACAGATACTGGAACTTATGAGGAAGACCTCAAGAATGGGTTTTATTGGTCATCAGGCATTCGATTAACACTGTAATAAAAAAAATTCAAGCAAATTTCTTCCCGAAGAACTATCAGACATTTTGCATTGGAATTTTTGTTTCATATCAGTATATTTCAATAGGTGGCCACCGGTGCCAGAGCGTGAAAGCATGTACCAACTTTCGCTCCCTCACAGCTTTGGTTTCACGCTTGATTCGCGAAAGTTACCGGGATATTAAGAATAAACATCATCGTGCCGCAACTGTGACTGTAGGTAAAATCACATCGGCTCTAAGGTATTGGATTGCTAAAATTACAAGTTACTTTCCATGATCACATTCGTTAACGACTAGAGTCTGCAGATTAGTTTAATGAAAAAGCGTTTGCCATAAGTTCTTCCAGGCGACAACGGTCGTTAGCGGATAATCTTGAGCGATTGCGAACAACCCCGCCTGATCATTTATGGTGAAACAGTTCGAAATGCTGATTTCCTTCCGGTACGAGAATTGAACTAACATGATAAAAAAAACGCATCCAATGAAATCATTTACATCCTTCGCCCTTGTGATTGTTGCTTTGATCTATTCCAACATCGTGTGTCAGGCACAGGGGAAGAAGATTCTCGTTGACGTCGGGCACGGCCAGAAATTCTACAGCGATCCTGCGGATAATATCTCCTCGGACCTAGTGCCCACGGATAGACTTAAATATATGACGGGAGAGCTTGCTAAGAACGGCGCAGCCTACAATGCTGAGATCGGTTACGCGAAGGCGCCCATTACAAAAGATGCGCTGTCTAAGGCCGACCTGCTCTTTATTCATACACCTTCCGCGCAATATTCAGCCGATGAATGTACAGCAATCAGGCAATTCGTGGAGAGGGGAGGTGCTCTGTTCATTGTAATGGAGGTTGACTACTGGTCGACGCTGGCACAGGCCAATGTGAATGACATCGTGAAGCCTTTCAGTATAACCTTCGCTTCCGACAATCCTGACGAGTCGTCCGGGGGACACTCTGTTGCCAGCAAGGTCACAAAGCAGAAATACTCGATCCCTTCCCACGGCGCACGCCTTGTGGAAGGCGGTACACCTTTCGCATACAGCAACGCTTCCGATACCAAACCCATTGGAGTATATACAGAAGTAAAGGGTGGAGGCAAGGTCATTGCCATGGGTGAAGGCATGGTATCTCTTTACATGAACAGCTGGCAGGGAGTTAACGACTACCAATGCGCTGCGTTTATGAACGACGTTGTCGGCTGGTTGCTGAAGTGATGGCATTGGTGATGCCGTCACAAACTTAACCTCCCGATACGAATTGCACCATTTACGTGTAGTAAGTGCGTTATGTGATTCGAGTAACAAAACTCTAACAGGAATTACCAAGAAATCGCTCAACAACTCTAAACATCCCGAAAGAAATTTTTGAGTGTTTTGTTACTTGAAACAAAGGTAAAAGGCGTGACGAGGTCGTCAAGGATTCGTCTGGAGGGGATGCACGACGATTAGGTTTCTAGGAGGACGATCTTCCTAGCCTGGCGCGCGACAAAGTTCGACGGAAGTTCTTGCGTGTACTAATGACATACTTAAGACGGTGCATGGATGACTAGTCCGTTTCCGGCCAAAAGTTTCCGGAATAGATCAGTAGCCTCCTTGAAAGTACAAGAAATGTTGACTTTTTTCAAGGATATTGGCATGGCATATTTTTGGCAAAGGCGTTTTCAAACAAATCCTGATGATCAAGAATTACCTCGTCCTCTTCGTGCGAAACATGCTTCGGTATAAGACATTTTCGCTCATCAATGTGCTCGGCCTGACGTTGGGCATCGCCTGCTTTTTTATTATCATTGTTTTCGCTGAGTTTGAGTTCAGTTTTGATAAGTTTCATCGTCAATCCGAAAATGTTTATCGTATTGTAAAGGACTTTGCTAATAATGAAGGATTAAGGATTCCTGACGCAACCACTCCTCCCGCGCTTAGTGCTAAGCTACGAACCGATGTTCCGGAAGTTGAGTCGATCACAAGGTTTCTTCCTAATGGCGGAAGGCGCAATCTCTTTCATTATGATGACAAACAGTTTTATGAAGTTGACCTGCTGCGAATAGATAGCAGCACATTCTTTTCGGTTTTTGATTTTGAGTTTGTCAAAGGGAGCAAGGAAAAACCTTTCAACGGTGTTCACTCCATGTTACTTACGGAGTCGACAGCCCGGAAATATTTCGGCGATGAAAATCCGATCGGAAAGATCATTCGAACCAACATCAATGATCAAACTGACTTTGAGGTTACTGGAGTTTTGAAAGACGTGCCATTGAATTCACATTTCAGCTTTCAGGTATTGATCCCATTTGAAAGTCGTAGTAATCCGGACGCCGATTGGACAACGCACATCTTCTACACCTATGTCAGACTCAAACCCGGCAGCGACCCGGTCGCTTTTGAATCGAAGGTAAAGGCAATTGTCAAGAACCAGAATCCAGACAATCTTGATGTGTATTATATTCAATCCATTAACGATATTCATCTTACTTCGCGATTGAAGAGCGAACTCGGACAGAACGGTGATCTGCAGTACGTGCAGATCCTTCTACTCATTGGAATATTTGTAATCGTCATTGCTGGTATAAACTACGTGAATCTAATTACTGCCCAGTCGTTGAGGCGCGCAAAAGAGATCGGCGTCAGAAAAGTGAGTGGGGCTTTCAGGAGGTCACTCATTTTTCAATTTCTTTTTGAATCAGTGGCCGTGGCAATCCTATCGTCGCTGTTGGCAATTGCTCTCGTTTCGTTGATATCGCCGTACGTCGCACCAATGTTAGGAGTTGATCTATCCGGCATGCTGTTCGACAGTAATTCCGTTCGATTCATTTTGCCAGCAAGTGTATTCGGGATTGGGATATTAGCAGGTACATATCCTGCATTCTATTTGTCATCATTTCGTCCGTTGAATGCATTCAGAGGCAAATTTACTTCATCCGGATCCGGGATCCGTTTACGGCAAGGTCTGGTCATGTTTCAGTTTGCTGTATCGAGTGGCTTAATCATAAGTTTTCTGGTCATTCACCAGCAGGTTGAATTCATCCGCAACAAAGATCTTGGCTTTGAAAAGCAGGGAATAGTAACGGTGCCCAATGTGCCTGGTGCCGTCAATTCCGAAGCGATCGAGGAAGATCTCAGGAGGATCGCCAATGTTGAAAGTGTAGCACGCGCCAGCGGGGGAATATTGGGACTTCGCAACCTGATCAATGGTGTTGCCGATAAAAATGGTAACAACCGCGTAGGCCTAAATTTTCTGAGAGCGGATTATGATTTTATTCCTACCCTTGGCATGAAGATGATTCAAGGAAGAAATTTCGATTCAAATTTTCCTTCTGACTCTTCCGGGATTATCATCAATGAAACTGCCGTACGCCAGCTTGGCCTCAAAGAACCGGTGCTCGGGCAGACGCTGCAATGGGATGATGAAATGGGCGTGACAAAAGAAGTTCATATTGTCGGTGTAGCCGGGGACTTTCATTTCACATCGTTTCATGACCAGATAAAGCCTTTTGGATTTATTCTGCAAACAGGTAATGGGGGTACCTTTTTCGCGCGGATAAATCGCGATGCTGTGGCCAATACCCTTGCAGCGGTTGAGAAGGTCTGGAAGAAACACAATCCCGACATACCCTTTGACTATGTGTTTTTAGATGAATACACCGAGAGACTCCATAGATCCGAAGAGCGGTTTCAAAAGCTCTTTACATCCTTTACCTTCCTTGCCATCGTCGTTGCTTGTCTTGGCCTGTTTGGTTTGGTTACCGCTTTGTCTGATTCGAAAACAAAGGAGATAGGGATACGCAAAGTGCTTGGATCTAGTGTCACGGGGATCATAGTACTACTAAGCAAGCAGTTCATTGGTCTGGTGCTTATAGCTTTTATAATTGCAGCGCCGCTATCGGTCTTGATTATGCGGACCTGGCTTGATGGATTTGCCTATCACGTGGAAATTCAATGGCAGGTGCTTCTCACTGCTGGAGCAATGACATTTATTATAGCGATGACAACGGTCTGTTTTCAATCCTTGAAAGCAGCAATAGCCAATCCTGTCAACTCCTTACGCAACGAATAAATTTTCAGCCGTTAATTAAACGATGGGCTGCTATCTTAAAAAGTAACCGCCAAAGCTAAATTACAATTCCAGTGTAAAGATCATCGTTGCTTTACTTCCCCGATACAAAATGTGCCCAGTTGGCTTGCTTTAAATCAACGGATGCTTTTCCTATTAGAGTCTTCAAACCTAAAAATGTGATGGGGGATACTATGGTAATCACTAAAACCATAGGTACATTCTCTCCCGTTGGAATTGCGTATAGAGGGTGTTGTTTTGTCGTTTGCGCGATTACTTCCCAATACAAAAATGTGCTCAAAACAGGATGTTAATGTTAGATGGGTCGCGCAACAAACCAGCAAGAAAAAAATACCTCATCATCGCTGGGAAAGCAAGATTCCGATGGAGATTTTAAGGTGTTTGTTGATGAACCATAGGTAGATATCGTTGTTTCGTGTTGGCTCTAATACTAAGATTGTATCACCTCTCTTCCTCCATCAATGACTAGTGGCGTATATCTATAGGGTTATATCGGTTGCATGTTTCTGCTGTGATTGGCTCTATACGAGCTACCCGCGGGTTCTTAAAAGAAAGAGTATATTCTTTCGCGTGTCCAATTTGAATCGCTTATTTCTGAACACAATCCGGATCGCGAAAGATCAAGATCTTCTTACGTGGGGAAATGTTTGGCAGCGGAATTATTATATTTGTTGCTTCCAAAAAACTCAAGTGCCTCCGATATTCAGGTTCAGATCGATGCCATCTGTCCAATAGAAACAAATATCCTTTCGGCATAGGTAACAAATTCACCCATGACTAAAACTTCTTTTAGTTGCTGTGCATCTCTATGCAACGATGGACCAAACCTTGAAACGATGAAACCATTCCTTACCGTTCTCATGTCATTGAGTCTGCTCGCATCCTGTACACAAGAAGGTGTGTCAACAGAGCAGTATGCCAAAGGATATGTTACCGTAAATGGTAAGAAATTGTACTACGAAAAATACGGCCGTGGCATGGCTCTCTTGCTGTTGTCTGGCGGAGGTATCAACAGAAGTATCGAGGACTTCCGGAAATGTATTCCCGCGCTTGCGGACGAGTTCACAGTGATCGCAGTTGATACCCCAGGCCAGGGAAAATCTGAGCAGCTGGAGCACATCAGTTACGGGATTCTTGCGGAAACTATGTCAAAATTCATTGACTCACTGAACGTTGACAGTCTGTACGTCATTGGATGGAGTGATGGTGGCATCGCCGGGATTATGTTGGCGCAGGCACAGCCGAAAGTGCGACGGGTTATCGCGGTTGGTGCCAACAACGGAAAAAGAGGGTTCGATATTCCGGCCGATGTACCCCTGGATTCTGTGGTAGCGCCATCGGCTGCGATCTTTGAACAATTAAACAAGGATGAGGTAATTAAATACAGTCAGACTCCAGGTCGAGACTGGCGAAAGATGGTGCGGGATTATGGATTGATGGTTTATGCGGAAGAATATTTCTCGTCTGAGATCTACGGAAAGATTGGCATTCCCGTGATGATCGTGCTTGGAGATCGCGATATGATTACGGTTGAACATGGTCTTGAGATGGCGAGATCGATAAAGAATGCGCAGTTTTGCGTGCTGCCGAATACCAGCCACGAGGTCTTTTCCGAGCGGCCGGAATGGATCAATCAGATTGCATTCGATTTTTTTCAAACGAAGAAGTAGTTAATTTCTTATTGTAGCGCCATGAGGTATTCATAACTCACTACAGGATTACCCAACAGTTTCGAGACGGTAACCGTCTACACTATTGGAAAACAGGAGGGTGGCATGAGTGTGTTGTGTAGAGTGATTCTTGTAGATGAACCGGGAAACAGTCAGAACGCGCGTTTCCAAGGTTATCAGAACAGCCTTTCTTAGACTCCTTGAAAAAATCCCGAAGCAAACTTTTAAGTTGATAGCCAATACCTTATCCACGGCATTCAAAATTACATTCCCCAAAAAATTAAAAATAATTTGCGCAAGTCAAAACTTGCGCGTTTATTTGCAAGTCAAAACTTGCGCATCATGACACAAACAAGAGACGTCTTTCAGGCAATAGCAGATCCAACTCGTAGGCAAATTATAGGTATGCTGGCTCGGAAATCACTCAATGTTAATTCCATCGCCAAGGAGTTCGATATTACCCGACAAGCAGTTTCGTTGCATGTTCAATTCCTTAGCGATTGTGGTCTTATTGTAATCAAACAACAAGGCAGGGAAAGATATTGCGAAGTGAGACTCGCAAAATTAAATGAAGTGACAGACTGGGTAAATCAATACAGAAAGTATTGGGACAATAAATTTGACTCATTGGAAAGTTATCTGGCTAAAATTCAAAAAAAGAAAAAATAGAAGATGGAAAAATACAACACATTCAAACAAGAAGAGAACATTCTTATACATACGAGAATTCTTGATGCCCCAAGGGAATTAGTTTGGGAAGTATGGACGAACCCGGAACATATAAAAGAATGGTGGGGGCCAAATGGTTTTTCGCTAACTACAAAGTCAATGACTGTAGAACCCGGCAAAATTTGGGATTTTATTATGCATAGTATGGGACGGGATTGGGATAACAAAATTGAGTACGTGGAAGTAAAAAAACCTTCCCTTTTATCTTATAGACATTCTGGTGAAAGGGGCGAAGATTACGACTTTATGGTTTCAATTTCATTTGCAGAGGTTGAAGGAAAAACATTACTGACAATGAAGTCCACATTTAAGTCAAAAGAAATTATTGAGGAATTAAATAGACGGGTAAATGCTATTGAAGGTGGTAAGCAAACTTTAAATAGACTTGAAAACTATCTTAAGATATTAGTTAAAGAAAATGAATAAAATAATTTTAACAGCGGGCATTGCTTCTGTATTGTTTTTGTTTACAGGATTTCAAGCGCTCGAAAAAAACTGCTGAAACTATAGAAAACAACGTTATTCCTAAAGAAAAAAAGAGATAATGAATAAAATTGTGGGGGTAACACGCAAACATCCATGCACGGGATGGTCAGTTAGCCTCAAAGTTATTGGTAATGATGTATGGCACGGTCGCCAGATGGAAATTTTTCTCCTTCATATCGCTTATGGTATTTGTGATAAAAGTGGTTTCGGTGGAATGGAAATTACTGATTACAACTCAAAAAACAGGTGACTTTGTTAGTTACAATTTTAACCAGATGGTAGTTTTTCGATGGGTACCCTTACTATTAAAAACAATATTTGGATATGGAACAGTGAAGAAGTGAGGACAACAGGTGTATGTATGGGGATGGTAAAACTCTAACAGTAAAACATGAAATTACAGATGATGGTAAAACTGATGAATTATTCATGGACGGAGTTTTAACTAAAGGTTCAGATTATTAATTAACTAAAGAATAGACCATATGAGAAAAATAATTTCATTTATGCACATATCGCTTGACGGTTTTGTAGCAGGGCAGAACGGAGAATTGAACTGGGTTAAAATTGATGAAGAAATTTTCGACCATGTCGGTAAGCGGATAAGCGAAGGCGACACTGCATTATACGGACGAGTGACTTATCAGATGATGGAAAATTACTGGCCTACCGCAGGAGACAAGCCGACAGCGACCAAGCATGACATTGAACATTCAAAGTGGTATAGCAAAGTTCACAAAGTTGTTTTATCAAAAACAATGAGAGACGCGGGTCCGATAGCTATCGGAGTGACAAATACAAATATTATTAGCGACAACCTTTCTGACAGAATAAATGAAATAAAGCAATCCCGCAATGGCGGGAGTAAAGAAATCTTGCTTTTTGGTAGCCCGACAGCAACACATTCACTTATTCAACTGAACTTAATTGACGGTTACTGGCTATTTGTTAATCCAATTATTCTTGGACGAGGCATTCCATTGTTTGTAGACATCAAAGACAAAATAAAACTAAAGCTGTTGACTACTCGACAATTTACGTGCGGAGTAACTGAACTGAATTACACGGTGGACAGACGATAACGACGAACCGCTTCTGGGTGAATTCAAGCCGGTAGATATCGGCTTTAGCGAGAGTGTGGTTGATGTCGTTCTCTTTTGTCGTTAGGGGGGTCGCGTAACAAATTAGCAACAAAAAACACCTAATCATCGCTCAGAAAGCCTAATCATCCGGAAAGAGATTCTTAGGTGTTTGTTGACGAAAAAGGTAGATATTCTCGCGTAGAACGTCAATAACTTTGAGTGATCAACCAACGATTTACTTACAAATTTTATTCATCTCCGCAGGCACTACGGCATTTTGACATTATTTTTTTGCTTCGTCGTAAATCCTGCATTCAGGCGTTCTCATACCTTGTTCTTCGCGCGTCGTGCCCCATTCTCAGAATCACGGTCTCCATCGGCATAAACAGTCTTCCTTTCATAACCTTCACACGCGTAAATCGAAAAACATTAGTAGTTTAACAGGATGAAAGCCCCCCTCATTCTTCTCCTCATCTTATTTACCGGCCGTATAATGGCTCAGTCTAATACCGAATCTTATCCGGTCGATCCCGACTCTGAAGAACAGGCCGGGGTTCCAAAAGGCGAGATTCTGAAATTCACCTTTGCAAACTCAAGGATATTTCCGGGAACGTCGCGTGAGATTAGTGTTTATGTACCCGCACAATATAAGGCCGATAAGCCTGCGTGTGTTTATGTCAATCAAGATGGAATTCAGTGGAAGGCTCCCACTGTTTTCGATAACCTTATCGCCAAGAACAAAATGCCTGTGACAATCGGTGTGTTTATTACACCGGGAAAAGTACTTGCTCAAAGCACGGAGGCAGGTGACCGATTTAATCGAAGTTTCGAATATGACGGACTTGGCGGGAACTACGCGCGCTTTCTCTTAGATGAGGTCTTTCCATTTGTCGAGAGCCAGAAGACCACCGATGGGAGAGTGCTACGGCTTTCAAAGTCAGGCAACGACAGAGCTATTGGCGGAGCCAGCAGTGGCGCTGTCTGTGCA
>JAICGJ010000175.1 GCA_025923195.1 Chryseolinea sp.
ATCTTATCCGGTCGATCCCGACTCTAAACCGCAGGCCGGGGTTCCGAAAGGTGAGATTCTGAAATTCACCATTGCAAACTCAAAGATATTTCCTGGAACGTCGCGTGAGATTAGTATTTATGTCCCCGCACAATACAAGGCAGATAATCCGGCGTGTGTTTACGTCAATCAGGACGGAATACAGTGGGAGGCTCCTACAGTTTTCGATAACCTAATTGCCAAAAACAAAATGCCTGTTACAATCGGTGTGTTTATTACACCTGGAAAAGTACTTGCGCAAAGCCCGGAGGCCGGTGATCGTTTTAATCGAAGTTTCGAATATGACGGGCTCGGTGGGAATTACGCGCGGTTTCTCCTGGATGAGGTCTTTCCTTTTGTCGAGAGCCAAAAGACCACGGATGGAAGGGTGCTACGGCTTTCAAAGTCCGGCAACGACAGAGCTATCGGCGGCTCCAGCAGTGGCGCAGTCTGCGCATTTACCGCCGCCTGGGAATATCCAAATGAGTTCTCCAGAGTGTTCAGCGCCATCGGAACGTACGTGGGTCTTAGAGGTGCTGACCGATACGACATCCTTATCAGAAAACAGGAACCAAAACCAATCCGCATCTTCCTGCAAGATGGATCCGGCGACCTAGATATCTATGCTGGTGACTGGTGGAAAGCCAATGAGTCGATGGAACGTGCGTTGACGTTCGCGGGTTACGATGTTAACCACGCATGGGGTACTGGCGGACATAATGGTCAGCATGGTACGGCTGTTTTTCCGGAGGCGATGCGCTGGTTGTGGAGAGATTATCCCGCTCCGGTCAAAGCTGGTAAAACCAAAAATCAGTTCTTGACTGATATCCTCCTTGATGACAAAGGCTGGGAGCTGGCAGGCGAAAATTACGGGTTTACTGAGGGCATTGCAGTCAACGCAAAAGGTGAAGTCTTCTTTCAGGATATCCCTAATTCGAAAACGTACAAGGTGACACCAGACGGAAAAGTGGAACTGTATATTGCGGATTCAAAAAAGGCAAGTGGTACAACCTTCTCAACATCGGGAGAGATGCTGACGATCACGGGTGGATGGTCGGAGCCGCCCACGAAGCAACTGCATCGTTACAAGACACCAGCGAAGTACGATGTCCTGGCTGACGAAATGCCTGGCAATGATGTGACCATTGCCTTCAACGGAAACATCTATGTGACATCGCCGGATGGGAGAGAGCGTCCGAGTAAGTTACATCTGATCAGGCCCGATGGCACCAAGCACATCGTTGATGAAGGACTGAAGTTTGCGAACGGTGTTTGTCTGTCACCCGACCAGACGCAGCTTTATGTTACAGAGTCGGCAACGCATTGGGTATGGGTCTACCAGATCCAGCCCGACGGAACGTTATCGCACAAGCAGAGATATGGATGGCTGCACGTACGGGATGTGGATGAGAACGCGTGGAGTGACGGCATCAAGTGTGATCGCGACGGAAGAATCTATGTCACGAGTCTCGCCGGACTTCAGGTTATGGATCCGCTTGGTCGGGTTCAAGCCATCATATCCGTTCCGAAAACAAAAGGACAGGTTTCAAACCTCTGTTTCGGCGGACCGGAATTTAATGTGCTTTATATCACATGTCACGATAAAGTGTACAGACGTAAAGTAAATATCAAAGGTGCAAACAACTTTGAGAAGCCTATAAAATTGCCAAACCCAAAGCTGTGAGGAATTGCTGATTGCTAAAGTGTTAACAAATACACCGTACCGCATACGAGCGTTTACCATTCTGGTAACTGTCAAGAAAGCGTGATAACCGCCATTCTTCCGACGCATAAATTCAATAAAAAAAAAAGACTAAACCCTTCAAGTCCAAAATCCGCATTTCCAGGTTGTCCCAAACAAACTTTTTTGCAACTCGTATACATTTTTTGCAAGCCTTCACCAAAGGCCGGCACCAGGTGATAGTTAGTTTGGCCAGGGCCTTCTTTCTACACCCTGAAGAGCCTTGAAGCGCCGAATTATGGTACATCTTTTTTTGTCCAGGGTTTTTTTCAACTATTTCCGCCCGTTATCGTATACAAATTTCTTTAAACAAGTGTAATCGAGGACGCAGCAGGTCTCTTGAATTTATCGAAGAACTTCGGGACCGGTAAGGCTCTGGACGTGGAAACTGCGTTAAATATGTTCTCCTTATCAACTTTGTTTCAAACATTGCTGAATGAACAAAACTCAGACTGTGGCCATCGGCAGCGTGTGGCGACCATTAGACATCAGGCTGTATGAGGTACCCGATCCTCAAGGTGCCGTTATCATTGCGCCTGCGATTGGCGTGTTGCAAAATTTCTATCATGATATTGCATTGTTCTTGAATAAACAGGGATTCCATGTCATTACGTTCGATTATTTCGGAATGGTGATGAATACCGACGAGTCGCCCATTAGAGCAAATGCAATTTCAAAGTTTGGAACTCATGATCTGGATGAGGTGATTCGGTACACACGCGAAAAATTTCAGCAGCTAAAAGTGTATTTCCTCGGCCATAGCATAGGGGGTCAGATATTTCCACTGGCGGAACATGTCCATGAGGTTACAGCGGCTTTTCTTGTTGGTTCGCAACAAGTATCTCATCACTTATGGCAGGGTGTTTACAAAATAAAGGTTCAGTTTTTCTGGCATGTTTTACTTCCTGCAACAGTTCGCGCGTATGGTTACCTGCCGGGATTCGCGTATGGTGGAAAGCACAGATTGCAAAAAGCCATCGCCCTTGATTGGTCACGCCTTGCCAGAACAAGAACTGGCATATATGAAGAAAGCGAAATGTCGAAGAGCCGATATCGCAGCTTAAACGTGCCTACCACCTTTGTAAGTCTTCATGGAGATAACTTACTCGCACCTCAAGCCGCAGTTAAGGCGTTAATGAACCAATATGGAAGCTCCGAGAAGTGGCATATGCATCTGCGTTTGGGAGGTTCGGCGGTGAATCCTCATTTTGATTTCTTTAAGAAGTCGTTCCAAAACAATTGGATTTTGGTGACGAAGTTTTTTAAAAATCCGAGCCTGGTAGACGGGGACTTACCGTAGCGGATCATTTTTTGCCTGAAGTGTACACGGAATCATATTGCGCGGAAATTGAATCGCGATTTCAATCTTAATCATCTGAGTAGCGCCCGCTGCAATGGGCAATCTGATACCTGCAAACGAATCTTCATTAGAAGCTACTTCCCGATACAAAAAGTGCCCTTCAGTTTGTTTACTGATTCAAGTAACAAAATGTAACAGAATTTACCTGGTCAGCGCTCATATCTCTAAACATTCCTAAAGAAATTTTTGAGCGCTTGTTACTGGTAGCAAAGGTAAGGAGCGTGCAAGAATCGTCTAAGATGGATATAGTTCAAGCTGCTTCTATGAATTGAAGCAAGCAAGACAGCAGGCCTGACGATTTCTGCCAAGAAAATACAACGACTGTAAGCCCTATATTCACTTTGCTTTTCAATATTTTCTCACTGTGTCCTGTTTCATTTTTTTGATGGCTTTTCTTCCCTCAGGTGTAATACCCACGATAAATACCTGATCGTCGCTAGAAAAAACTAGATATCCAGAAAGAGATTTTTAGGTGTTTGTGGGCGAAACAAAGTTAGATATTCTCATGCATCTCGTCACCTGAGAGATTAACAGGAAGTATTGAGAAACAAGTGAATAGGTTCCTACAGAGGCAAAATTAAATTCGTCTGAGGCGTAACCAATACTTCAAGCGGGAGTTTATACGTTGATTTGAGACAGATTATCAAACTAATCCTGGTGACATGTTTCGTCATAATATCCTTATCACCTGTCGCAATTTTTTGCGCTATAAAAGTTCGTTCCTCATTAATCTGCTGGGACTTTCCACAGGTCTTGCCTGTACATTGTTGATTTACTTGTGGGTAGCTGATGAATTGTCGGTAGACAAATTTCATCAAAAAGATGATCAGCTTTATCAAGTGTTGAGAAATGTTCAACGTCCCGACGGAGTTAAAACCGAGGAGTCCACACCACCCCGTTTGGGCGAGTCGCTAGTGGAAGAAATGCCCGAGGTTGAATACGCCGTAGCTGTCAACCCATTTATAGATTGGTATAGCGGAGAGGGAATTATCGATTACGAGGATAAACAGATAAAGGCAAAGGGGATATTCGCAAGCAAGGATTATTTCAACGTGTTTTCTTTTGATCTTATTCAGGGAGATAAGAATCAGGTGCTGGCCGATAGGAATGGTGTTGTAATATCCGAAAGGCTGGCCAAAAAAGTGTTTACTACCACTGACAATATTACTGGCAAAACGTTCGACTTTAACCACCGGATGCGTTTTGAAGGGCCGCTCCATATATCGGGTGTTTTTAAGGAACCTCCCGCCAATTCTACATGCCAATTTGATATTGTTTTCAACTTCAAAAAATTGCTTGAAGGTGACCGATATGCAGATCAATGGAATGCGGGGTCTGCAGAAACTTATTTGGTCCTGAAAAAAGGAACTTCTATTGACGAATTCAACAAAAAGATCAGGGGCTACCTGTTTTCAAAAAACCCGGAAAATAAAGCAACGTTGTTTGTAAGCCGCTATTCAGACAAGTACCTGCACGGACGTTTTGAAAACGGTGTGCAAGCTGGTGGTCGAATAGAATATGTGTGGTTGTTTTCGATGATAGCCGTGTTCATCCTGGCCATTGCGTGTATCAATTTCATGAACCTGTCTACCGCCCAGGCATCCAGAAAGATGAAAGAGGTCGGTATTAAAAAGACAATGGGCGTAAACCGGAATGTATTGATCGTTCAGTTTCTTGGCGAGTCAACCCTGATGGCTTTTTTATCGCTGGCGGTTGCTATCCTGCTGGTTATTTTGCTACTCCCTGAATTTAATAAGCTTACCAATAAACATCTTCATTTTACTCCAGGCCTCAATCCAATCCTGTCGATTGCGGGCATTGTGTTGTTTACCGGAATTGTTTCCGGCTGCTATCCTGCGTTTTACTTATCGGGGTTTGATCCGGCAAAGGTCTTGAAAGGCAAGCTGACCACCGCTTTTGGCGAGGTCTGGATACGAAAAGGATTGGTCATCACTCAATTTACACTTTCTATTGTTTTCATTGTTGCCTTTCTTATTGTCAACAAACAGATTGAGTTTACGCAAACGAAAAACCTGGGCTACGAAAAGGATAACGTCCTGATATTCCAGCGGCAAGGAAGGATCAACTGGAATAACCATGAGGCTTTCATGTCAGCGCTTAAGAGTATACCCGGAGTGGTAAATGCATCGAATATGTTTGGCAGTATCCTGAATAGAGACCTTGCTCTGCATAGTGGTTTTTCATGGGAGGGTCAGCCACCGGGTGTAAAGGAAATGCAATTTCCAAGCCCGGGAATAAGCCATGATTTTATCGAAACATTGAATATAGAAATTAAGGACGGGCGTACATTTTCAAGCACGTATGCGGATGAAGAAACGAAGATCGTAGTCAATGAGGCTGCTGTTAAGATGATGGGATTTCCAGATCCTGTAGGCAGAACAATCCATTATGGACGGAACGAAAAACAGATCATTGGTGTGGTCAAAGATTTTCAGTATGGATCGCTTCATGATCGGATAAGCCCTGTATTTTTTATGTATTTTTCAAAGGGTGGCGATGTGATAGTAAAGGTCCAGGCCGGATTGGAAAAGAATACCATCGAAAGACTCGGAGAAGTCTATCGTAAATTTCATCCGGGATATCCTTTTGAGTTCACGTTTCTGGACGCTGATTACCAGCAGCTCTACGATTCAGAAAACAAAGTTGCCGTTTTATCAAAATACTTTGCTGTCATCGCGATCATCATTTCCTGCCTGGGTTTATTTGGACTTGCGGCATTTACAGCCCAAAGAAGGCAGAAGGAGATTGGCATTCGAAAGATCTTAGGGGCAACCGAAGCAGGTATTGTGAGGCTTTTATCAACAGACTTCACGAAAATGATTTTGATTGCGATTGCCATCGCCCTTCCTGTCAGCTATGTCGTTGCGTTGGAGTGGCTGGAACGTTTTGCTTACCGCATTGAACTGGAGTGGTGGTTTTTTGTGGGAGCTGGTGTTACAGCGTTATTGATCGCGTGGATTACTATAGGAATGCAGACTATAAAAGCTGCACACATTAACCCCGCTGAATGCATTCGTAATGAATAAGGGAAAACTCATCAATACGGACGATCAGATCTCAATAAGCCGAGTCTGGTGAACAGCATGGCTCGCTTCGCTCCATCTACTAATAATCAAGTAGTTGAAGTTGATGTTTACCGATACAAAATTGACCTCTTTTAATTGTCAACCTGTTAACTGATTCGAGTAACAAATTGGTAACAGATATTACCTAAATACACTAAGCATCTCTTAAGAACCCTAAAAAAATAATTGCTTTGTACACAGCAGCCAGCTAGTTCATTCCTCTCCGCCAAAGAAGATGTATGTCAGCAGATGAATACCCATAAAATCAATAAACCAAAAAGTCAAAACCACTTCAAGTCTAAAATGCGCATCTCTAGGCGGTCTCAATCAACTTTTACAATTCGTTTACATTTTTTTACAAACCCTTAACAAAAGTCAAGTACAAAGACTTGTATGTTTGTCGAAATTATTTAGTAAAATGATGAAACACGTGCCCGTATACGCTTTACTGATGTTTGTTTTCTATATCTCCGGTAAAGGACAAAACAAAACTGAACTACCAAAGGATGATATCAAGTTCCAAACCAAAGAGGTAATCACATCCATTCCCTCGGGGATGAATCGTGCAATCAAACAGGATAGAAATGGCAACATTTGGATTACTGCATATGATGGTGTTTATCGGTACGATGGAAAATCCTTTACCAATGTTATAAGTGAAGTGAGCTCGGCGCGCTTTTTTTCTGTTTTAGAAGATAAAAAAGGAAATTTCTGGTTCTCTTCTATTAGTGCAGGTGTTTATTATTACGATGGGAAATCCTTTCAAAATTTTACAACCCATCAGGGGCTTGCCAGTGATAGGGTTACATATAGCTATGAAGATAAAGAAGGCAATATTTGGTTCGGCACTGATGGCGGCGGTGCAAGCCGCTACGATGGGAGAACTTTTCGAAATTTTACAAGTGACGACGGTATGACCAATAATGAGATTACTACTATTATTGAAGATAAAACTGGGAAATTCTGGTTTGGCACAAGAGGCAATACCTTCGTTTATGATGGAAAAAAATTTAATAGTTTAATTCATGACGCCAAAACGTTCACAAATGTTCGATCTATAATCGAAGATCGAAAAGGCAATATCTGGCTTGGTGGCAGTGATGGCCTGTGGCGCTATGATGGTAGTACGTTTGTCAACTTCACACGGGATTTTGTTTTTTATATCTACGAAGATAAAAAAGGTAATATTTGGACTAGTTCACAAGAAGGTCATAATAATACTTGGGCGGTATCCCGTTATGAAGAAAATTCCTTGTCCAATAAACGCCCAACTGTCACTGTAATAAAGTCGTCAAGAATCCCTGGTGGGATTTTGGAAGCTGATGATGGAAGTATTTGGTTTGGGGCTGAAGGCGTATACCGTTATGATGGAAATACCATGACCCACTTTAAAAATAAAAAAGATCAGTAGTGATCACGAATGGTCAATAATTTAAAGTTGTTACACATTTGGTGCAGTTTAGGCTGCTTCCCGATACAAAATGTGACCTCTTGACTGTCATTGTAATTACTGATTGGGGCAACAAGATAGTAACAGAGTTTGGGCTATTTGCCGAGTTATTTAGCCGCGGGACGATAAACAGACTAACTTATATATTTTACATTCAGTGTTTTATTTGCGGTTAAATTCTCAATGTAAAATGTAGAATTAGTTACCGGTACAAAAATATGCTCAAAAGAATGTCAATACGTTCGTGGATCGCGCAACAAACTAGCAACAAAATTCATCTAATCATCGCTAGAAAAGCATAAACATCCCGAAAGAGATTTTTTGAGGGTTTTGCGCTAAACGAAGATAGATGCCTAGCAAATAGAGAGTCAGCATATTCTTGTGAAGCCTCATGTTTCACAGCCGCTATAGCGTATTAATTTAGTGAGTCTTCGTTGACCCGCTCTGAAACATCGATGAGATACAATTGGCGAATGGCCATTGGGCTTTCTAAAATTATTATTGTCGCCAGCAGTTGGTAAAGCAAGTTTTGATTTCGTGAAATAACGTAGGAACTAGCTCGTGCGGTTTCGCACAAACCAGACCGAAACCGAACATCGAATATTTCAAGGATGCAGAAATTGCTGAAATAAATGCGTTCTCGTTTGGCGTGAACTTGGTAATCGACCCTTCCATGCTCAGAAACAATTTTAAGATGTCTCTTCGGATGCTTATCCGGAGAAGATTCTATACCATCATTAACATTGTTGGTTTGTCGTTTGGCCTGGCGATTGTGTTGCTCATCTCACTCTATGTGAGATTTGAGTTGAGCTACGAAAAAGACAATCCACTTTCGGATCGCCTTGTGCGCGTGACAATGGATTACCTCAACGGTGAAACGGTGGTTGATCAGGATGCAGAAACGTATCATCCGCTTGCGCCACGAATGATGTCGGAGTTTTCGGAGATAGAAAATTTTGCAAGAGCCTATCCGCTTAATAACAGCACGATCAAAGTTGGCGATGAATCCTTCAGGGAGGAAAAAATATTTGCTGTTGATCCTTCTTTCCTCGATCTGTTCAATTGTTCAGTTTTATCCGGAAATAAACAAATTGCCTTAACGGAGACGTACCAAGTGCTTCTCACACAGTCGATGGCCATCAAATACTTTGGAAAGACCGACATCATCGGTGAGTCCATCAGTATTTCAAGACTCGAAAAGCCACTGAGGATAACCGCCATCATTGCAGACCCTCCAGCGAACACCCATCTAAAGTTCAACATGCTGGTTTCATATGCAACCTTAGATGCGGCCTTTGGCGAGAGAGGGTTTATGTGGGATAACAACAACGCCTACACCTACCTATTGCTCCATGACATCAATCAGTATGAAAAGTTTTCAAACGGACTTAGTGCATTCAACGAGCGCCTGCATAAAGAGGGAAAGATACTGAATGAACTTGTGGCAGCACAGCCGATGGAAGACATCCACCTGTATTCGCACAAATCATTTGAGGTTGAGCAAAATGGAGATGCTGACTCTGTCTTCTTCCTGATGGGAGTGGCGATATTGGTTATCGTCATTGCGGTTGTCAACTACATTAACCTGTCCACTGCAACTTCTCTCGACCGCGCAAAGGAAGTCGGCATCAGAAAGGTGATCGGCTCCTCGCTGAATCAGCTTCGGGCGAAGTTTTTCACGGAGTCATTTCTCATCAATATCATTTCCGGACTGGTTGCCCTTGCGCTAGTTGGCGTTCTCCTACCGGGATTTACATTTCTTGCTGGCTTGCCTTCAGATCTTAATTTATGGAATGATGTGAACTTCTATTTCATAATTATTTCTGCAGTATTAATTTCAACGATCCTTTCCAGCATTTTTCCTGCTTTCATTCTTTCACGGTTTCAACCAAGCGCTGTGTTGAAGGGAAAATTCTCTCACTCTAAAGGAGGAGCTCTACTTAGAAAAGCGCTCGTAATATTTCAATTTGCCGTCACCGGTTTTCTCCTGATCCAAACCGTGACCGCGGGACGTCAACTAGCCTATATGCGCGAGAAAGACCTTGGCCTTGACATCGAGCAGACACTGGTGATTCGTTCAGCAGCAAATATGTCGCAGGAGAACTACAAAGTGCTGAAAAACAGAATGCTCGCGCGTAGCAACTTCCAGTCCGTTACTCTTTCATCCAGCGTTCCCGGACAGCCTACAAATGAGATGGCTTCTACGAATGTAGGTGTAACCCTTGTTGGTGCTTCGAGCGAAAAGTCCTATAATTTCTATATCAACTTTGTCGATTCTGACTACTTGTCAACGATGAAGATGCAACTGCTTGCGGGAGAGAATTTCAGGCAAGATGACAACAGCCAAGATAAAGTTATCGTAAGTGAAGAGTCCATCCGGTTGTGGGATATAGAAAATCCGAGTGTTGCTGTTGGCCAGAAAATAAATCTCTGGGGCGCTCAGCGCACTATTGTTGGCGTGATCGAAAACTTCCATCAGTCGAGCCCGAAATCTCCTTATCTGCCAATGATATTTTTTCATACTGAAGGCAGTAACAAGTTAGCCAGTGTGAGGTTAACGCAAGGCGACATGACACAGAACATTGATGAAGCGAGGAAAATTTATAAGGCAGTTTTTCCAGACAGTCCGTTCGAGTATTTCTTTCTCGACCAGGAATTTGACAAGCAATACCGTTCTGAAGAGCAATTTCAACAGGTATTCGGAATACTTACACTGTTCGCGATTATGATTTCCTGTCTTGGCCTTTTCGGATTGGTGTCATTCTCCGTGACGAATAGAACAAAGGAACTCGGTATCCGAAAAGTACTTGGTGCGAGTGCAGGCCAGATTGTAGCACTGGTTTCAAAGGATTTTATTGCACTAGTGTTGTTTGCAATGGCGATCTCCACGCCTGTAACTTTCTTCTTGGTACAACAATGGCTTGACAGATTTGCTTTCAGGGTGGACTTGTCAGCAGATCTATTGTTCGGACCAGTGTTGGTTGTTCTTGTTGTTTCGTTATTAACGATTGTTGCAAGGACAATTGGTGTCTCTATTGATAATCCGGTTAATTCGTTGAAGGAAGATTGAGTTCTAAAACGAGATTATTTTGCGAAGAACGCTACGAAGAGATATCCTGGATTTGGTGTCGACATGATTCTGATGTCCTCAAAAAATCATTTCGGATAGAAAATGTGCCCGTTGCTGGTAGTCAGTGCGTTAGGTAATTCAAGTAATGAAACGGCACAAGAATTATCTGGAAATCATTCCACAACTCTAAACATCTCTAAAGATATTTTTGACCATTACGTTACTAGCCAGGAGCGACGGTCACCAATGCGATCAAATCATGGGCCGGCTATACCAAAGGCCCTCCTTTGTAAGCGGCGTTGTGATACCAATTGACTGAGCCTGAAGTTCTTTTAGGGCAGCGTAGCGTACACACGGTAACCTACTTTAAAAATAGAATAGATGTCTTTCTTCAGGTTTTGTTACTTTTATGAGCAATAGCAGCGGTATCTTTTTGTTAAACCGCAAGGCACCGACGTTTTAAAGATCAGGATAGATGAACAGACCACTTATTTCGATTGTCAACTCCAGCACATTCGGCAAGCATTTTAGAGAACATATCAGCACACTCGAAAAATTTGCGGATATACAGCACGTTACTGTTCCAGCCGACGTAGATGCCGATGCACTGGCGGAAAAAATTAAAGATTCTGACGGTATTATCGCCAGTGTCACACCCAGGTTTATACGAAAAACATTGGAACAGTGTACTAAACTTAAACTGTTGGCCAGGCACGGTATTGGTTGCGACAATGTAGACCTGGTGGCAGCGACCGAACTGGGTATTCAGGTTTCTAGGGTGAAAGGAATTGTGGAAAGAGAAGCGGTGGCCGAGTATGCGGTAGCGCTGCTGATGGCTGCATCAAGACTACTTCCGCAAGGCTCGCAGGCAGTAAAAAACAGCCAGTGGGCAAGCCGTTCCCACATGGTAGGTATGGAACTTCGGGGAAAAACGATTGGCATCATCGGTCTTGGAAATATCGGTTCTCGTTCCGCAGAAATTCTATCAAATGGCTTTAAGGCCAATATCATTGCGTCCGATCCCTATATTGATAAAGAAAGGTTCAGACAATTTAATGCCACCGATGTTTCGCTGGAAGAATTGATCAGCAAATCCAATGCAATCCTGTTTCATTGCCCTCTCACCAATGAGACCAGAAGGATGCTGAGTAAAGCGCAGTTTGATGCCATGCAAAAGAGCGCCGTGATTGTAAACACCTGCCGAGGCGAGTTGGTAGCTGAGGACGATTTATATGAGGCGCTGCAGCATGGTCCATTAGGTGCTTATGCAACGGACGTGGTGGAAGGTGAGCCCATTGATGGCAACCACCGCCTGGCGAAATTAAACAATACAATCATCACACCACACCTCGGTGGCTACTCCTGGGAATCATTATATGGCATGGGTCAAACCTGTGTAGACGATATGGTTTCTGTATTGCAAAATGACGGCATTGGAGGGGAATTAGCCAACCCTGAAGTATTGAGAAACCATCGATAAAATATGGCATTGACAATAGCAATCGATCTGGGTACAACAAATTTGAAGGTGGGGTTGGTAAATGAACAAGGCGATATTCTTTCCGTAAAATCATCTCCCCTGCATACTTACAGCAGTGAGCCCGGAGCGGCGGAACATAACCCCGACGAACTGACAAACCTGTTATCAATTATGTGCGGGGAACTACTGAAAGATGTTGATAAAGATCAGATAGGCCACATAGTTTCGTCCACGTATCAATTTGGTTTAATGATGCTGGATGATCAGAGAAAACCGATTACGC
>JAICGJ010000176.1 GCA_025923195.1 Chryseolinea sp.
AATTTCAGAACCCATATAAAATCTGGCCTATTGTACATTCACGCGCTGCGGTCATCGTTGCAAGGTCTTGAGACACACCTATTGACATTACACAACTTGTTGGCGGAATTCAAGCCGCAAACGGTTATAGTGGACCCCGTAAGCAGCCTGGTGGCAGTCGGGACAAGCAGCCAGGTGCAGGGTATGTTGGTAAGATTAATCGATCTCTTAAAAACAAATCAGGTCAACGCATTGTTCACAACTTTGACCCATCAAAACACGCCGACTGTCAAAGATGAGACGGTTGATGCAGTGTCATCCCTTGCCGATACCTGGATTAATGTCACAAATGAAGAAATTGATAACGATCGGAAGCGGAGTTTGTTAATAGTAAAGGCGAGGGGGATGGGGCATTTTAATAATCGCCTGGATTTTATTATCACAGATAAAGGAATTCGATTTTCGAAATAAAAAAACGATTTGAAAACTCTTGTTATGCTAAAGGAACAACGGTGGGAACTACGATTGTATATCGCCGGCCAAACACCAAAATCTGTTCTTGCTCTGAAAAACATAAATAAGTACTGCCAGGAATATTTGGAAGGCAAATATTCTATTGAAGTGATTGACTTATTAAAAAACCCGCAATTAGCTGAAGGCGACCAAATATTTGCCATTCCGACGTTAGTCAGAAAAGTCCCTGAGCCCTTAAGAAAAATTATTGGAGACCTGTCGAACAAAGAACGGGTGCTAGTAGGATTGAACATTCGTGTACTAAAATTGTGAAGCCCATGTGAAATGAAAAAAAGGTCAGTTCCAACGTTGATTTCAGATGGCAGACTTGTGCTGCAGCTCTATGTTTCAGGGATGTCTCCGAAATCTATGGAAGCCATAGAGAATATAAAGCGGCTATGTGACGAGCATCTGAAGGATGCATTTGAACTTGATATTATTGATATTTATAAGCATCCCGAATTAGCATCGGAACAGCATATTGTCTTTAGCCCTTCGCTTATAAAACACCTGCCCTTGCCAAAAAAAACCCTGATTGGTACGTTGGCAGATACCGCAAAGGTTGTGAAAGCGTTGGGTATAACATTTAAATAAATGGGTAATATGGTAGAAAAAGCTAACCTGAATTACGCAACAAAAATACAGGAGCTCGAAAGCCGGTTGGAAGAAGCAGAACAACTCATTGACACCATCAAAAGGGGAGAAGTCGATGCTTTTGCTATAAGCCGTAACAATAAGTCTGAGATTTATACGCTGGAGACGGGCGACTATGCTTACCGCGTCCTCATTGAACAGTTTGCCGAAGGCGCCATCAATGTGACGGAGGAGGGGTTGATCGTTTACACCAACGAATACTTCTGCAAGTTGCTAAACCTTTCGTATGAGAAGGTAATAGGCTCGTCAATTTTTGAGTTTATTCATGTTGATTCGGCTCAGGAGTTTCACAGGCTTTTTAAAGAATCGCTGACCGGGAAAAGTAAAGGAGAAATTTTTTTGTCGGATGGGGTTAAGATACCGGTCTATATTTCACTGACGTCCCTGCAGCCAAAGTTGGCAACAGTTGGAATAATTATAACAGACTTGACCAACAAGAAAAAGAACGAGCAAATTATATTGGAGTACCAAAAGGATCTAGAGAGCAAAAATATTGAACTGATTCAGAGAAATGCCGACCTGGCATCCTTCGCCTACATAGCTTCCCATGATTTGCAGGAGCCGTTGCGAAAGATACAGACGTTTTCTGCGCGCGTTTTGGAGAAGGAGTACGATAATCTATCAGAAAAGGGTAAGGATCATTTTCGCAGAATGCAGGTAGCGGCAAAGCGAATGCAAACACTCATTGAAGATTTGCTTGTTTATTCCCGGACAAACCTGGTGGATCGTAAATTTGTATTAACCGATTTGAATGAGATCATTGAAGACGTGAAAGCAGATCTGAAAGAGGAACTGACGCAAAAAAATGCAGTAATAGAAACCCATGTTACGGGACTTGTTTCTATTATCCCATTTCAGTTTCGCCAGTTGTTGAGTAATCTTATCAACAATTCACTTAAGTTTTCCATGCCCGATCAGCCACCGCTCATAAACATCAACGGTGAGTTCACACACGGAATAGATTTCCGAGGTGAAGTAATCTCGGCAGAAAAAATTTATTATCACATCAGTGTTACAGATAACGGAATCGGGTTCGAACAGCAATACAGTGAAAAGATATTTGATTTATTTCAGAGGTTGCATGGTAAGCATGATTATCAGGGCACAGGTATTGGTCTAGCTATTGTGAAGAAGATTGTGGAGAATCACAACGGTATCATTACTGCAGAGGGGGCGGTAAATAAGGGGGCTACCTTCAATATCTACATTCCGGTTCAGTAGTGTGCCGCAGGCTCATTCTTCAAACTCGATTTTGCGGACATTCGGGAGGTTCACTGCCTTCTCGTAAACGATAGCCGCAGCGGCTACATCCTGCAAGGCTGTTCCGGTGCTGTCGAAGATTATTGTTTCTTCGGCGGAAGATCGGCCGGGTTTATATCCAGAGATGACTTCGCCCAACTCTGCATAAATCTGATCCCTTTTCATACCAATTTTTATAGCGTGATGAAGTTCACCGATGCGCTCACATTGATCGACTGAATCGGCGACAACGGTATAGTGGGATAACACTGTTGGGTCAAGTTCCTGTTTGTCCTCACTATCAGATCCAACGGCGGCGATGAACATTCCAGGCATCACAAATTCTCGGTTTAAAAAATATTTCTTTGAAGGTGTGCATGTAACACAGATTTCACTTTTTCCCATAGCCTGTCTTATGTCCGGTGTCTTTTGGATCAAAATTGGAAATTCGTTGCCTAATTCTTCGATGAAGCTGTCGGCCATGGAATCATTTATATCGTAGATGAATACTTTTTTAAGGGCTCTGACTTTCATCAACGCGCGTAAGGAGATACGTCCTTGATTTCCGCATCCGATAATAGTTGCAGTTTCTGCGTCCGCTCTTGACAGGTATTTTGCCGCAATTCCGGTAGCGGCTCCGGTTCGAATAATTGTAATTTCCATAGAATCCATTAAGGCGAGCAATCGTCCGTTGGAGGCGTCGCTGACAGATACAATTCCCTGAATTGTTGGAAGTCCATGACAACTGCGATTCTCGGGGAAGTTGGCATTTGTTTTTGCAACGAAATATGGACGATGGAGATGGAGGATACCTGCTTTGATGTGAAATCCACCGTCCTGTGCACGGATTCCCAAAATCCCAGGCGCATCTGCCTTCCCCATCGCTCGTAATTTAAATGCGTGCTCCACAGCATCCATGCACTCTCCGATGGTTAAGAGAGATGCAACTTCTTTGCGTGTGAGTAGCAAGGTGCCGGTATTCATTATTTTGATAGTGGCCGTACAACCGCAATAAGAGAACTACATGTTTCTCAGTACGCGACTTTGAGCATATAATTTTCCTGATATAGTGTCGAATGTAAGAGACTGTTAAAAAGAAAATCTAGAATGAGATTTACGTTTTGTATTTATTTTACTGGTGTTTAATAATAAGTGCAGGAATATGGTGATAGAATCCATCAGTAGAAACTGAACCATTGGATATTTAGCTGATTAGGAATTGCGTGCTGCAATACGGTGAGGGTGAAAAATTCCCAAGAGTTTAAAGCTTCTGCTATTCGCCGTAGCCTGGAATCGCATAGATAATTTTCAATAATGTAATAAAGTAAGTTGTGGTTAGGTTTATTGTTACGAACGTAATAAGTTTTAGTGCGAAACGACTGCGAGGTGAGTTAAATGAGTTCCCTGCCAATGTGCCTTTGTATTATATGAATACCAGCGTAAGTATTTTTGATCAATTCCCAAGATGTTGCCATCACATCATGCTAGATAATTTGAAATCACAATGTCTGTAGTGACCATTACTACATAGCGCTGAGTATGACGAGTTCGTAGCTAAAGAACCTTTTACCATATTGCGTGCTGACGTCGCCGTTGCGTTTTTAATGAAGGGGATTGATCCCGTCAAGTTAGCATGCGTGTCAATCTTAAACTTTGGCAAAACCCGTCTTTATTTGGGCTTCAACATGATGGTCTGATATTTGCCGAACCATTTTTTTCATGAGCCGTTCGATGTCTGCAAAATCTCTCTCATCCATATTGGCAAGAACCACCTCACCAAGTCTATGCCTGAACGTTATGAATTGATGAAAGATCTCAGCGCCTCTTTTTGATGTAAGCCCGACCTTAACCGTTCTTCTATCAATTTCAGAATTCACACGTTTTAATATTTTCTTTTTTACGAGTTTGTCAACGACGCCAGTGGCTGTTGAAAAGGGCACATCCAAATATTCTGCGATCTCCCTCATAATGACTTCGCCCTTCTTTCCTATGAGGCCCACCAACGCTAAGTCATACTTTGTAATTTCGTTAAGGCCCGCTATTTCGGCGCAAGACTGGTCAGTCTCCTGTACTTTCAGCGCTAACATCTGAAAGACCTCCATAAAGTCATCTATTAATTCCTTACGGTTCTTCATGTTCAAAAAGGATTATGCAAAGGTATCACTTAAATCAAATTTCGGGCCAATATTTCAAAAATAAAATATTACTAAAATCGAAATATTTTAAAACCAAAATAGATCCAGTCTCGTAATAGTTAAGATATTTCGAAAAATGAAATATTTAAAAATTGAAACCTTTGAATTAAGTCCTTGCTATGAAAAAAGATCTTCAGTTCCTTAGAAAAAGAGGAGATGATTTTGGGGCGAAATTGGCCTCCTTTATAATTCGCTACAGATGGCCGACACTTGCTGTTTCCATCCTTGTCGTACTGGCTGCCGGGATGGGAGCTGGTAGAATGACCTTCAATGGTGACTATCATGTTTTCTTTAGTGAGGACAATCCGCAACTCAAGGCTTTCGATGCACTACAGAATAAATACACGAAGGATGACAATGTATTCATTCTCTTTGAGCCCGACGATAAAAATGTCTTTACCACCCGCACCCTAAAGGCTATTGAAGATTTTACAAAAGAAGCGTGGAAAACACCTCATTCTACCAGGGTAGATGCTGTTACCAACTTTCAATATACCCGTTCACAAGGCGACGAATTATTTGTCGAAGATCTTGTGCAGCACGCTGAAACAAAGTCCCAGGAAGACCTGGATCAAATAAGACAAATCGCAACGAGCGACCCCCGCATCACAAACCGCTTAGTAAATAAAAAAGGAAGCGCGACCGCCGTTAATATCACTGTCAAGATTCCTGATGCCGCTGATCCCAAAATAAATGACGAGGTCGCGAAATATGTTCGTGAACAGCTCGCCAAATTCCAGGAAGAATATCCAGAAATAAAAACCTATACTTCTGGCACGATCATGCTTTCCAACGCATTCAATGAATCTTCCTCCAAAGATCTGTCAACACTCACGCCTCTGATGTTCCTGACGATCGCGGTAGTAATCTTCATTTTCACCAGGACAATAGCTGGAACAATCTCGACATTAATTGTTGTCATATTCTCGATCACAATCGCAATGGGTATCGGAGGATGGCTCGGTCTTTACTTGACTCCAGCGTCGGCTTCGTTTATGAATATTATTATGACCCTGGCGATTGCCGATAGCATTCACATCATCAGCACATTTGTCCACGGAATGAAAATAGGACTCGGGAAACGAGATGCGATCATTGAAAGTATGCGGGTCAATTATCTGGCGGTATTCCTTACCAGTTTTACGACTGCCATTGGGTTCCTTTCCATGAATTTCAGTGATTCTCCCCCGTTTCGTGACCTGGGTAACTTAACATCCATGGGCATGGCGGCAGCCTGGTTATTTTCTGTGACCACCTTACCTGCTCTCTTGATGATTTTACCCGTTAAAATTAAGCGGTCGGAAACAATTGAATTTAGACCCGCGAGTTATCTGGAACGTCTTGCTGAGTTTACGATCGCCCGTAGCAAATGGGTAGTTGCTGGAAGCCTCGCTACTGTTCTACTAAGCGTCGGGTTTATTTTCATGAACGATCTCAATGACGAATTCATAAAATATTTTTCTAAGAACGTAAAGTTTCGATCAGATACCGATCACATTAGTGAAAATCTGACAGGGGTTTACACGATCGAATTTTCCATCAACTCGGGAGAGCCCGGAGGGATTAACAAGCCTGAGTACCTTTCGAAATTGCAGGAATTTGAAAATTGGTTGTACTCGAATCAAGACGTTGTCCATGTGAATTCCTTCACAGAGGTATCCCGTCAAGTTAACAGATCCATGCACGGTGACGACTCATTGTTTTACAGGCTTCCCGATAATCGCGAGGAGGCGGCACAATTTCTATTGTTATATGAAATGTCTTTGCCATTTGGCCTTGATCTGAATAATCAGGTCAATGTGGACAAGTCGGAAACCAGGGTAATTGCAACGACAAAGAATATCCCCAGTAAACAGATGATCGCCCTTGAGGAATCCGCAAAGAAGTGGCTGGTTACTAACGCGCCCGATTATATGCAGAGCGATGGTGTAAGTACAATCATGATGTTCGCACACCTTACCCAGCGGCAGATCTATAGCATGATGAGTGGAAACGTCTGGGCGCTTATATTAATAAGTATTGTACTGGCACTTTGGTTTAAGAGCGCACGTTATGGTCTCCTAAGCCTCATTCCTAATATTGCCCCGGTAATCATGGGACTTGGTTTTTGGGGATTGTTTGCCGGTTATATCAATACAGGCATAAGCTCCGTTTTTGGCATGACGCTTGGAATCATCGTCGATGATACCATTCACTTTATCGCTAAATATTTGAGAGCAAGGCGAGAATTGGGAAAATCTCCCGATGACTCAGTACGGTATGTATTTTCTACTACAGGTCATGCTTTGGTCGCTACCACCGTTGTGCTTATTCTCGGCTTTCTAATCATTGCCCAATCGGATTTTGGACTCAATTCCGGAATGGCAAAAATAACCATGATCATTATTGGCCTGGCACTGGCATTCGATCTTCTGTTTATGCCCTCACTGCTTGTTTTAATAGACAGGGAAAAATTACAATCTGAACCCATTCACGACATCTCCGAACAGGCAGCCATCGCCTGACAAATAAACCAAATTTATGTTCATATGAAAAAAAATGCTGTATTATCACTCTTGCTCTTTTTATCTAACGTCTTTGCAATTGCGCAATCGGCGGAAGACAGAGGCCTGGAAATTGCTCAAAAAGCTGTAGAAGCAGACAAAGGATTCGAGAGTTCCAAAGTATCCTTAAAAATGATCCTTGCCAACAAACACGGACAGGAAAGCGAGAGATTTCTGGAGAATCAAACGCTTGAGCTACACGACGATGGAGACAAATCTCTCATTATATTCCATAGCCCTAAAGACGTTGAGGGTACCGCAACGCTAACTTTCACGCATAAATTAACCTCGGATGATCAATGGCTTTACCTGCCGGCAGTCAAGAGAGTCAAGCGTATTTCTTCGGATAATAAGTCAGGACCATTTATGGGAAGTGAGTTCGCATACGAGGACCTCTCATCACAGGAAGTAGAAAAGTATAGATACAAATTTCTCAGGGAGGATAATATAAATGGTATCAAAACCTATGTCGTCGAGCGCTATCCCAATGATCCGAAGTCCGGATATACAAAGCAGATCGTTTGGTATCACCAGGAAAATTTCAGGATTGAGAAAACGGAATACTATGATCGAAAAGGTGCGTTAATGAAAACACTCAGTTTTAATAATTACAAGCAGTATCTGAACAAACATTGGCGAGCTGGAGAACTTGTGATGGAGAATCATCTCAGCGGGAAAAAAACACGGTTGATATTTGAGAACTATAAATTTAAAACTGGCCTCAAGGACCAAGACTTTTCACAAAACAGTTTGGCGAGGGCGGGAAAATAATTGGCGATTTCCTTAATAGAGATGAATTAGAAGATCGGTAGATCAATGCTATCCTTTCAGAAGATATCGCTCATTATGTTCTTTTTGATGATGGCGTCTTATGGCTATGCGCAAGAACAGACCTCATTTGATTTTTCGCTAAAACTGAGTGCAGAAGATCGGTTTTTCTTCAATCAGGGGCTGTATGAAGGTCAAGAAAGAAATTTTTTGTCACTCGCTGTTCAGCCGGAGTACTCGATCAAGTGGCGCAATGAAAAATACCTATTAAAAATGAATCTGTTTGGCAGGTATGATCAATTCGATGCTAGAAGAACTCACGCTGATATCCGCGAATTGTACTGGCGGTTAGCAGATAATAGCCACGAGCTTTCCATCGGAGTAAAACAAGTTTTCTGGGGTGTGACCGAGTCAGCCCATATCGTTAATGTTATCAACCAGATCGATATCATAGAAAGTTTCGATGGCGAAGAAAAGCTGGGTCAACCGATGGTACACTATTCGTATCAGACTCGGGCAGGAACTTTTGAGGCCTTCTATATGCCATACTTCCGCCGGCCAACGTATCCCGGTGAACCCGGCCGATTGAGGACGCCGTTTGTAATCAATGATGAAATGATTGCTTTCGAGAGCAGCAAGGGCACAAGAAGAACGGACTTGGCTTTTCGATGGTCGCATTACATTGGTAAGTTTGATTTTGGAATATCTCACTTTTACGGGACAAGCAGGCAACCATTGCTGAACAGCCTTGAAAATTTCAGGCCTGTATTTGCCCTCGTCAATCAAACAGGAATTGATGTCCAGGCGACAACTGGCCCTATGTTATGGAAACTGGAATGGATTTATAATTTCAACGAAATCAAAGATTACGCGGCCCTGGCTGCTGGATTTGAATATACTTTTGGAAATATAGACGGCAAGGGACTCGACATTGGAGTTTTGAGTGAATACTTGTTTGACAGCAGGGATGAGTTGACGTTAACCAGTCTGCAAAATGACTTTTTTGTAGGAACGCGCCTTGGATTTAATAATACGCAGGATAGCCAAGTGCTAGCTGGTGCTATCTTGGATGTCGATCACGGAACTGCCTTGGTTAGCGTGGAGGCAAGCCAACGTATTAAAGAATCCTGGAAAATAGAATTAGAGGGCAGATTTTTTTCTAATACAAGCGATGACGAATTTGTCTATTTTATCAGAAGAGACAGTTTCTTAAGACTAGCGATCAGTAGATACTTCTGATGAAAGCTCAACAGTGATATGATGAGCCGCAAGAGGCATTGTGCTTACGAGATTGTCCGAGAAATCGTATGCGTCTTGGCGGGTGTTTCAAGGACCAGGGCCACAAGGCCCTGGTCAATAACCTCTGTTATTCTTTTGATCACCTGATCTCTGTACTTGCATCCTGGTTGATCAATGTTTCGGCGAGATTAGAAAGCAACATATCGGTCGCTTTTTCCTCTTCAAGGGTTTGTTCGAGCAGACTCGAAATCTCGGCCTTATCAATAGTTTTAGCCAATTGTCGTAAACTCCCGTAGGCGGCAATTTCATAATGCTCGACTTTCTGCGCCGAAATAATTAACCCGACGTCTCTCGTGGCGCTTCCAACTTCCGTATGTTCAATGACGGATTCCCCCTCTTTGATCAGCCCCTCCATGCCTTCGCATTTTTTAGCCTCGGCCGGTTCCCCTAACAGCTGGAAAATTTGATCAAGCCTTGTAATTTGCTCTTGCGTAACCCGAAGGTGATCTTCAAAGGCCATTGCAAGATCGGGTGAGGTAGCCGCTTTTCTCAGTTTCGGCAGAACATGGGCCAGTTGTTTTTCAGCGCCGTATACGTCGCGCAATTCGTCAATAAAGAACTCCGTTAGCGGGAATTGGTCTTTACTCAGTCCAGATGAAGTATTTTCCATCGTTTTTAATATTTAATAGTTAAAAAATTAATGACAGCGTGAGATCCCGATGGACTCACAACGCTTCTTTAATCTAACCGTTTCGACGTCGTTATGTTTTTGCCAATATCTCGTGCGAAGAGTCTCGTTTGCCATAAAACAATGTTTTGCGAATTTTGGAGATTCATTTTTTTAGAAGTAGTTGTGACTCCCTTACACTAACCGTGTTGTGGATTGATGCCGGGATCTCTGAAACATCTGTGCGCATACCTGCATCGTTGCTCCATAGGAGATGCAGCAGATGCTAAAGGGAGATATCCCACTGGAATCTGAATCTCCACTCATCGGTAGGGACAAGATCCGTATTGATATAATGAAAGTAGCTGGTTTCAGCCGTTAGTTTGTTTTTGTGTCCATTGAAAAACCAGTTTATAGCAAATGACGTTTCCCTTTCTCTGTGTTGCCTGGACTCCTCGTTGGGTCTGTACAGCGAGTTGCGAATGGCTAATTCCAACGGTGCCGGCCACCAGTCTATCGCTTCATGAACAAAATATCCCGCTTGTATATAATAACCACGAAGAAGGTCTGATTCATTATTATTTAGTTTATCAATAATCTCTTTCCAATGCAGTTCTGATTGCCAGCTGAAACCTTTGAACATAAATGCGGTCTCAACGTTCATTTGATTTACGCGGTATTGACCATTCTCTCCATTTTCATACCCTTCCAGGTTGCCACCGCCCGCTTGTGAAAATCGCGTATAGGGACTGCGGTTGGTAACGGCGGAGAAGGCAACGATCCCGGCAGGCAGCGCATGAATTTCCAGATCCGATCCTTCAAAATCCAGATATCTCCCCAGAAAATTCCATTGGAGTCTTCCGAAGTACATGAAATGGTTGTCGTCGTTGTTCGCATTTCCACGACCGGTACCAGTCAGCACCGCCACCCAGTAGTTAAGATCTGCCAACTTGCTGCCTTTTAAGCGTCCATACAACTCCACGCCCTGTTGCCTGTCGATTGTAAACGGCCGGTTAATAACTGAACGATCGAGCATTTGCTGCTCACCGCTGCTGATATATCGTTCCCTCGAAAACTCAACCTTCCATTGGCCAGCCTTAATACGGAACCATTCCCACTTCTCAATCATGATCCGAAAATCAAGCAAGTTTGATTGAGCTAACTCATATTCCCAATAATACTTTAGCCAGGATTGAAAGGCATGTCCGCCGACTTTAAGACGTGCCCGGTTGATTTTGAACACCCTCTTCTTTTCTTCGCTAAAATCATCAAATGTTACAGGATCCTGATCCTCCGGAGTCGCAAAACGAAATTGTAGTCTGCTTTGGATTTGTAGCATGAACCGATTGTCTCTGGTTTGAATTTCAAACCCTTTGCTGCCATACTTTCCCGACACTTGTTCGGAAGAATCCGTTACGGGAGACTGTGCCCATGTTTCCAAGGACAGAAGCAAGAAAAATTGTTGAACAATGAATAGTCTCAGAACATAACATGGCATGAATAGATTTCTATTTAAACTCCTCACTGTCTCAACTAATATACCGGAAGGTGCCTGCAAAACTTGTTTTTAAATTTCTTCAATTTTCGTTGAAGAAATTGAAAACGATTGATGGGGGCGCAATGTTTGAAAAGGTTTTTCATTATGTTGCCTTTTCTTTTAGAAATATTCTAGTCTTCCATAAATAACTTGTAGCTATTGATTCCTCTTTCTTCCGAAGTGATATCCAACGTGCAGCTGATAGCGATATCCAAAAGACCAGGTATCCAGTGTGCCATTTCTTGTGGCTTCTTTGTCTGAAATAGCTTCATCAAGAAGGGGGAACCGATCGAGAAGGTCCAAAATTATTTCATTTTGAATATCCTCCTTGTCGAAGGTGTAGTTGCCTCCGATATCGAGCTTATACCGATAATGCGAAATGGATGGACCCAAAAAAACCAAGTCGATCGTCCAGCGGTTGTTTAGCACGAACTGATAGCCGAGCTGAAAACCAACATTAAGAATTCTCAATTTCGAATTCAGAATAGCCTCTTCGGGCGTCCCGTTATTGTCTACTTCGATAGTTCGTTCGTTGTTGAAACCGAGGTATGCAAAATAGGGTCCGAGGTAAATGCCTCTTGGTGCGAGATACTTGTTTTCCTTTTTTAAATAAAATCGGTATTCGCCACCAAACTTATATCCGTTTTTATCCCCATCCTCGCGAACTGCAATATTCTGACCCAGGCTTGATGTTCTGGGAAATTCCTGATAGCTCGCAGACACAACAAAGGATTGACTAGGTTTGGTCACACGCTCAAAGGAAATGCCCAACACATTCCTGTAAAGCCAGTTGGAGGTTAGATCGAGCTTAATTGTGTTTTTCCGTTGTGATGAAGTTGTTTCATCCTGAGCTCCAACCATGTTTGTGAAGGAGAGCATGCTTAATAACAAAATAGCCTGTTTCATAAAAATCCTTATTTGCCGATTTAATGAATTTACTTCATTGCCAAAATTTGGAACTAAAAATGTCCCGTTGAAACAAGCAGTCGCACTCTAATATTTTGACTTTCTGGTGAAAAAAGCTCTTCTATGTATGTGAAATACTTGTAAGACATATTCGATCGATTGAATACACATCACGTTATTGGTACACGCAATTGCCTGAAATTACATACGTATTCAATACGC
>JAICGJ010000177.1 GCA_025923195.1 Chryseolinea sp.
CATTCAATCTATTCTTTAAGTAAATTAGGTGAAGTTTTTTGAAATAAAAATCACTTCTATGTTACTTTACTGTTACAGTTCAAATTCCTATGGGTAGAAAGAGTCTCAAACCAATCCGTCAAAAGGCAATTATCAAGGCATTTTACGCAGTAGCCCGTAAGGAAGGCCTTGAAAACGCTTCTATCGCGAAGGTGGCTTCGGTACTGGATGTAAATCCCAGCCTCGTAATCCATTATTTCAAAACCAAACAGGATCTTATTCACGGACTTATAGAGTATATACTGGAACGGTACCGGCTGATTTACAACCCGGAAAACGGCACTTCAAATCCCGCCATGCGACTAAGGAAAGTCATTAGAAATCTTTTCTCCAGGAAATGGGATAAGCTTATTGACGATGGGGTCTTTTACAGCAGCTTTTCTCTTATCTTCAGAGACAGAACCGTGAAGGCTCATTATAAAAAAATGCATGATCATCTTCGCCAAATGTTAACCGATACCTTGCAGGAAGCCAACGACAACGGTGTTATCGAGGTTGACGATGTGGAGGAAACGGCGGATCTCGTTTTTATTCTTGTGGAAGGTGCCTACTACTATTTGAGCATGGTTTCCGATAAAACTGAATATGATCGGCGAATCGAACACTACCAGCGAACGGTTTTGACAATGCTAAAGGTCAAAGACACATTCTTACATGCCGAGCCGGATTTGGCCGTTCGTAAATAGTCATCGGGAGTGTCTGGATATCTTTGCCAGGGCATTCTGGATATCCTTGTTCTTCATGAATAAATTCCAAATTAGGCCAGTGCGGTAATTTTCGATCATAACCACGATAGGCGCCTGATTTAATCCCATATAAATTTCGGAGCACCAGCTCTCGTCCAGGTTAAATGCATCGCGGAACCCGTATTCACCCCAGAGAAACTTTCCATATTGGTTATAATAATTTTTCAGGGCTGCCATAGATTCATCGGGCAGATATGGAAATGACGCGAGGGCTCCCGTAGGGGTAATCTTGCCTTCATCTGCGTGTGGAGTGGGTTCATTAGCAGAATAATTCCACATTCCATCGCTTGCCGTAAGGCCCCAGCAGTCGGGGCCATAACCTTTGTGCTTTTCAGGATTTTCAACACAATACCGGTAATTGATCAATGCGATGTTGCGATTGTTAGAGAAGTAGTCTGTAAATGCATCTCTTATATGCCGCGGGTCTGCACCCATATAAGAGTAGTGCGTGAAAAAAAGCGGTCCGCCATTAGAGACCCCAACTTTCAACGGTACGCCGTAATAGATTTTTCCATTTGTGTAATGACTACCGTCAGTTGTCTGGCCCCAGCCAATCCTGTATTTCTGCGCCTCGTCGCTTTGGCTAGCCCAACCAGAATAATAGAGACTTGCGGGTATAGGATGAGTTGGCGATGCGATCGCCAGCAAGTAGGTGATCATTGTTTCATTCCAACCGATCAATTTGTGATTGATCACCCATGTTTTGTCCGGTGACCAGTGCCAAAATAGAAATTTGCTGTCATTTGATCTGCGATACCAGTTCCATTCAATTCCTTCCCAGATTCTTTGTATGCGATCGCGTATCGATCGTTCAGCTTCGTTATTCCTGTCGAAATATTGCTGCGCTGCCAGGAGACCTTGCATTAGAAATGAAGTTTCAACCAAGTCCCCGCCGTTATCATTGGGCCCAAAAAATGGTTCCACTTTTCCCGTATGGCTGTCGATGAAGTGTGAGTACGCGCCGTGGAATTTTTCTGCCTTCTCCAGAAACCTTGTAATGCGATCAAACCGTTCAATGGCTTGCTCACGCGTGATAAATTTCCTTTCTGTTCCCACGATGAGAGCCATGATGCCAAAGCCTGAGGCACCCGAAGCGATCATATTTTGGCGGCCGGGTATATTCTCCAAGGCCATGCCACTTTGAGACTCAGCGCCTTCCCAATAGTAACGGAAGTTAGCGCGCTGCACCATGTCAAGCCATTGGTCGTCGGTCATTTTTTTTGTGACAGCACTGACAACATTTGAGAAAGATGATTCGTGATAACTCTCATTTACCAGCGTGATCTTGTAGAAAAATTCTTTGTTTGTAATATCCACATAGTCTGCGTAGCGCTTGATCTGTCGAGACTGGATACCCACCGGAATGAATGTTTTGTTATCTTCAGATCGATATATTTTGACATATTTGACGCTTGGATCTGTTATAACAGGCCAGTCAATATCCACGTGCTTTTCAAATGCCTCCCCCGTAAGCAATTGCGGCTTCGTATTAATGGCCTGACCGGACGGAATATTTGATAACTCGATCTGGTCCACATAAATACGGTGTAGTGTGGTGTCGGAACGAGGCGCAACTGTGGAGGGCTGTCGAAAGATAATCGAAGCTAAATTGGCAGGATTGAATTGTGTTCCAAAGTCTTCTATCGGTATGGCTATTCTCATCCAATTATTTTTCTGGAGTCGACCGATATAACTTTTTAATGATAAAATTGTAGATGGCTCCTTCTCGCTCTCACTGACTGCTACATCAGGTAGTTCATCAATTGTTGTTTCCGATTCCAGATACAACCGGAAAATAATATGTGTCCCTTGTTTAAATGAGTCGATTCCTCTGATTGTGTTGTAAAGAACTTTTGCCTGCCACGTCCCGTTCGATGTTGAAACATATTCGAGTTCAAGTGCATTGCCAGGCGTAAAATTCTTGCTGGTCACCGGCAGCTTACCGTCTGATTTTTTTAGCCAGCTTGGTGGCCGGTAGGTAACCTCACTGTAAAAGTAGTTCACACTCATGGGTGAATTCGTGAAGAAAACTTTTTCTTGTGCACGTTCCTGCGCATGCGCAATGCTACATAGAAGGCTGAGTACTGCCAGGATGGTTTTCATAGTAACACGATTTTATGACTTGCTGCGATCGGACTTAAGGTATTAGTTTTTATCTGGTTTGAAAAGCATGTGTCCTTTCAATACTGACGCTCAGTTATATCTCAGTCAAAGTCTTGATAGGGAAGCGTCGGAATGATTATCTTTGATTTACGTAAGAAAAAAATGGGGCGTATGAATGCGTTAAGACTGGAACCATTATTGTCGGCGTACAAACAAGGTTGGGGTCTGGAACAGGCCTTTTATACACAAGAGCAAATTTTCGAACTTGAGTGGAAATTTATCTGGAGGAAATACTGGCTGTTTGCAGGCACTACAGCGGATATTCCTAAGGCTGGCGATTATTTTACGTATCAGGCAAATAACGATTCTATCATTATTATTCGTGGAGACAAAGGGGAGGTGTTTGCGCACTACAATACTTGTCGTCATCGCGGATCTCTGATCTGTCTGGAAGAAAGAGGAAATGTACCGAAGCTTATGTGTCCCTACCACCAGTGGGTCTACAATAGAGATGGATCCTTATTTCGCGCTCGTCTAATGCCAGACGATTTCGATAAGGCTTCACATGGGTTACATCCTGTGCATGTCAAAGTCGCAAACGGCCTCATCTTCATCTCCCTTGCAAAAAATCCGCCTGACTTTGCAAAAGTTTCTTCAGACTATTCGCCTTTTCTCAGCCCCTACAAAATTGATCAGGCGAAAGTAGCTTATCGAAAGAGTTATTCGCTTCGCACAAACTGGAAACTGATCGCCGAGAATTTCCGGGAATGCTACCATTGTGGTGTTGCACATCCTGAATATTGCAACGCGGTTATCGGTGCTAACCTGAGAGAAACGGCAGACGATGTAATCGCGGAACGCCGCGTGCATTGGAAGAATAAAGGATTAGCAACCGAAACAGTAGACTTTGAAAAGGACTCCTTCCATTTTGCTATTCGCTATCCGTTGCGACCTGGCGTACTGAGTTATAGTCTTGACGGCAAAGCGGTGGCTAAACCGATGGGAGATCATAAGGACTTTGATGCGGGTGTTCTGGGGTTAGTAGTCTATCCTAATTTTTGGATGGACTCGGTCAGCGACTATATGTGGACAATGAGAGTTACTCCGATAGGCCCTTCCCATACAGTCATTGATCTGACGTGGTTGGTAGATAGCCATGCCGTTGAGGGCGTGGATTATACGATCGATCGGTTAACAGATTTTTGGAGAGTAACTGGCGAACAGGATTGGGAGCTGTGTGAAAATAATTTTCGTGGTGTGGAATCAAGCAGGTATCAGCCGGGGCCATACGCCCCTTCTGAGAATGATGTCGTAAAATTTGTTGATTGGTATATTCAGCGAATGAGGGAAGGGGCGGAAGAAAAATGACGAGTGCGACCTTCAGGAGGTATTGATCTGAACGCCCTTTATCAGTATCGGTCGAATTTATGAACTTTTCCGTCTAACGGGCTTTTTTGGCCACAAGCATTTGGAATATATTGCATCACCTTCGCGATAAACCCTGTCCTTATGAAACTTCCCATCTTACTACCATTCCTTTTTGTGGCCAACATTTCACTTGGCCAACATTGGACAGAAAAGAAAAATGAAAATTTTAATTTCATCGATAACCCGAAGGGACAAGATCTGGGATACGCTCCAACGTCCGGAATAAAAATATTGACGGTTGATGGCCTTGCCTTCAAGGACCTTAATAAGAACGGACGCCTTGACAAATATGAAGACTGGCGTTTGATCGTGGATGAACGCGCTAAAGACCTGGCATCCAAAATGTCCATCGAACAAATTGCTGGTTTAATGCTCTATAGTGGACATCAGTCCATACCCGCAAGACCGCGAGGATTCGGAGGTGGTACCTACAACGGTAAAACTCTTGCTGAGAGTGGCGCCCTTGCATCTGACATTAGCGATCAACAAAAGACATTTCTAACGGGTGATAATCTCCGCCATGTCTTGATTACAACCGTCGAGAGCCCAGAGATTGCTGCAAGGTGGAACAACAATGTGCAGGCATTGGTGGAGGGGCTTGGGTTAGGTATCCCAGTCAACACAAGTTCAGATCCGCGCCACAACGCTGTCGCTAGTACAGAATACAATGCCGGGAGCGGCGGAAAAATTTCAATGTGGCCGGAAGCGCTTGGCCTTGCGGCTACCTTTGATCCTGAGCTTGTTGAGAAGTTTGGTGCGATTGCGGCAACTGAATATCGTGCGCTGGGAATCACTACTGCCCTATCGCCTCAAATAGATCTGGGAACCGAGCCGCGGTGGAATAGAATTGGCGGTACATTCGGTGAAGATCCTGCCTTAGCCGCGGATATGGCCAGAGCTTATATCGACGGGTTTCAAACATCTTCCGGTACGTCGGAAATTAAGGATGGATGGGGATATAATAGCGTCAATGCTATGGTTAAGCATTGGCCAAGCGGGGGGCCTGAAGAAGGCGGCAGGGATGCGCACTTTGCTTATGGCAAATTTGCGGTCTATCCGGGCAATAATTTCAATACACATCTGATTCCTTTCTTGAAAGGTGCGTTTAGCCTCACCGGCAAAACCAAAATGGCCTCTGCAGTCATGCCCTACTATACAATCTCGTATGACCAGGATAAGAAATACAATGAAAATGTTGGAAATGCTTTTTCCAGATATATTATCACGGACCTGTTGCGGCAAAAATATGGCTACGATGGCGTAGTGTGCACAGATTGGAGGGTCACGGCAGAGGAGGGAAAAACTCCCGATGTATTCGCGGGAAAATCGTGGGGCTTGGAATCGCTCTCCGATGCTGAGCGCCATTACAAGGTAATCATGGCAGGTGTCGATCAGTTCGGAGGAAACAATGCCATGGGTCCCGTACTGGAAGCATATCAGATGGGAGTGAAGGAACACGGTGAAATATTCATGAGAAAAAGACTTGAAGAGTCAGCGGTAAGGTTAATAAAAAATATTATGAGGGTTGGATTATTTGAAAATCCTTATTTGGATCCGATGGCTTCAAAGAATACTGTAGGAAAAGCAGAGTACATGACGTCGGGCTATGAAGCTCAATTGAAGTCACTCGTGCTGCTTAAGAACAAGAACCAGGTGCTTCCACTTCAAAAAAACCAAAAAATCTATATTCCGAAACGCGTGGTTCCAGCAGGAAAAGATTGGTTTGGAAATGTAACACCTGAACGGATCGAATACCCTGTAAACATGGACATTGTCAAGAAATATTTTATCGTTGTTGATGACCCCGCGCAGGCTGATGTTGCGATGGTTTTTGTTAAAAGCCCGGATGGTGGGGTCGGCTATAGTCATGAAGATCGGGAGAAAGGTGGCAATGGTTATGTACCTATATCTCTCCAATATGGCACATACAAGGCATCAACAGCAAGAGAAAAAAGTATAGCTTCTGGTGATCCAGTTATCGATCCGTCTATCACAAATCGTTCATACAAAGATAAGGAGACAACTGCTTCTAACGCGACGGACCTCAAGTCAATATTGGAAACCCGGAAATCCATGAACGACAAGCCTGTAATAGTTATTATTAGCGGGAACAGACCGATGGTGTTCAACGAATTTGAACGGGAAGTCGATGGGATTTTATACGGGTTCGGCGTTATGGACCAGGCAGTAATTGAAGTTGTTTCCGGCAATGAGCCTTCTGGACTGCTTCCAGTACAAATGCCAGCCAACATGGAGACTGTTGAGCAACAACAAGAGGATGTTCCGCATGATATGAAAGTCTACATTGATAGCGAGGGAAATTCCTATGACTTCGCCTACGGTTTGAATTGGAAAGGCGTCATTGTGGACAAACGGACGAGCCGGTATAAAAGGAAGATCCCGAAGTCTTAAATTCATTTGGCGGCGCTTGGCCTGTGCGTTGTCGTTTGGCAATAGGCGTCAGCATGTTACGAACTCGCCTCAGAAGCTTCCTTGAGCACGCGTTTCTTTTTCATAAACGTCAATATAAACAATCCGGCCGCGCTAACCATGAGTGCATTCAGCAGGAAGATGTCTGCAATTTTCATTGGCATATCATACAGGTATCCTGTCCAGAAATTTCCGGCAATAGCGCCGAGTCCAAAATATGCGGCATACAAAAGCGATTGACCGGTAGCCCTCCAATCTTCCCTCACAAGGCTGTTGACATACTCCACGCAAACGACCCAGAAAAGAGACCACGAAATTCCGTGCAATAACTCGATGAACAGCGCTGCATAAGGATCTTTAACCAAACTATAAAGAAACATCCTTAGGGCTAGAGCAAATACCGTGATGAGAAGGGTCGTTCTATTGCCGAATCTGCCAATTATCTTGGCCGAAAAATAGAAGAGAGGCAATTCGCACAAACCCTGAAATGAGATTCCGTAGCCCACTAATGTGGCTGATGCCCCATTTTCCTTCATGTATATCGAATAGAAGTTCCAGATTGTGGTTCCTCCCATCGAAATAAGAAAGACGCATACTAGCAGAATTATTAACTCACGGTGACCGAAAACTTTTTTTATGTCATGTGATGTCTTGGCGGTTATGGGGTCAGGGTTGTTGGTAGAGGATTGAAGTGCAAAGGCGAATAGGAAGGTCAGGAACATACTGACCGATGAGAAAACAAATATGACCGCGATATTAATACTATCAATGTAATGGCCTACAATAGTTCCTGTAATCGCCCAACCAGCTGCACCGGCTATTCGGAGCGTGCCATACGAAAAGGCAGGGTCCTTTTGTACTAAACTTAACGAAAGACTGTCCAGCAATGGCTGAATGCTGTTGTAAAAGAGGGCCATGAAAATCGTGGTGACGAAGATGATCCCAAAACTGTGTTCGAAAATATAGAACAGGTAAGTGAGGGCTGCAAAAAAGGAGGACCAGAGTAAGCACCGTTTATACCCTAGTCTGTCAGCGACTACGCCATATAACGGTTGCACTAGAAACATCATAATAGGCGTAACGCTTAGGATGACGCCGATCTGAATTCCGGTTAACCCTTTTTCCTTAAGAAAATCTGCAAAAATAGGTAGCCAGGAAGCGGTGCAGGAGAATACGAGGAAATATAGAATTCGTAGCTTATTGGCCTCGCGGATATTCATCACTGCAAATATTGATTTTAATTAGCAGAATGCACGTCCATGGGTTTTTCAAACGAACCAGAATTTTCAACGGGGGGTCAGCAGCGAGCCAGCTTCCTTGTCAAGTATAACGTACGCGTCGACGTGATTTCTGATAAGGCTCGCAGGCAGTAATGGAGTAACGTCTTCTTCAATGGTCCTCCTGATGATGTCGGCTTTTTTTGAGCCATTGGCAACCAGTATTACTTGTCGGGCTTCCAACATGTGACCTAATCCTAATGTGATTCCGCTGGTTAGCGTCGTTTGCTCCCGAAAATACTTCTGGCCCACGGTCCGACTCGTCTCATCTAGTTCGACCACATGTGAATACGCCTGGAACGACCCGGCCGGTTCATTAAATCCAATGTGACCATTCATTCCAATGCCCACCAGCATAAGGTCGATTCCTTTATTTTCAATAATTGTTTTGTCCATTTTCCTGCATTCACCCTGCGGATCTTCCGTTAATGCATCAAACAGGTGGATTTTATCATTGGAGATACTTAGAGGCTCAAATATGTGGCGCCTTAAGAAATGATGACAACTTCCTTCGTTAACGGGGGAGATGCCCAACCATTCATCAAGGCCAATAAATGTGCAATTGGCAAAATCGATTCCTTCGGTTTTTGCCATGTTTACCATCAAAGTGTAGGCAAGCCGTGGTGTATCACCTGCTGCCAGGCATAATACCGCGCATGGCTTTTGCCTTACCACTTCAATGATTTGATTTGCTGCCCCATGTGACAACGATTCGTAATTTTCATATATCTTCAAATTCATATCATGCTTTCCCGGTTAATGCTTCGCCGGGCGGCCATCGCATTGGCGATAATTGGCATATATCACCGACCCACTTGGTCATATTTCCTTCTGCGGATCTTTTGTCTATGACTAAGAAATGGGCAATAATGTAAACAAGTGCGCCGGTCGATCCAATGATCTCTTGCATGCGGTTAGGAGATTAATATTTTTAAACACTTGTAATTTATGGTTAAACAATATTTCTGTGTTGCGGATATTCTGAATTTCTGGATTTCCGACTCTAATTAGGTTGTGCAACTCGATTACACATAAATTTGCGGTATCTCAACAAAAGGTTCAAAGGCCGTTTTAGTGGAACCAAGTCAGCCTAATTCGCAACAAAACGAGCCTATTCGAAGGTTTTAATGTAAAAAAGTTAAAACCTTATTTTTAGGCATGGATTTAACGAAAGAATGTTCTACCTTTTCTCTAGTTGAGCAGCATAACAATGGTAGGTCTCCGCACCTTGCAAGCCTTTTAATAGAAATCTTTACCTATGAGCGAAAGTCAATCTAACCCGGACAGTCCGCAGGCGGTAGCAGCGGAAAGTTTAAAGCTATCGATGGAATCGATCATCGATAAGGTCCGATGCCACAGAAACGACTTAATTAAAGACCTGTTAAAGGATGGTAAAATTCAGTCTTACTTCCTGACGACTCACCAAAAGACTATTAGCCCGGTCCGGATAGAATTTATCCGGAGGGAATTGAAAACTTTATCAACAACGCCGGTAGACCTTATTCATTATGCAGCTTTGATCAAGGACATCCGAAAAAATAACAGTTTTGAATCATTCAGTGACAATCAGATTTTTTACGATGAATTAGAACTTATTTTTCGAAGATACAATTACTGATTTTCCAAACTTTTTCAATTGGTTTATTTTGGTTCTGATCATCGAGCGAGGGCGACTCGTTAACCCAGGCATACCGTTATTACATCGCTAAACCTTGTCACTGGACAACAAGTGGGATCAATTTTGACTTTCCTGTCGATCCCTTTACTAGCGCTTGGAATTTCCCTGGGGGTAACACTACGGGCATCGAGTGTGTTGGACTAGGGATCTCTATAACATCTGTAGGAACAGCAGTTTCAGGATTTTCATCTTGATAATAGATTTGAACGAGACAGGGACAGCCAAGGGATAAATTCTTCCGGCCTACGTAAACGTATCTCTTACCATCTGACATCAACCAGTGCGGCCGGTTTTTTATGTATTTCGTTCTTGGATGATATAGCCTGACGTCGTAATAGTTTGTTCCCTCGGGGCCAGAAAAAACAGCACCAGAATCATCCACAAAAATCGAAGGGATATCCAACGAAGTCATTTTGTAGAAGGGATTTTCAAATGAAGGGTCTGTCCTTTCTGTCAGCACTTCCTGATCTATGGTGAATGGATTAATCCCCGTGAGTTCTTTTAGCCTTCCAGCCATGGCCTTGCCCCACGAACCTCCCAACGAATCCTCTCTGATATGATCATAACCGGCGTGTACCAATATCTTCGCCTTTGGATTCTTTTCTAAAATTATCTGAATATGTCTTGCCTGTTCAAACTCTCTTCGCTTGGCATCGCCAAGGGATTCCTGCGTTCTTGCCTCATAAGCAAATAAATAATATCCAAGCTGAAGCGCTTCTCTGAGCAAATTCCCAAATTGTGGTTCAGGAACATAAAAGCCACTGCTTAGTATTGGATATTTCCGTTGATTGATAACGCTATCGGTGTAATCGAGGGTCTCGGCACCATAGTAACGAAATCCCTTGGCATATAAGCCCTTTAACAGCGATGCGATGAACGTCCGATGGAAAGGGAAATGATGGGCCTCATTGATGATGATGATTTGCTCACGTCCGGCTCGCTCGATAATGTATTCAGACGCATTGACGGGGCGAAATTTTTTGAAGTACGCGCTATCTGCTCTTGTAATCATGCCATAAGGCTGACGCATTTTTCCGTCATACACCAAAGCATTTCTATAATCACCAATAAACGAAAAATTATACGCTGCCCGGGCAATCTGTTGCCTGTCTGACCCGTTTAGATCTCTCAAAATATCTCTTGCAAACCTGTAGACAGTATCTTTTTCAAACCTTACCTGGGCGGTTGAAAAAAATGGAAATAAAGAAAGTATTATAGACAAATATGGCAGCGCCATGACTATGGTAAAACGCTGCTTCATAACGACCTTACCGTCTTAAATTCCATACTTAACCTAAATTATGAATGAATTAGTCATTAACCACCATGTGACGATGGCTGACTTACACTTGTCGGAAAATGGAGAACACGTATTCATTCTTTTCTTTTTCATTCTTTTCTTCAACAAAGGATCCATGCATTCTTACCGGCATCACGACTTATAAGAAACACCATGGCTTGTAGCAAATAGTAAGGCCTAATAATTATATTCGTTCGTTCAACAATTATACTAATGAAAGTTCACAAGAATAGCTTTCCAAAGATTCCAACCGGTATTAATGGACTTGATGAGATCACAATGGGTGGGTTTCCCAAAGGCCGTCCGATTTTGATTTGTGGAAGTGCCGGCTGTGGTAAGACCCTATTTGCAACCCAGTTTTTGGTGAAAGGAATTATCGAACATAACGAGCCAGGAGTTTTTATAAGTTTCGAAGAATCGTTTAGCGACTTGGCGCAAAATGTAGTTTCTCTCGGGTTTGACTTGGAAAAACTAAAAAAGCAACAAAAATTGAGGGTTGATCATGTACATATTGACCGCTCGGAGATTGAAGAAACTGGCGAGTACGATCTTCAGGGACTTTTCATACGGCTGAATCATGCTATTGATGCAATTGGAGCAAAGCGCGTAGTGCTCGATACTATTGAATCGTTATTTGCAGGAATGAGCAACATGACGTTGTTGCGATCAGAGATTCGACGACTATTTAATTGGTTAAAGGAGAAGGGAGTAACTGCAGTTATTACGGGTGAAAAAGGGGAGAAGTCTTTGACCCGACACGGTCTGGAAGAATATGTTTCGGATTGCGTGATATTTCTTGATTTCCGGGTTATCGACCAGATTGCAACCCGACGGCTGAGGATTGTAAAATACCGTGGGTCGACGCATGGAACAAATGAATATCCGTTCGTCATTAATGAAAATGGCATCTCAGTGATACCGGTTACGTCCCTCCGGTTAGACCACAAAACGTCCGCCGAGATTGTTTCCACCGGGTTGCGCGATCTGGATAAGATGCTTTCAGCGGGAGGAATATATAAAGGAAGCAGTACGCTGATAACAGGCTCGGCCGGAACCGCCAAGACTATACTAGCTGGTTATTTCGCGATCGCCGGTTGCAGGAGAAAAGAGCGGGTTCTGTATTTCTCCTTCGAAGAATCACCAGATCAACTGATTCGAAACATGGCTTCGGTAGGAATGAATTTCAGAACCCATATAAAATCTGGCCTATTGTACATTCACGCGCTGCGGTCATCGTTGCAAGGTCTTGAGACACACCTATTGACATTACACAACTTGTTGGCGGAATTCAAGCCGCAAACGGTTATAGTGGACCCCGTA
>JAICGJ010000178.1 GCA_025923195.1 Chryseolinea sp.
AGGCTCCATTACTTTCAGGGTGGAGCCGCTTTTCAGATTATCTGCCAGCCAGTTCGACATGAGTCCATTGTCAACACGTTTGACCGTTACCGCCAAATCCTGGTCGACATATGGTGATGTACACAAGGAATAAGCGCGCCTGACCTCCTTCCCGTTAACTTGTGATATAAGCGTTAAAAATTGTCCCGCCTTATACTGTATTTTTCCACTCTGAGGATGCTCGAACACGATTGAAATTGCATCCTTAGTTTCTAAGACGATGTTTTTTACCAACAAGTCATAGTACCTTGGACCGCTGTGTGTTTCCTCTTTCTTCCCTTTATCTGATTTTTTAAAAAAGCTGAATGCCATTGGTGTGTGGTGGGTTATCCGTTATCAGTTATCCGTTATCAGTTATCCGTTATCAGTTATCAGTTATCCGTTATCAGTTATCCGTTATCCGTTATCCGTTATCCGTTATTAGTTATTAGTATTGGTTGTACATGTCATACTCGGCCGCAATATTACAACAAAGATATTTATTGATGAGTTTAAGAGGGATGCGTTGCACCTTACTTTATAGGGTAAATAAGGGCTAAAAAATTAAAATTTTGGGTTCTTCGGCTCAGCCATTAATTTTGGGGCCTAACCAATCCCTACAGTGGAGCTAAATCCCCTTACCGCTATATCGCCTGTCGACGGTCGATATTTTGAAACCGTGAAACCGCTTGCATCCTACTTCTCCGAATATGCCCTGATGCAATACCGGGTACAGATTGAAATTGAATACTTGATCGCGTTGTCAGGCGTCGTGAGCGAACTGGAGGATTTCCCCGTATATCGGATAAAGGATATTCGCGGCATCTATAAGAATTTCTCGGAAAAAAATGCAGAAGAAATAAAAGAGATTGAGAAGACTACCAATCATGATGTCAAAGCACTCGAGTATTTTATCAAAGGCGAATTTGAAAAACTGAATATAGGCAGCTTCAAGGAATTCATTCACTTCGGTCTTACTTCCCAGGACATCAATAACACCGCGATACCTTTGTTGTTGAAGAACTTTATGGACGATGAATACCTTCCCTTGGTTGAAAGTCTGCTCAGCAGACTTAATGGCCTTGCGAAGGAGTGGAAGGATGTACCGATGCTGGCACATACCCACGGACAGCCCGCATCTCCCACACGGCTTGGAAAAGAAATAATGGTTTTTGCGGCGCGTCTAGACAAGCAGTTAAACCTGCTCAAGACAGTGCCACATGCAGCTAAGTTCGGCGGAGCCACTGGCAACCTGAACGCCCACCACGTGGCATACCCAACAATTGACTGGAATAAATTTGCCGATGACTTCTGTCACCATTTTGGATTGGTTCGAAGTTATCCGACGACACAAATAGAGCATTACGATAATATGGCTGCCTTATTTGATAACCTGAAGCGGATCAATACAATCTTGATTGACTTCTCGCGAGATATGTGGCAGTACATTTCAATGGAGTATTTCAAGCAAAAAATACGAGACGGAGAGATCGGATCATCTGCAATGCCACACAAGGTGAACCCGATTGACTTTGAAAACGCTGAAGGAAACCTGGGTTTTGCGAACGCGATTTTTGAATTCCTGGCAGCAAAGCTTCCTGTGTCCAGGTTGCAGCGCGACCTCACCGATTCAACGGTACTTAGAAATATTGGCGTGCCCATTGCTCATACTTACATTGCCATTCGCTCGATCTCAAAGGGGATGAACAAAATTGAATTAAATCAAACTGCCATCAATCATGACCTTGACCAAAACTGGGCAATTGTTGCAGAAGGCATACAAACAATACTCAGAAAGGAAGGATATCCAAATCCCTATGAAGCATTGAAGGACCTCACGCGAAAAAACGAAAAAGTTACCCAGCAAAGCATTTCAGAATTTATTGATCGTCTCCGCGTCAGTGATGATATAAAGAAACGCCTAAAGTCGATTACACCTTTCACTTACGTAGGAGGGTAATTCCCTCTTGTCTTAGCGCATCGGCAAAACGAAGACAAGAGGAATCACTTTGTCGTTACTACTTCTGGCTGGCAAAAATGTACTTAGAGTTCAAGCGGATCTTGTATATACTGGTGCTAGCGGTTATAAACAATGAGTGGCCATCCTCGCCCCATGCCATATTCGCTGCATGCTCTGGTGTTCGAATGCGACCCAGGTATTTTCCTTCCTTCGAAATGATCCAAATACCGTCCGGTCCGGAACAGAATACATTCCCGTGGCTGTCCACTTTCAGGCCATCTAAAGCATCTTCGCCATCTGTTTTGTTCATATCGAAGAAAACTAATCCATTAGATAGTGACCCGTCTGCTGCAACCTCATAGCGCATGATTACTTTTGTGTTATGAATGTCGGTCACATCCCAATTGCTTACGTAGAGATATTTTTCATCAGGAGAAAACGCAATTCCATTCGGACCTCTTAAGTCGGTGGTCAACAATTTTACTTGTCCATTTATCACGCCATATACACCTGAGAATTGCGTTTCCTTTCGCCTATCTTTAAATGCTTCAGGCAGTCCATATGGCGGATCAGTAAAAAACAGGGAACCATCCGATCGGTACGCGAGGTCGTTGGGACTGTTAAGTCTTTTGCCATCAAACTTATCTGCCAACACAGTGATCGGCCCTTTCTTCTCGATCCGTATGACTCGTCTCTCACCGTGCTGGCAGACGGTTAACCTCCCCTCTTTATCAAACGCCAGTCCATTTGAACCAGGTTGATGATATTCACCTATATCAATGCCGGCATACCCGCTCTTGGTTCTATAAATATCGACGTTTCCGTTTTCCGGCTTATATGCGTAGATGACATTTGTATTCGGATCACTAAAGACCAAAAATCCTTCCGGATGCCACGCTGGGCCTTCTGTAAATTGGAAACCAGTAGCTAATTTTTCCAAAGAGGTCCCCGGTGTAATGATCTCGTCAAGAGCCGGGTCGATACGGACGATCTCACCAACATTTTGCCACTCTTTATTTTTTGGAAATGTTTTGTAAAAATCCAGGGTTGCAGACCTTACCCATATATAATTTTCAGGGAGGTCGGCGATAGGACCATTTATACCCAACACAGCCAGTTGAATGACTTGGCCGGGTTTGGCATCATTCGTTAGTACAACTCTGTTTCGCGCATTCCAACCCTTCGCCACGGTGCCACCAGCCTGGCCGTAGCTTTTGTTGAGCTTTCCATCCACAAAGATTTCCGCATAGTCGTCCAATACGATCTCAAAAACAACAGTCGCGCCAGCTGTCGAAAAATTACCTAATTTCTCAGGTATCGTTACCCTGGTACGATACCAATTAAACGATAGCAAGCCCGAGCCACGTCTTTCCTCAAGTGATTCAGGGTTAAGCTTCTCCCATGCGCTATCATCAAAATCTTTGGCACCCGCCTTTGGAAATATGTCGTGCGTTTTAATCGTCTTGCCGGTAGGATATAAGGAAGCTTTATCGTTGATCGTGGGACCCGGAGCCTTAAAATCTTTCTCTGCGATTTCTACATTGCTGTACCGCCATTCTCCACGCACCAGTTCCAAACCTTGTCTGGTCTTCAAATCTACTACAGCATTCGCCGCACCAATGGCGAGTTCCACTGATTCCTGAGCATGTGTCAATATCGAATGGCATAGGAAGCCTGTAATGATACAGGACTTCCTAACCAAACCCCATAAACCAAACAACCCAATCATAATGAATCAAGTTTTGTTTTGGCACCCGCTTCAGCTATTTCAACGTCTTGCTGTGAACTTGCAGCACCGCTTACGCCAATAGCGCCAATAATCTGTCCGTTGTAGATGATCGGGACACCGCCCTCCAGCATATTGTAACCCACGGTAATAAGGGGAGTCCGCCCGCCTTTAATAGCATTTTCCATGTTGCGGGAAGGCTGTTGAAACATGGCTGCTGTGTGTGCTTTTTCATAGGCCACCATCGCAGAGCCTGCAAATGTCGTTTCAGGTCTCTCCACATAAATCAGGTTTCCGCCCTGATCAACAATAGCGATGGAAGGACCGCCATGAGGTGCGTTCACAGTTTGCCCAAACCTGCGTGCTTCTGCCACAATCTTTTTTGCAGCTTCCAAAGAAATGGAATTCACGGTTGCCACCTGGGCATACATCGGCAATGAGATTGCCAGCGCGATTACTATCTGAATTATTTTTTTCATAAGGGTTAAGTTTTGTCTCTTTTATTTCGCGGGTTTGTCAAATTTCACAGCCTTGCCTGCATGCTTGTGATTTACTTCTGGCCATTGTGCATCAGCCTTCTGAATATTGCCCGCGACATCCTTGTAGAATAAATCATAGGCCTCCTGAGTATGTTGCAACATCAGCCTCCCCCCTTCGATTGAAAATATTTCGGGATTGACTGGCCTCACCTTACCAAGGCTCATCGCATAAGCGCAAAAACCACCATATTGTGGCAGATATTCCTTTGGATTATCGCGGAACAACTCTTGATTTTCCCTGGAGCGGAAAAGGTACTTGGCCCCATGGAACCACTCCGAGAATTTCTCGTTTCCTTTTACAGCTTTACTGTCGGTGAAATACGCAACCACATCATAACCCTGGTTGGCGAGTCCGTCCTTATCAAGGTTGATAAAGAAGTGCTCCGCTCCTTTCAGGGGAATTTGCTTACCACCATTCTTTACAACGGCTGGCCAATACTTGTCTGCATCGAGCAATAATCCCTCGGGATTTTTATTCCACAGGTCAGCAGCCTTTTGGTTATGCTGACAGATTAATTTATCAATACCCTGTTCATTCTTCTGGACGATGCAAAAGTTTGGGTTTATCGGCGAGACGTGACCTTGCGAAACAGCATAAGCGCAAAATCCACCAAACTGCACTTCATACTTCTTTGGATCTAGCTCAAAACTTTTTTTGTTAGCTTCGCTTCCAAAATAATAAATGGCGCCATTGTGTGTTGCTTGGTACTGTTCCGTACCCTGAACAGGCTTTCCCTCTGTGAAATAAGCGACCGGATCGTAGCCGTCAATGATCACACCCTTGTCGTCGAGGTTGATCAATGGTTTTTGGGCAGATACCTGACCCACGGTGCTCGCAGTAAATACCATAAGTGCGAAAATTCTTTTGTACATAGACTTTTTGTTTTTGATTCAAATGAACGGTGTAGTCTTCGTGGCGTTTGTCGGATATATTGCGTGTGTCTATCTCTTCACTTTAAAGAATTTTAAAAGTCATATAAGTTGCAAAGCTATTTGGATCATAATGCCTCTAAAGAAACTTCAGTGATCACTTCTCAAAGATCCCGATAGCGTGGCCGTCCGGATCCCGGAGATACAAGCCTTTTTGATAACCATAATTGCTTGAAGGAATTCTGACTACACCTGAAGAAATGACCTCACACTGTGATTTAATTTTTTCATACAGGCTATCGAGATCTTCCGTAACCATGATCGTTTCCCAGTGCACAATGTCATCGGATTTGACGTCGCGGGGGAAAGGCCTTCCTGATTGTGGTGACAGGTATTCAAGGAACTCTACGCCAATTCCACTCTCTGCTTTGTTTCCGGTTATACGCAGACGTGCACCCAGTACGTTGTTGAGGTGTTCCTGCTCAATTCCATAATTAATACTTTCGCCCTGATAAAGAACGCCTAAAGCCGCATAAAACGTCTTGCTTTGTTCGGTTTGTGAGATTCCAATTGCAGTGTGGTCAATTCCTAGAAATATTTCTCGTTTGGTAAATTGCCATTTTGGATTGCCCTTGCCCTTAGGAAAGTAAATCAGCTCCAGGTTGTGGCCATCAGGATCCTGAAAATAAAATGCTTTTATACCTGCCGCGGGCACGATGGTGGCGGGTAAAGTTTGAGGCCGGGTCGAAACGTGAACAACGTTGTGTTTTCGAAGTCTCGCGTAAGCGGAATCCATGTTGCTCACGACGATGGCAATGTGTTGGAACCACAAGTCATTGCTTTTTGAATCTATAGGAATTGGGCGACCGCCGGATGTCAAATAATCCGTTAGTTCAATTTCTTCAGATCCTAATCTCAACCTTACCTTCCTATAGTGGATGCCAAAGAGATTTTTTAATTCTTCATATTCATTTCCATAGACCTCTACGTCTGACACTTTCTCAAAGGGCAGGACTTGAGTATAAAAGTGCAGAACCTTATCCATATCGCTGACCGTAATCCCAACGGCGTCAACACTGGTAACACGCTGCGCTAAAATGAGACTGCCGCAGAGAATGTGTAACACTAACAAGCAGATTCTCTTCATAGGATAAATTTTCAATGTTCGGATAATAGACTTTTTATGATCTCGATTCGATATTCAACTCGCGATCGAGAAAGAAATTCAGCAGAGTGCGAAGAATGGCAATCGCTGCGAGCTTACCTATATCAGCCCACGTAGGGGAGACCGCGGTACGCAAAATATCGGCGGCTAGGAGGAATTCCAGAGAAATCGCCAGGATTTTTCCCAGTTCGAGTCTGACGTCAGCATTATTTAGTTTAACAAAAAGCAAGCTCCTGACATAGGAGATCACGCCCTTTGAAACACCAGTTGCTATGACTATTGCGGCGATGCCCTCCACAACGCTTCCAAGTGAAAGAGTAACCACCCTTACCGTTTCTTCGAGTTCTTTCATCGAAATGAAAATGTGTTCAGATATATAAACAGATTTTTACAACAAGCTTTTAATGTGATCGCCTATGCGCAATGCATTCGCTGCAATAGTAAGTGAAGGATTGAATGCACCGGAAGAGACAAAGAAACTTGCGTCTACCGCATAAAGGTTTTCAACATCGTGAGCGCGGCAATTAACGTTCAAGACAGACTTTTCAGGATCATTACCAAATTTCAACGTCCCCATCTGATGAGAAACACCACTCACTCCCAAGTCATAGCCCACGCGAACCGAATCTTTGAGCAGAGGATCTTTTTCACCCAATTGATCGATGATGTTGAAAAGCTTCGCCTTAATTCGAGTGTACGCCTCGCGATTATTTACAGAATATGCTGTCTTGATCGAGCCATCCTTCCGAAGTGTAATACGATTGTCGGGATCGGGTAGGTCTTCTGCCGTGATCCACCAGTCTATCGAATGGCTAGAAAGTTCTTCGAATGATTTGCCAGGGAAGTAATCCCGTGTCAAATCCATCAAGGTATCGGGATCATTCTTTCCCATCAATTGAATAGCACCGATAGGATAAGGCGTTTCAGAATCGCCATTATAAAAATCGGCAATGGCAAACGACTTTTGAAATTGTGAATCGTTGGGCTTCCGAGATATTGATATGACGCAACCATTTTGATGCAACATATAGTTTCTGCCTACCTGGTCGGATCGGTTTGCTAAACCATTTGGGTGCTGATGGTTGGCTGAACGCAAAAGGATCGCGGCCGAGTTGACCGCACCTGCGGCAAGAATTACAATATCGCTTTCAAACTGAAGTTTTTCGCCATCTCTTGATACATGGACAGCTGCAATTCTTTTACCTGATTTGTCTGTGATGAGTTTATCGACGTGAGCACCTGTCAAAAGTTTGACATTAGGCATTCGCAATGCCTCACGAAGGGTTACTACCTGGGCGTCTGCCTTTGCCTCCGTCGGGTCAGGAAAGCCATCAAAGTTACTGAGCCTTACAGGAGACGAACCGGTCTTACCGTTTTCACCTAACCTGACGCCTATTGGCAGCGGGAAAGGTCTATACCCCAACGAACGGATGCTATCGTACAATTCTTGCATGCTCGGTTCATGTTTTAGCGGCGGAAAGGGATATTGCATAGTAGCATATGGTTCCGTAGGGTCGACGCCACGTTGACCATGTGCGCTATATAGCCGTTCTGCTTCGGTGTAGTACGGTTCGAGATCCTGGTATTGAATGGGCCAGGCAGGAGAGATACCTCCGAAATGTTTTACTTCCTGGAAGTCACTTTCGCGAAGACGGAAAAGTGCGGCCCCGAACATTTTGGTGTTTCCACCCACCGCATAATGTGTAAACGGGCTGAAAGGCTGGTCATCCTTATCATACCAAACCTCCTTCGTCCGATATCTGCCATCCGTAAACACCTTTCGCGCATCCCAATTTTCCCTTTCCTTTGGAATGTAGTCGCCACGCTCAAGAATTAATATTCTTTTGCCCGTTGGAGCCAGCTTGTAAGCGATGGTTCCTCCACCTGCGCCAGATCCGATGATAATGATATCAAATTTATTTTCCATACGATTAATTTTGTTATTCTTTCACGTCACATCCTAAGCCGTGGACTGTCGACCGTGGACCATGGACTATCTATTCGTACTCACTGAACCGTGGACCGTCGACCGTGGACTTCTTGCCGTAGCCACAATTGAAAATGCACAAGTATTGATTAACATGATTTATCTTCGCACAATACGTCTTTGCTCCTACCGCCTTGTAAATCGCTGCCGCGGAGAACATTCCCAAGAAGGGTGCTGTCATGTAAATCCAAAACGAATTGTACATACCTGAAGGAATTGCAGAAGCGATCGTCCGCGCCGGGTTTATGCTAAATCCCGAAATAGGCGCAGATACAATCACATAACTCATCACCAGAATCCCAGCAATGACTCCAGTGTATGAAGAAAGTCTCAAGTGATTTGATGCAACCAATACGATGAGCATCATACCAAATGACATTAATACTTCGACGATAAACGCAGCTATGTTCCCGAATTTACCGGGAGCTGTGACGACATAGTTCACATGACTGTCTTTGAATGGATCTCCCAATACAAAAATCATGGCACATATGGCAATCAAACCACCGGCAAGCTGAAAGACGAGATAGTAAAAAGCATCTGCAGGTTTTATTTTTCCAAGACCGAGAAAAGACAACGTAATGGCTGGATTCATATGCGCGCCGGAGAGCCTGCCCATAGGTGAATAAGTTATTCCGATCGCAGTCAGTCCCATGGCCACGCCCATCATGCATAACCTAAAAAAACTATTTGGAATGGCGTGGCGCACATGACTCTCCGGATATTCAAGGATCGTAGCAAACAATGAAGCAGAGATCATAAATAGCCCCAGGCAAACTGCCTCCATGACGTAAACCTTCCAGTTGAGTTTTAAGATTTTTATCATACCTGCGATTTGATACGCAAGAATAGAATAGAACGTGGTGTTGGATTGTCAGCTTAATTGCAGCGGATGCATTATTGCAACAAAAAAAATCGAACTCAGTGGAAAGCTACCGGTCATTGAGGAATGTAAAATCGACTCGATCGCGAGGATCATCCAAGTCAAAGTGGATTTTTTGCGCGGGAAAGTAAATGGTTTCATACGCTCTAATGGTCTCCTCTTCTGTCAACTGCTCCTGTCCCCGCATTAATGCACGCTCGAGCGCAACATCAAAAGAACATTCGACCCAAATGCGTAGATCGTATTTTTTCTTCAAGGCTTGTTTGAAGAGAAAAATCCCTTCGAGGATAATGATTTCAACATTTTCATAAAACACATCCTCCCAATGGAAATCTATATCGGTTTCATGGATCAACGGAACCCGCGCAGCTACAGTCCTGGATCTTTTCAGTGGATCTATGATAAATCGGAACAGGTCGTCTAATCGCAGGCCTTGGTGATAGAAATGAATCGCCTTGTGATCGGAGGAAAAACGTACAGCGGGGGGATTAAGCCAGCTATCAACATTGATATAGGCCGTTTTGAAAGCAGAATGACTAAGACGGTCGACCAGCTGTTGAGCGATATATCCTTTTCCTGAAGCATCAATCCCACTGATAGCCACCAGCAGTGCCCTGTTATTAGACAGCAAATTTCTTTTCCTTAGAATAATTTCCTGGCAATATTCAAGTTGGTTCTTGAAGAAGGTTTCCATCGAAATAGGATTTGCAAACTTAAGCGCCATACAAAGAAGCGCCACGCACTTACGTCGAGTTCAGTACTCCAGTGAAATGATCGCTTAAAGTGATTAAAGAGAAAAATTGGCGAGTGCAGGAATTTTTTTTGAATTACCCTGGTTCGCAAACAGATCATACTCAACTGCAACGCGAAGCACTTCGCCCACGCCCCAGGCCTGCGCAATGCAACCCCTTGGAGCGTGCGGAAATTCAGCATCAAGAATTTCCGACACCGTCCCGACCCCACCTTCATTTAAATGGGTGAAAAATTTGTTCAAGATGGCGGCTGCCTCCTTTTTACCTTCTTTACCTGCGATGTAAAGCAATGCATCGATATAGGGTCCTATCAAAAAACTCCAAACAGTACCCTGATGATATCCCCCGTCACGGCTCCATACACCTCCACCATAAACAGGTCTGTAATCTTTATGAGTAGATGCCAGGCTACGCAGCCCTTTTGGCGTCAACAAGTTTGTTGTGATCGTTTCGAAAATCGTTTTTGCGCGATCCTTTGTTAGTAAAGGGAAAGGAAGGCTGATGGCATAAATTTGATTGGGGCGCAAATCATCATTCTTTAAAGTACCATCTACATAATCGTACAATGAATTACTGTTTTCATTCCAAAATAGAGCATTGAAGCTTTCTAGAACTTTTCCAGCTCTCGTTCGGTACAATTCGGATTCGCCGGCGCGATCTAATTCGACAAGCAGCGACCCTAAGGTTGACAGCGCGTTGTACCACAAAGCATTCACTTCCACTGGCTTTCCTTTGCGCGGCGTAACTACCCAGTCTCCGACTTTAGCATCCATCCACGTAAGTTGAACACCATCCGCTCCACCAAACAAAAGTTCATCCGCGGGGTCAACCTTTATTCCAAAGCGTGTACCCTTATAGTGCCAGTCGATGATTTCTTTCAAGACAGGCAATAGCTGCTCTATAAACTTTTTATCGTCGGTATACTTGTAATAGCGGTAAACGGCATTGAAAAACCAGAGCGTTGCATCGATTGTGTTGTACTCAGGATTTTCACCATAGTCTGGAAAGCGGTTCGGCAACATTCCTTCGCTTACGCTTTCGGCAAATTGCGTGAGTATTTGTTTTGCCTCTTCAAACCTTCCGGTTGCGAGACATAATCCAGGAAGAGAAATCATTGTGTCCCGTCCCCAGTCAGCAAACCAATGGTATCCCGCTATGATCGTGCTGTACTCACCTCTTTTAACGATGAACTGATCTGCAGCCAGACTTAGCCTTTTCAGGTTTTCATTCCATGAAAATTTACGAGTAATGTCGATACGTCTTCGGCGTTCTGTTTCAAAAAGCTGAAAGGCATCCCTGTTAGCAGGATCAATTGTCGAAATAATTATGCCCAGCTTGTCACCCTCTTTTAGTGCAACGACAAATTTGCCATGCGTATAGAGGTCTTCCTGGTAATCCAGGCCGCGATATTGTTCTACAGCATATTCAAAATTATAATACCATCCTTTCGATTCAACGAAATGCGAATGGGGCGCTGAAACAAACACCTCGGGGCAACCTTGATAGTTTAGGTATCTCAGAATTCCGTCATCAAAAATATACTGCTGTCCAATGAAACTATTGGCTCGCGCCAGACTGTGAAAGTCACGGCAGGCATAGAGCGGCAACAATTCTAAATCAAAAGTGGCTGGTGCCTTTACGACTTCATATAATATCAATGTCGTATTCTCACCGTGTAAAGCCGCGATGGTTTTTTTTATTTCGACACTACCTGCTTCAAAGTAAAATTCCGGAAACAGGTCCCTTTGAAATTTTTTCAAGAACTGAAATCCCTGCGGGTGGACTGCTCCTGGATATTGATTTGTACCTAATTCATATCGCTCCTCTCCAATAACGATAGTCTCATCCAACTTTGACATTACGTTCATGCGACCAACAGGTGGATGCGTGGCAGCTACTAGCAGACCATGATACCGTCGTGAATGTGCGCCGGAGACTGTTCCACTGGCATACCCACCTAGTCCGTTAGTTTCAAGCCATTCAAGACTTCTGGAGCCCTTGAAGTCAGTAAGTATTTTTTTCTCGTAATCCATGGTCCTTTTCAATCTATGATAATGAAATTTTTCGATTAGGCTTTTAATGAACTCATTTCCGTGGTTGTATAAGCTTCGCTACTAGGCCAGTCCACCCCGTTTGATGCGTGGCGCCAACACCCCTTCCGTTGTCACCGTGGAAATATTCGTAGAAATAAATGTAATCCCTGAAATGTTCATCGTTCTGGATCTTATCATGATTTCCAAACACAGGCCGCTTGCCAGTTTTGTTGCGTTTAAAAATATTGATCATCCGCACCGACAAATCATCTGCAATCTGACGAAGGGTTATAAACTTTCCAGATCCCGTAGGATGTTCTACCTTAAAGTCATCCCCATAGTAATGATAAAAACGTTGAAGGGATTCAATTATCAGGTAGTTTAC
>JAICGJ010000179.1 GCA_025923195.1 Chryseolinea sp.
AAAATGGCAAGATGCATCCGGTGCAAACTGCTTTCCTTAATGCGGATGTATTTCAGTGCGCGTATTGTGCCCCCGGTATGATTATGTCTGCTGTATCCTTGCTGCAGAAAAATGCAAACCCATCCGAACAGGAAATCATCAAGTCTATGCAAGGCAATATTTGCCGATGTGGAACTTATCCGCGTATCATTAAGGCAATACAGGAAGCTTCAACGGTGTGAGTATGAAAACGAAAGAAAAACCAGTAAGAGATTCCGATGAGATCGTCATCGATGAAAAGCCATCCTATTCCTTCAGCATGAACAGACGGACATTTTTCGAAGTATTGGGAAGTGGAATTGCGGTCACCTTCACCATCTCACAAGGTCTTGGTAGCGCATTGACAGACGTCGCACCTGAAGATCAGATCGCGGCATGGATTCATGTGGGAGATGACAAGGTAACTATCTATACAGGTAAAGCGGAAGTCGGACAAAATATCCGCACCTCGCTGGCACAAATTGTGGCAGAAGAGCTCCGTGTCCCTATGGACAACATTGATATGGTTATGGGTGATACTGCATTGACGCCTTATGATCGCGGAACCTTTGGGAGCAGATCCATCCCTTATATGGGACCACAGCTGAGAAAAGCGGCAGCGTCCGCCCGCGAGGTGTTGATTGATATGGCCTCGCAGGAGTGGAAGGTCGGTCGCGACAAGGTTGTCATGGAAGTTGGAGTAATAAAAAATCTTGCTACTAATAAATCAATGCCTATCGGTCAATTGACGAAGGGGCAGAAGTTGTTGAAACCGATCGACAACAATGTTGTAGTAACTCCAGTAAATGAATGGAAGATTGCGGGGACTTCTGTCAAAAAAGTTCGCGGTGAAACATTCGTCACTGGCAAGCATAAGTTTGTTTCTGACATGACGCTGCCTGGCATGTTATACGGCAAAGTATTGCGTGCACCTTCCTATGGATCCAAACTTGCCTCTGTTGACTTGAGTGGCGCGAGAAATATGCCTGGCGTCACCGTTGTACACGATGGGGACTTTGTTGGCGTAGCGGGGAAAGATGTCGCCACAGCAATTAAGGCAAGAGATGCAATCAAGGCAGAATGGAAGTCATCACAACAACCATCGCGCAGTGAAATCTTTACTTATATACGAGCGAAGGCTGAAAACGGAAATGACGAGGATTCCGCCGGTGATGTTGCAAGTGCCCTTTCGAACGCTGACGTAAAAATTGAAAAGACATTTACGGTCGATTACATTGCCCATGCACCCCTAGAGCCGCGTGCTGGCTTAGCGCAGTGGACCAATAACAAACTTACTGTATGGACCGGTACACAACGGCCCTTTGGCGTTCAGGAAAACCTTGCTGAAGCCTTTGGTATCCCCAAAGAGAACATTCGTGTGATCCAGCCAGATACGGGATCAGGTTACGGTGGTAAGCACACGGGTGAAGCAGGAGTCGAAGCGGCGCGCTTGGCAAAAGCGGCCGGCAAGCCAGTAAAGGTAGTATGGACGCGGGAAGAAGAATTTACGTGGGCCTATTTTCGGCCGGCTGGCGTGATCGATGTGAAGGCTGGGGCCCAAAAGGATGGCTTGGTCACTTCGTGGGAATTTCATAACTATAATTCAGGTGGTTCAGGGATCGAAACGCCTTACGAGGTCACCAATAAGAAAATCCAGTTTCACCCCATGGAGTCACCGTTGCGACAGGGCTCATATCGCGGACTGGCTGCGACGGCAAATGTTTTTGCCAGAGAGTGCATCATGAATGATTTGGCGACCGAATTAAAGTTGGATCCGCTTCAATTCAGACTGAAGAACCTTAACAATGAAAGAATGAAAGGCGTACTGGAAGCGGCCGCCAATAAATTTGGATGGAGCAACGGTAAAACGTCAGCGAGCCGTGGTATTGGCATCGCTTGTGGCGACGAAAAGGGCAGCTTTGTGGCGACGTGTGCAGAAGTTGAAGTAGATGCATCTGGGGAGAATCCGAAGGTCCTGCGTGTAGTGGCGGCGTTCGAATGCGGTGCCATCATCAATCCTGAGCACCTGAAGAACCAGATCGAAGGTGCAGTTATTCAGGGTATGGGCGGCGCAGTGTTTGAGCGAGTTGATTTTAAGGATGGAAAGATCTTGAATCCATCTTTCTCGAAATATCGCGTGCCGCGATTTGGTGATACGCCACACTTGGAGGTTGTGATGGTAAACCGCAAAGACATTCCTTCCGTTGGTGCTGGAGAAACCCCGATTCTGGGAATTGCACCCGCCATACGCAATGCCATAGCAAACGCGACAGGCAAGCGGTTGTACTCCTTGCCGTTGCTGGGATAGTAGACAGTCCAATAGTCCATGGTCCATAGTCCATGGCAGCGTGTAGCACGCCTGCTATCGGCCATCGACTATGGACAATGGACTTTCCCCCTCGCACCCCCTACCGTTGACTGTCGACCGTCGACTGTGGACTACTTATCCAGCGACTTCAAAAAAGCTACGTGCTGTGGAACCTGTTCGAGCGCTCGCGATGATTCATCCTCAATAAAATAATGCTTAATGCCAAGTTGTTTGGCCGTCTTCACGACTTCTGCAATACCAACATCTCCCGTGCCCAGTACAACGTTGGTTTCTACATCCTGTCGGCCATTGGGATTATTAGGAGTACCGATCCTCCGGTCCTTCAAATGCAACATCTTCCAACGAGTTGGATATTTCTTCAGCAAGGCAACAGGATCTTGCCCGGGATTCTTGATCCAAAAGACATCCATCTGAAAGTTGACGTACTCAGGATTCGTTTTGTCCATCATATATTCAAACAACGTCCCTTTTCCTTCAGCATACTCCCTGAATTCATATCCATGCGGGTGATAACAAAATGACAGTCCATTTTCCTTCAGCGTTTTTCCCGCGGAATTAAAGACCTCCACCGCTTTTTGCATGTTCGCATAGGTGAAATTATCGCCATCGTGTGGTATCCAGTAGCATATCACATATTGAGCCCCAAGCGCCTTAGCATTGGAAATAATTTTTTGAATGCTGTCTTTATTTTGGAGATTTTCAAAGCTGCCGCCCCCGGTTGCAATAATTTTTAACCCGTTATCCTCAACTAATTTTCTGAAAGCTGCGCGGTCCATGCTTCGGCCGCCGCCGCCTTCAATCTCAGTAATTCCAAGTTCCTTCAATTTTGCAATGACAGCCGGCATTCCTTCCGGCATCATTTTTCGCATACTTCCCATTTGAATACCGATTGCCTGAGCATACATTTCCAAAACGGCTGGAAAGGTGAGGGTAATGATGAACAGACATTTAATGATTAATTTCTTCATGGTATCTAATTTTTTTGTTGAGCTATTTAAACTAATTCGGATGAAAGTCAAACATGTTTTTATATGGAGCTTGGTTACTGGGAACTTCATTTCTTCACGCAGTCAGAATTGCGTCTCCAAGTGATGTCGCCGTTCACATCGTTGACGTACACTGTCAAATAAAATTGGGCATCCTTATTTGGACGGCTATGATATTAATGTGCCACCTGATATTTTGCATTGAGATAGTCATACCCATGAAATCATGAAGTCATTCTGGAACACAGCTTTCTATTTTTTTTCCGCATGTGTATTAGTATTAGTTGTAAGTTCCTGTTCCAAGCCATCCCGTGAAACGGATCCGTCGACATGGCCCGTAGTGAAGTTACCAGAAGGAGCTGATACAACAAGCGAATACTGGAAGGGGATTGACCTCGAGCCCAAGCCGCCGGTGCTTCCGCTATCCGTTGAAGAACAACAGGAAAAATTTTTGCTTCCATCCGGCTTTAAGCTCGAACCCGTTTTGACGGAACCTGATATTCAACAACCTGCCGCAATTACATTTGATGGAAATGGCAGGATGTACGTTCTCGAGCTTCGCTCATATATGCTCAATGCCGATTCAAAGGGTACCCTCGAGCCCATCAGTGGAATTTCAAGGTGGGAGGATAAGGATGGCGATGGTGTCTATGAAACCGGTGTGATGTTCGTTGACTCACTGGTCTTTCCACGTTTTGTATTGCCTGTCGGACCCAATAGTATTCTCACAATGGAATCAAATGCGGACAATGTTTACAAATACACCGATGCTGATAATGATGGAATAGCAGAGAAAAAAGAATTCTTTACGGATAACTTCGGCCGCGCCGGAAACGTGGAGCACCAGCAGGCATTCTTGTATTGGGGAATGGACAATTGGTTGTATAGCACCGTCAATCCGTTCCGTGTTCGGGAGACTCCTCAAGGTGTGGTTCGGGAGTCGACTGCATCAAACCATGCGCAATGGGGTATCACGCACGACGATGATGGGAAACTTTGGTTTCAGGGTGGATCTAATGGGCTGCCATCTTATTTTCAATTTCCTGTTCACTATGGCGATTATATCGTGGAAAAGAATTTTGAGGAAGGGTTCGATGTCCCCTGGGGTGCGCCCGTGCTTGTAGCTGACATGCAGGGAGGAATGGCAGCTGTCCGTATGCCCGAGGGAACCTTGAACCGCGTAACGGGGGCATCGGGAAACGACATATTCAGAGGCCATCGTCTACCCAAGGCGTTGGTCGGGCAATACTTTTATGGAGAGCCTGTGGCTCGTATTGTGAGACAGGTCGATGCGAGGGTAAAGGATGGTTTGACTACTTTGTACAATGTATATCAGCCTCAGAAATCGGAATTTATTCGTTCAACTGATCCCTTGTTTCGACCTGTTGACATGGCCACAGCCCCCGATGGAACCATGTATATTGTAGATATGTATCATGGAATCATTCAGGAAGGTGAGTGGGCGCCGGTGGGATCATATCTGCGCGCAAAGATTGAGCAGTATCAATTGGACAAGGTCGTGGGACTGGGTCGCATTTGGCGTCTTTCCCATCAGGACTTGGAACGCGATAAGAGACAGCCGAGGATGTATGATGAAAGCTCCGCCGAATTGTTAGAGCATCTGAAGCACCCAAACGGCTGGTGGCGCGATATGGCTCAGCAAGTTCTAGTACAAAGAAAAGACCAGTCAGTAGCCACTGCGTTAATAAATCTTGTCCAGAATAGCGATAATATTCTTACAAAATTTCATGCACTATGGGTTCTGGAAGGAATTGGAACATTGGAATCATCCCTGGTCAAGACTCTGATGCAAGATGAAAATCCCCGAATGCGCATTATGGCGCTCTGGGTCAGTGAAACCTTATATAAAGCAGGAGATAAGTCATTTGAAGAACACTACCTTAAAATGATGTCCGACAAAGATTTAGGTGTAAAAATGAGGGCTATGATGACAGGGAGACTTTTGAAAATACCCGGAACCAATGAAGCAGTTAAGAAGGAATTAGCACGTGACAGTACCGCGGGGGTTCAATTGGTTGGGAACCAGGTTTTGAATCCGCCGGTGGTGACGGCTTTTTTTGGAAGGAGCAATCCAAACTTTAACAAGCAGGAACAGGCCTTGGTCGATGCAGGGGCAAAGATCTTTAGCAGCCTCTGCGCTACTTGCCATGGTCCGCTAGGTATAGGCACCCCGGCAGGGCAAGGCAAACTGTTAGCCCCTTCGTTGGTAGGGTCTCCGCGCGTACAGTCGCATCCGGATTATATTGTAAAAACGCTGCTTCATGGCATGACTGGCGATATTGAGGGTGAATCTTATGCGGGTGTCATGATGGCGCCTATGAAAAATAACAATGATGAATGGATCGCTTCGGTCGCCTCGTTCGTCCGGGCAAATTTTGAGAATGAATCTTCAGTGGTAACTGCGGCAGACGTGGCGAGGGTGCGCAAGGAAACCGCAGGACGGACTACACTCTACAAGTTTGAGGAATTATGGTCATCTATTCCAAAAATTCTGGAGGCAGACCAGCGCTGGAGGATGAACGCTAGTCATACGGCAGAAACGCGAAAAGGAAGTACGGCCTCAGCGCGAGGTGCGTTTACGTTTGAAGGATGGACAACAGGCATTACACAACAGAAAGGAATGTGGTTCCAGATCGAGTTGCCTCAGGTAGCTACAATTTCAGAAATTCAATTTAAATCACCGCCAATCAGCAGGGGATGGCGATCAGGTTCGCCGCCGCCGATCCATACGTATCCGCGCGGATATGATCTTGAAGTATCGCTTGACGGCAAAACATGGGATAAGATAATTTCAGATGGCACGGGAACGGGAGCAAACAACACTATCCGGTTTGACCCCGTAAAGACAAAATTCATTCGCATGACCCTAACCAAGTCTGAATCCATTGTTCACGGCGAACGACGAGGCCAGCCCTTTGATTTCGAAGTTGCCTGGAATATGCGTGAATTTAAGGTGTACGGTTTTCTGTAAGTAGGATAGCGTAACCTCATTCGGCCGTACGATCAGGCACTGATTCATCAAAAGGATTTTCAGTTGAATACATATGAGAAAATTAGTTGGTTATGTCGCTCTATTACTTAGTACTACTCTGGCATTGGGTCATTTCGGCTATTGTCAGAACGGCGACTCACAATATAAGCTAGGGCCGGATTCGGAGGTTCATGAGAACGTGCCAAAGGGTACCGTAACTAAGCATAGGTGGGAAAGCAAATTATATGAGGGAGTACATCGTGAGTACTACGTTTATCTACCGGCTCAGTATGATCCAAATAAACCGGCAGCATTAATGGTTTTCCAGGATGGTTATGCTTATGTGAGAGATGATGGTGACTTTAGGACAGCAACAGTTTTTGATAACCTGATCCATCAAAAAGCGATGCCAGTTACCATTGGGTTATTTGTTAATCCCGGTCACCATACAAGTGATTTGCCCCAAAACATTTTTATGAGTAGCAATCGCCTTGCGGAATACGACGAATTAAGTGACCGCTATGTCACTTTTCTTATCGAGGAACTTATTCCCGAACTCGAAAAAAAATATGCGCTATCCAAGGAACCACGGATGAAAGCCATTGCCGGGCTTTCCTCTGGCGGAATTTGTGCTTTTACTGCGGCATGGCAACGACCAGACTATTTTCACAAAGTGCTTAGCCACATCGGTAGTTTTACAAACATCAGGGGAGGTAATGTCTATCCATCTCTAATTCGCGCAAGCTCAAAAAAAGACATCAAAGTATTCTTGCAGGACGGCTCTAACGATTTGGATAATCAGTTTGGTAACTGGTATTTATCCAATCTACAAATGGCTTCAGCGTTGAAATTTAAAGGATACGATTATAGGTTTGTCGAGGGAACAGGCGGACATAACGGCAAGCATGCGGGCGCTATTTTACCTGAATCACTAAAGTGGCTCTGGAGCGATGTACAGATTAAATGATTGTCTCAAAGGCATAGTTACGGATTCGGTACAACTGCCGTCACCGTTATATTCACGACATCAGCCAGTGTGACGCTTTCGGCACCTATATTAAAATCTATCCGGTTAATCTCGAACCTCGCCTCGTAACGAACAATGTTGTTTTCCTTTTTGCGAGTCAAAGGTATTGTTATTTCTTTAGTCACGCCTTTGATAGTCAGGTCAAACCGGCCTACGAAATTGTCTCTTCCTTTTTTTCTGAAATCCTTTGAACGAAGGGCTATCTGAGGGTAAGTCCCGACGTCAAGGTAGTCGCTGCGCTTCAAGTGCTTGTCTCTGATGCTGATCCCAGTTTTGATAGTGGAAGGGTCGGCCGTCGCGTAAATGTAGCTACCCCTTAGGTTGGCCGGGTCAAATCTTATTTCTGCTACTTGTAATTGAATTGTTCCTTCGACTTCAAAGCCCGCGTTGGCGACGCTGAACAAAATAGAATAAGAGGCTTCGACAGCGCTGTCATCCGAATTTACTCCAATAAGAAAGAAAAGGAGAATGGTTAATATCTTCATAGTGTTTTCATAAATGCGATCAACGCCTTCTTATCATCTTCACTTAATTCAAGTCCGAAGGGGTGACCTTTCACGGCCATAGTCTTGAGGTGTGGAGGTTTGAATCCAGATGGGACGAAACTGGAATGAAGCCGTCTTTCGTCCAAAACTTCCTCAAGTGTTGTAAGCGTACCGTTGTGGAAAAAAGAACTCCGGTACCAGACGCCGCGAAGGGATGGTATTTTATAATACCCCGTTCCTCGCCGCGTATACAATGCCGAAACTGAATCGGTCTCCACAGACACATTGAAGATATCATATTTCTTAAAATGATCCTTTGGCGGTTCGAAGCCATTAGCTGGCGTAAGCTTATTGTTCGTATAAAGCGGAGGAGTGTGACAGCTAACGCAGCCCGTTTTTGCAAACAGTATCCGGCCCTTTTTAATCAGTTCTTCAGGGAAGTGATTTGGATTTTTTGGAGGCTCGAGAGAATAGATATACTGCGTCAGCGCGTACAATTGCGCGTCTGTGTACTTTTTTCCAACATACCCAAAGGGATGCTTCCATTCTGCCGGCCTCGGCAACTCGGTGTTGTCGTTTTTTCCCCCTGGAATGAAACCGTCATATGAGGTGAGCATGTCCATACCCTGATTGAATGCCGCATAGCGCATCATATCCCCCGGTCCGTTGTGCTTCATCAAGCCAGTCCAATCCAGGTATTTAATGTCTTTTATTCCAATAAGGCTTGGTACGGCAAACGGATACAAATATCCGCCCCCCTGCCGGTCCATTGTACCCGGTGGCGCGGCCCTAATGTAATCTGCGAATTCGCCGGCACTTTCAGGTGCGGCTTTTATATTGGCCCATGGCGCATGGTTTAGTTCTCTGGATCCGGCTTGCAGAACGGCGAAGGGAATTTGTCCACTTTTCACCGCGGCCACAAAACCGGTATTATTAAAGACGTTGCCTTGAGCGCCTGGAATCATTTCACCAGAATCGAGTATGCGTGTATGGCACCCGGAGCAGCTGAGCGTACCCATTAAGACCTTACCTTTTTCAGTAACGACATATCTGCTGAAGGCATATTCACCCGCGCTGGATATTTTTCCATTTGATGCCTTGAAATCGTCGACGCTGAGGTGTGAAACCTTATTATTGACTGGCCTATACGCAACCGGCCAATGAAAAACTTGCTCGCCTGCCTTAATCCAATCTTGCGTAGTTTTTAAGTTTTCAGGTTGGAACACCATTTCAGGTTCAAGGTTTCTCAGTGAGTCAAGATATCCAGGCCTTTCATATTCCCGTACGTATACCGGGAACGTCTTATAGATAACATGGTCGGGCAGTGAATCATAATAAGCCTTCGGCGCATAAATTACTTTTACGGTCGAATCTGACGGCGGTAAATGGAATCGCTTAATGGCATCAATATCCCAGGTCGTTGGGATTCCATTAAAAGTGCTTATGAATGAAACTGGAATTAATAGAATGATCCCGGTCACTAAGAGGATGAGTCTTTTCATAAAAAATGAGGATAACAATATTTGTGCATTAACTTTTTTCCGGTTATTTCCACGGGACGTTACAGCGGTATTTCCTTCAGATCCCAATTCCAGTATGTCAGGAAAACATCAGTGTGCTTCTCGTCTGACCTATACAGAGATGCAGATCTGCCCATTTAAGCCGGGTGACGAATTCCCACTTCACTAGCCGAATGAAATGACCGCGCAAATTTTTGAAATACCACATAAGCGTGAAATAGCCCCAAAGAATCAAATTTCAGTAATCGGCTTTTCAGTTCCTTAAATGGTACTTCACTATCAAAACGCCAACAATTAGGTTACACTTGTAAAAATTGTTTCGGCTACATTTGCATTCAAAGATTCTGTGATGAAGAAGGATGTTCAGATTACAACACAAGCATTTGTAAACTTATTTTCGAAGGAGCAGAGTGAACAAGCGGCGCTCAATGAATTCAGGGCCGAAGATGATGATGATGTTATTTTCAAGCACCTGCACTTCGCAGAACAGATTTTTCCTGACGGTGGGATAATGCTATGCCCGGTGTCTCATGCAAAATCAAAATATGTGGGTATTAATTGTGAACGCATTTTCGGGCACCGTCATGATTCATTAAGAAAGATGAGCCTGTCGGATTTTTTTGAACTCGTACATCCTGAAGACCTGCCCGCTGTGCGGCAATGTTTTGGTTTTATAAAAGGCTTGCAGCCCTATGACCCATCTACGCATCGATTTACCATGCGCTACAGAATCAAGAATGCTGACGGCAACTATGTACACATTCAGAATGAGAATCTGGCCATCGAAACGTCGACCCGTACCTATTTGCACTTGATGGTATTTACGAACCTCGCCAGCAACCACAAATTCTTTCATGTCACTCTGGATGTTTTCAAGAAAGTAAAGGGCAATTTCATAAGATCATATTCTTACAATCCAAAGCAAACGGAAAGAGCCATTACGCCGCGCCAGAATGACATCGCCAGGCTAATTTTAAGAGGCTTCTCGAATCAAGAGATAGCCGATCAGTTGCGTGTGAGCATTTTCACCGTAAAAAACCATAAGAAGATGCTCTTTAAGAAAGTCAATGTGAAAAACAGCATCGAACTGGCGAACTATGTCAGGCAAATTTCACATTGAGCCTAAGGCTTGATGTACTTATCCCAAAATCCTTCCTTGGGCTCTATTTGCTCCACTACATCAATATAAATTTGGTTTGGGTCCAAAACACCAAACCTCTTTTGTCCCCATGCTTCATCTTTCAGTTCGTAGTAAATTGAAAGCCCTTTCTTCTTTAATTTGTCAAACTCAGCTTTGGCGTCAGAAACTTCCAGGGTTAAAAATGAACCACTGCCATTGAAACGGGGCGGGGTGGGCGGCGTGGTCGGGTGGCCTTCGTCCATAAAGGCAACACAAATCTTTTCTTCGCCTGCAGTTTGCAGAAGAACAAAGAACGTAGATTCAAAAAGTCTTGTGAATCCAAAGTATTGTTCATAAAATTTTACTGTTTCTTCCAGCTTGTCAGTTATAAATACGGGGTAGATTTGGTTGATTTTGTTCATGGGTGAAACATTAGTAGGTTGAACTTGAGCATTGTATAAGAGAATTACCGATAAAAGTATTGCGGTTAAAATAGCTTTGTGCATGGCACGCTGATTTTGTTCTTCGCAAAACTGATTGAAAAATAGAATTATGTCTTGTAGAAAAAGGACATTATCGCGAAATAACTTCCCCAGGCGTCAAACCAAAAAATGCCTTAAAGTCCTTATTGAAATGAGGTTGGTCGTAGTATCCGCAATCAAGGAAGATCTTATTAAACGAATATTTCTTGTCCGATGAAAGCAACTGGAAAAAGTATTGAAACCGCACAACTTTGCTGAACATTTTAGGTGTGTCACCAATGTAATACTCAAAAAGCCGGCGTAATTGTCTTTGACTTATACCTGTATCGATATCCGATTTGAAACTTACATTACCGTGCGACTGCAAGACAAGATGGATAGCGTCGTGCACCCGTTTGTCTTGCGTGATTTTTTGATTTTGCAGCAGTTTCAGAAAATTATCATCTAGAATAGTCTTCAGCATGTTAAAATCGAATACTCCTTCGAGTTTGGGTTTGAGATACTTTGCCAGGCCAGGGAGTACACCGAAGAGGTCTTCATCCCTATCCTTCAACGCCGATGCATCAACCTTAAACATAAGTGGAAATGCAGCCGGCAAAAAACGTATTCCCGCGTAATCAAATGATTTATCAAGGTCAAATAGAATATTGGTAGTTGAAAAGCCCATCACGCGTGCCTCGCTAACGTTCTTTAGGTTAATGAAGATGTCAATGCAGCCGTCCGGAATGACGCGATAAGAAAATGGAATCGAAAGTTCAGTTGTTGAATTGAGCCTCCAATAACAATAAATATAATTTGAGAGACCTGGATGCGGAAGAAGTTCGGAGTATTTGATCATCGCGTCAACGGAACTGACGGCAGGCTGAACCGGACGGTATACTTTTCTAAACTCCACGCCTGACACTCTGAAACCCTAGTTATTTTTATAACGTATTGAACGGAGCGTAGAGAAGGAGGTTTTACAATCTACGTTGGTTGGAATGAGTCCTAGTGCATTTGAAAATGTAACGGCAATTCGAAAATCTCAGGATGAATTTATTAAATTTTGTTTATCAAATCCATTTCGGAGCGTCTGCGTGGCACTTTCAATAAACATGCTCTTATTTATGGCCGGCGTGGTGATTCTACAGTCCCTTTTCCTGGCGTGTTTGATTTATTTTCACCCGAACAGCGATCGTT
>JAICGJ010000180.1 GCA_025923195.1 Chryseolinea sp.
GGAGACTCTGCGGAGACTGCCCCGTTGAGCATGGGAGGTGCCTTTGTCATGTGACACACCCTACACCCTACACCCTACACTCTACACCCTACACTCTACACTCTACACCCTACACCTTCACCCTCCATCATCATCTTTCTCCTTCTCCTCATCCTCTTCCTTAGAGTGCTCGATTTTCACATTAGTCAATATCCGTTTAATCCATTCGGAATACATTTTACCGGAAGGGTGCAAACCATCGAACGCGACGAGATCCGGCTCAGCCAAGCCTCGGCGCGAGATATCAGTAATGTTATAATATTTCACATTCATCTCCCTAGCGATCGATTCATTGACGGCATTATATTCGTCTATGCCTTTGCTTATGGCCGGCTGATCCTTCTTTCCGAACGGCGTGTAGCCGTAATCCGGAATCGACAAAACAAACACTCTGGACTTCTTTCCACCAGCGATCTTGATGGCCGTTTCTAGTAAGGCTTGGAACTCTGGCTTATAGCTCTCCACAGATTTACCCTGGTAAAGATTATTTACACCAATCAGCAAGGACACAAGTGTATATTCGGTCTTGATCTTAGCATGCCTAATTGCTTCTGCCAGGTTATCGGTCCTCCATCCGGTTGTAGCTAGAATCTTGCTATCCACGTAATCGAGCCCGCGTGCGCTGAGCGAATCCATCAACTGCACCGGCCAGCGCTCGTTGGTAGTGACGCTCTCACCAATTGTATAGGAGTCGCCCAAAGCGAGAAACTTAATGTTGTCTTCAATTATTAATTGTGCCATCGCTGATGATGAGAACAAAAATATCAGAGTTAGAAAAGCTTTCATACGGACTCAAACATGCCTAATTAATTTTTGTTGATGTACGACAAAAAAGCAAGAGGATGGTTTTCGGCCACCCTCCCTTATTCCATTGCGAATGATTATATACCTCCTTGGAAAACAACGATCAATATATCAGGCCCGACTGCAAAATTGCAATCCATTGATTAAAAATGTTACGCCCCGAACGGATTAAAACTTAGGATGTAACAAATTCGATTCTATTTTTCCTGTGAATATTTACACTGCGCCCGCCGGAGACGCAGCCTTCCTTCTGCTTCGTACCCAGAATAGCAAAATAGTGAATAGCACAATCAATATAGCGGGGAATATGATCATCCTTTGAAGCGTAGCTTGCCCTGCGGCAAGTTCCAACGCGTCACCTTGCAAGCCAGTAGCTGCTGCTTCTGCCCCCGCTTCATCGATCCAACTCCCAATAACAGGTTGCCAGATCGCGGTCGACAACATACCACATGCGCCGACCACCGACATTCCGATCGCACCAGTCAGGGGTATCTTTTCCGCCGTAAATCCAATCATGTTGGGCCAGAAATAACAGACCCCTGTAGCAAAGATGATGGCTGCGATATAAGCCATCGCGCCAGTTTGCGTACTAAATAAGAATATCCCAATTGTAGTTAGTATGGCCGAGCCCAGCAAGACCCCAGTTTGATCAAATTTATGAACAAACTCGCCCCCAAAATAGCGTCCAACAGCCATTAATCCTGTGATCAGTGCAAGTATTACCATTGGCTCTGCTCCACTTTTTGCCAAAACCAACTGTGCCCACTGCGTCGGGCCAAATTCAGAGATCGCGGTAAGGGTCATGCAAACACACATGAAAATGAAAAGCGGCGTGCTGACGTTAAAGCCGAAAGGCGCCATCGCCTTGAGATTAGATTTTAACGAAGTAATTTCCAGGTTTTGTGGTTTAGGGAAAGTCTGGCCGTAAAAAAGGTAGGCATAGATCAGCGTTGGGATCATGATCACCCAAATTTGAGCCTCCCAACCTAAATTCATCTTGGTCATTGCTAATGAAACCAAACTTCCAATTACAATACCTCCTGGAAACCACATATGAAACCTGTTCATCAGCGTATTCATCAATTTTCCAGTATATGCTGTTGCAATCATTGGATTACAAGCCGCTTCGGTGCAACCATTCCCTAGTCCAATGAATAATGTCGAAATCAGTAGACCGACATAACCACCTGCATAGATAGTCATCACAATTCCGATAGTATGGGCAAAAAAGGCAAAGATCATGATTCTCTTTGGCCCAAGAGTACTGTAAAAGATACCGCCGAGAACCATAGAAATTGGAAACCCTAAAAAGAACATCTGGTTGATAAACCCAAGTTGTGTTGCGCTAAGGTTAAAGGTTTCTGCTAGCTGCGGTAAAATGCCCGCTCTGATACTAAAAGAAAAGGCAGTAGTGATCAATGCAAAACAGCTACCGTAGAAAAGTCGTTTGGGGTTGTGATCGTTCATGTTTTGTCTGGTTTGGTTTCTTACGCTGGAAAGTAGTAATTTTTAAATTACTATCTGACATGGCCTTTCCGCAGGTTTTAAACTCAAACTAGTGGAACCGATATCAACGTCCTCCAATTCGAATAAGCCCCGGCTTAGGTTGCAGATAAACACTGTTAAGATGCGCCTAAAAAGAAAATTCTGCAACTCGTCTGGAGAGAAATGTCATTTTTTAGATCTGAATTGTGGAATGAATTTTTGTCAGTTCTATCTTAAACCTTAGCCGACAATAGTTGTTGGTCTGTAAGAATATTATAATAAAACTGGTACCTTAATACTGAACTTAATCAGTTCATATAATTCATTTTTATATGCGATGGATAGGAAGAAGACAAAGCGGAAATGTTGAGGATCGCCGCGGCATGGGCGGTGGCAAGATTGCTATCGGTGGTGGCGCAGGCCTGATAATCCTAATCCTTGGTTTGCTGTTTGGGGAAAACCCCCTGGACTATCTCGGTGGGGGTAGCAGCACCGAAGCATATGAGCAGCAGCTGCCGAGGCCCGAAGAAGAAAACAAGCAGGCGGAGTTCGTCAAGGTAGTTCTTCAAGATACTGAGGATGTTTGGAATAAATTGTTTCAGGAGCGTGGCGCCGACTATCAGGAACCGGTCTTGGTGTTATTTACAGGTGCGGATCAATCGGCGTGTGGGATGGCAAGTGCGGCAATGGGCCCCTTCTACTGTCCACTGGATTCAAAGGTGTATATTGACCTAAGTTTTTATAACGACCTGCAAAGCCGCTTCGGTGCACCGGGAGATTTTGCTATGGCCTATGTTGTCGCGCATGAAGTTGGTCATCATGTTCAGCACTTGCTTGGTATTACCGACAGAGTCCACGGTCAACGCGACCGGCTGAGCGAGGAAGAAAATAACAAGCTGTCGGTCAAGTTGGAATTACAGGCGGATTTTCTTGCTGGAGTCTGGGCGCACCACGCAAATCAATTGAATGATATTCTTGAGCCTGGCGACATAGAGGAGGCGCTGCAAGCCGCCAACGCTATAGGAGATGATCGTCTTCAAAAACAGTCGCAGGGGTATGTTGTACCCGACGCATTTACACATGGCACGTCGGAGCAGCGGATGTACTGGTTTAAGAAAGGATATGACACCGGCGATCTGGAGCAGGGAGATACGTTTAGCCAGGTGTCCATGGTAACCTCACCCTGATGCCCCCAATTTGCGCAGACTGTTGATTTTAAATTGTTCAACTTTATCAGCTCGGCATCAATAAAGTTCAAAGCAGAATATCCTTTTGATAAGGATTCATTTTGAAGTCCATCCCATTTTTCAATCTCACATTAAGAAATTAGATTTGTAGCGTTCACCGCGAATCATCAAGCGTGAAAATTTTGGAAGGCTCTACAACATTAACGATAAGTCTATGTCAAAGTCACATGATCAGAAAAAGGAAGCCAAAAAACCGGCAACTAAAACATTGAAAGAAAAACGTGCGGAGAAGCGGGCGAAGAAAGCGCAGAAGTAAGATCGGTTTCCGTTATCCGTTATCAGTTAATAGGATCTGTTATTCAAGCGTTGTGTTTTGCACAAAGTTTGGATAATCATTAACGGATAACGGATAACGGATAACTATTTCAGTGACTTAAGCAGTTCCTCGTTCATCACCTGATAGTCACGGTTGTTAGCATCCTTTGCAGCCTTTAAAGAAGCATTCGCCGAAGCAGTTGCTGAAGCCTTGTCACCCAAAGCCTTTTCGATTCTTGCCTTTTGATGAAGAACCCAGAATGCACTAGGGTTTGCATCGGCAGCTTTCTTGATCCATTCGTGCGCCTGTTTTAGATCTTTTCCATTTTCTAGATAGTAAACCGCCGCCTGAAAATAGTTATTTGGACTGACCTTGGTAGCCGCTTCTATTGATTTCATAACCTTCGCATCATAATCAACTGCAATTGAGAATTTTACGGACGTATTCTCCCACGCTAGTTGAACCTTGGCCGTTTTGCTGTCGTCTGAAATATCGCCAATGTTAAAGGTCATCGTCTCTACCTTTTCAGCAAGCTTCTCTGGCTTCACTTTAAACTTCGCAGCGTCTTTGCTGGCATCGTAGGAATCTAGGTCACCCCCAAGACTAACGTCCTTGTACAGTGAAACAGTCCACTCGGTTGCGCCTGGCCAAGTAAGAATCAGATATTCTCCTTTTGGTACTGATACGCCTTCAACTTTGACATCGTCTGAGAATGATATCCTGCTGCCATTATTTGCACCTGTTCTCCATATCTTTCCATATGGAACCAGCGCCGACGCATCGGTAGTAAAGATTTTTCTTCCTTTTACCCGGGGCCTGAAGTAATCAATTTTTACATCGGTTAATCCCACCGTAGTGGAAACAGAGCCGGGCGGGCTTGCTTGAGGCGTCTGGACCTGGGCCTCTGCAATAAACGACAGTGCCAGGGCAGCAATCAATAGACTTTTTTTCATTGGTGGATTGTTTAGATATTTAGATTTTGGGTGTCAAAGTTAGCTAATCTTTTGACAGAATAAATGGCAAAAACATGAAGCTTCCAGATAGCTTTTACCAGCGGACGAACGTAGTGAAAATTGCGCGCGAACTGCTTGGAAAAGTGTTGTTTACAAATGTTGACGGAATAGTAACCGGAGGTATGATAGTAGAGACTGAAGCCTATTCCTGGAGGGAAAAGGGGTGCCACGCCTATGCTGCTCGAAAAACTCAGCGAAACGCCGTTATGTTTGAAAAGGGCGGGCATGCGTATGTGTATCTATGCTATGGTATGCACTACCTTTTTAATATTGTTACTAACCAATCCTCTATCGCGGAAGCTGTCCTGATCCGCGCCGTGGAACCCGTACATGGAATCGATGAAATGTATTTACGAAGAGGAAAACTCACTAATGATTTTCACCTTACCTCCGGTCCTGGCAAATTGACTAAAGCACTGGGCATTGACAGAAAGTTAAATGGAAAGTTTTTAGCAGGAACCGAAGTTTGGGTTGAGGACCCCGGACATAAAATATCTACACGTAGAATTGAAGCAGGTCCGCGAATTGGAATTGACTATGCTGGTCGTGACGCCCTCTTGCCCTGGCGGTTTACACTTAAGGGAAGTGAATGGCTCAGCAGGTGAGAGATACCAAAATTTGAGAAATGAAAGAGGAGAGTATATTTGCTACAAATTTTTTAGTTTACCTCATGAGATTTATTTTTTTATCTGCTCTATTATCCGCTGCTTCCCTTTCATTTGGCCAAGGCTTGACTGCGAGTTCTTTTCAACAATCCAATACGCCTTACGATGAACTTAACCCCGTTGTAACTCCGGATGGCCGGTCACAATACATCACAGTTGCTAACCACCCGCAAAATCAGGGGGGAAAGAGAGATCCCGGCGATATCTGGGTTTCAATCTTGACAGAGGACAATCAATGGTCCGTGCCAGTGCATGCAGGACCGGTTCTGAATGACAATGCCTATAATGCAGTCGCCGGGTTTTCCTCAGATGGAAAGCAAATGTTCTTGCTAGGACATTATGGGTTATCCGGCAATTCGTCACGGACGCAGGGAATATCCGTATCCCGACTTTCAAGCGGCGGATGGTCCAGGCCAGAAAACATTACGATTCCTTATTTCCAAAATAAATCCGGCGTACTCAGTGGATACATTGTGCCTGACGGGTCCATATTTATTTTTTCTGCGGAGACATATGGAACACGGGGGGTTGAAGATATCTACGTCTGTGTTAGGACAGCAAGCGGAGGTTGGAGCGAGCCCAAGAATCTTGGAGGTACAATTAATACGCGTTTTCAGGAGATCAGTCCCTCGTTAAGCGACGATGGCAAAACGCTCTACTTTTCGTCGAACGGCGGCAAAGGATCAGGAAGCTTTGATATTTATACATCGACTAGGCTAGACGACGGGTGGACTAATTGGTCCTCGCCGGAAAATTTGGGAGTGTCCATTAATTCTGAAGGTCGCGAGCTTTATTTCCGGCCATATGAGAAGTTGGGTTTTTCGCTCTACACCAGCACCAAGAACAGTGATGGCTACGGCGACGTAAAAATTTTTATTACGGGTGAACCAGTCGCTAGGGATACTGTACCTGCTCCTCCTCCCGATACCGTCAAAATTGTGGAGGTGAGCCGTCAGCCAGATGCAGATCAGCGTGTGAAGGTCTATGGCAAAGTTACCAACGCCAAAACGGGAGAAGCTATCAAGGCTAAGATATTTTTTACCTCACCATCTTCAACCGCATCATCAGACGCTTCACCTGAAGGAGGATATGATGTACTCGTGCCGTCAACGGAACAATATTCCGTAAAGATTGAAGCTCAGGGCTATATCAGCTCGCTGGAAAAACTCGATATACAGACGTACGAAATGAAAGAACTGGAAATGAATTTCAAGCTCCAGCCTGTGGAAGTAGGGGCTACCGTCAATCTGAGAGATGTCCTTTTTGAGCAGGGTAAAACTACGCTGCTCGCTCAAAGTTATCCTGAGCTTGACTTGGTCGTTGCATTTCTTAAGTCTAATCCCAAGGTAAAGATCGAGTTGTCGGGTCACACTGATAACAGAGGCATCCCAGGCCAGAATCTCAAATTGTCGCAATTGCGCGTAGAAAAAGTAAAATCTTATCTGGTATCCAAGGGGATCGAAAAAAAACGAATTACGGGGAAAGGATATGGAGGATCCAAGCCTATTGCCAGCAACGAAACAGAAGAAACCCGTTTGCTGAATCGAAGAGTAGAGTTTACAATTGTCAAGTACTAATAAGCCTAAATGGTGTTTTCTGCGTGTACCTATGGCGATGCGTTCGCGAAATATATTCTTAATTATCCTACTTGTTAAGTTGTTATTACAAATTGACTTTTAGCGTGTCGGTGCCATAGTATAGACATAAGGAATTGCGATGTCAAAACCTGTGGCTCAGCCGCCACAGGGGGAAAATTAGATCAGGAAGGGTCAGACAGTCAATCCTCTCGCGGTTACTTTTTTTGAAGCGCACTTTTAAAGTACCGTCCCTGCCGCGACGGCGTGAACTTCCAATCCGTAAAAAGCATCGGCGACCAGTTTGGATCAAAGACCCATACGGTGTATGATATCCCCCGCTCACTGCAATACTTGGTAATAGCGTCGCCATATGATTCATCGCTGATCACGGGCACGTGCGCACCTCTGTCATCGGGTCCGCAAAAGCCTATCTCGGTAAGGATCAGCGGATATTTTTCTGCAACGAAGCCCCAGTCTTCCGTCCACTGCGGCTCCCACGGTTTATTGCGTTTCATTGGATACGGATGACTAACGTAGCCAATGCCCTCTGCGTTGATCGGATCTGTAGCAACTGGCTTGAGATCATAAGCCCAATTGAAACCGCCGACCAGTGGTACCGTTGTGGCACCATGTGCACGGATGATACCGATCATTTCTTCAACCAGCACTTTCCATTGCTCCCACGTGCATTGACCAAGCTGGCCATTATAAATTGTCGGCTCGTTGAATAATTCAAAGAATGCAACCGTAGTATTATCCTTGTATTGCTTAGCCATCGTCCGCCAGAATTCAAAAGTTTCTTTCTGCGTCGTTTCGTACATCTCGTTCTGATACATTTCGGTCCGCAGATTGCCGATGCTATGCCAGTCTATGATTACGTACATACCGAATTCCTTTGCCCATGCTATACCCTGGTCAAGAAGCTTGATGTAATTATCTTTTCCCTGTTCCCTCCAGGCTGTTGGATGAACGGGAAACCGGGTGATATTCGCGCCCCAGTTTTTCATTTCCTGAAAGTACTCCTTATTCCAGTGGCCCTCCCGGGTGAGTTTGTCAGGGTCGCTTGTGTCAAGCCCTCTGAACACGACAGCCTTCCCATCCGCCGTTACAAACTTATTTCCTTTAACACTTATGCGACTCAACTCCACAGTTTGCGCATAGATGTTTAGGGACAGGAATACATAGAGCAGGTTAAAGAAACTTCGTATCATGGAGGGGACTTTATTTTTTGAGACTGTTAAATTATAGAAAAAATGGTTTAAAAAATTAACTTTTACGCTATCAATGCTATAATATGCCGGGGTGTATGCTTCGCGTTGCCAAGCGCAATTCGGATTATGATTAGAAATACGTTCAACATCGCATTTGTTTGCCTGAGCCTGGCCGCTCCAAGGGTGTTCGGCCAGTCCCAGGTGCTGGACAACGGCTTACATAATCTGCGTCATGGAGAATCAAGGGAATGGTCAGAGTTTCCCAGGGAAGTCGCGAACAGCAAATTGCATATTGGATTTTCTTCCAAAGTCAATTCTTCGGAGCATACGCTTGTTTTGCGGCAATACGATGTGAAGCAAGAGTGGCGTGTGCTGTTGAATGACCACGTAATCGGTCAGCTCGTTGCAGACGAGAAAGATATGAGGGTGTATTTCGCCATTCCGCCAAACACCCTTCGTGCCGGACACAATGAATTACAAATTCAATGCTTGAGCCAGTCAAACGACGACATTCGGGCAGGTGAAATTATTCTCCATGAACGTCCTTTGAAAGAAGTGTTGTCTGATGCATTCCTAGAACTCCAGGTGGTCGATGGTACAACAAACAAATCTCTTCCCGCGCGAATCACCATCGTAGATAACAAAGGAAGCCTTCAAACTGTAAATGTTCCTCAAAACCCTAGCATCGCAGTGCGTCCTGGGGTTCTTTACACGGGTGATGGAAAAGCGTCGTTCAATATACCTGCCGGCACGTACAAAATCTATGCTGGCCGTGGATTCGAATATGGTGTTGATTCCGTTGAGGTATCGGCGAAGCAAGGCGACCGCATTCAAAAAACCTTGCGTATCAAACTTGAGGTTGACACTAAAGGATGGTTCAGTTGCGATACGCACATACATACGGTTACTCATTCGGGTCACGGCGATGCAACGACACTTGAACGCGCAGTTACAATTGCTGGAGAAGGTATTGAATTGCCAATCATGACGGATCACAACGTTTATGTGGACATCACCTCCGATGCAAAAGCTGCTGGTGTCAGCGACTATTTTACACCTGTGACAGGCGATGAGTTAACGACAAAGTTTGGACACTTTAACGTTTTCAAATTAGAGGTTGGAACACCGGTTATAAGTCACGATGTTAGAGATTGGAACGATGTCAGGCGCAATATCAACGATGTCTCTAACTCCAAGGCAATAATTCTCAACCACGCCAGGGACATCCACATCGGTTTTCGTCCTTTTGGTCCGGAGCGGCACCTGTCAAATGCGGGCATTAGCGACGATGAATGGCCTTTTCCTGCCAACGCAATGGAATTAATAAATTCCGGATCGCAACAAACCCATATTATGAACTTGTTTTATGACTGGTTTGGGATGCTGAATCGCGGTTTCATTATCACGCCCGTTGGCTCAAGCGATTCCCATGATGTAAGCCGTTACATTGTTGGTCAGGGTAGAACGTATATCCATGGCGTTGATAGCGATGCTGGCAATATCAATGTCGAATCAGCAATCAAGAATTTTAAGGACGGAAGGGTTTTGGTTAGCCTGGGGCTGATGACCAAGATTATCGTAAATGATAAATATGGCCCCGGCGATATTGTTCCTGCAAGCAGTACCGTGAACGTAACGGTAGAGGTATGGGGCCCTGCCTGGTCAAAAGCTGATCGTGTATCGCTGTATGCAAATGGTGTCAGTGTGCAGACTCAGAAAATCACTCATTCTGGAAAGCCGGGCATGAAATCGAAAAGTACCTGGCAAATTCCATTGCCTAAGCACGACATCTTTCTGGTGGCGATTGCAGAAGGACCAGGCAACGGCATGCCTTTTTGGTCAATTGCAAAACCCTATCAACCGGCCTCACCGGATTGGACACCAAGAGTCATGGGCTCAACGGGAGCCGTCTGGATCGATGCTGATAAGAATGGGAGAAGAAATGCTGCCTTTGACTATGCTGCAGAGATTATCGATTCCGCCCAAGGTGATATTAGAAAAATGATCAAACGACTCGCTAACTACGATGAGGCGGTGGCTATTCAAGTTGCAGGCGCACTATGGACACAGGGTAGAGACCTGACGTCATCGGACATATCGATAGCATTACAAGGGGCTACTCAGGCGACGAAAAGCGGATTTCAAAAAGTCATAAAGGAAATTCAGTTGCTGAAATAGCAGATAGTGCATGTATTTTGTAAAATGGCTTCAGAAGCTAAATCGAGGCGCCACGATCTTTACTCCTTTTTCCGGTGGGGATTGTAGGTGATTCAGCCCGCGAATAAATATATTCCGCCGGCAAAGTATACATAGTCGCGAGCATGTCAAAATCGCAGAATAAGTCAGAATTATACGCTAACTTTATTTCACTGCATTCTAAACCTCTAAAGAAACATAATGAAACCTTCCAGGAATTACATTGACCGCAGAAGTTTTGTGAAGACGTCGGCCGCGATCTCCACAAGTCTGCTTGGGCTTAGCGTGCCCAACACTTTAGCCATGGCGATCAACAATCCTGCCGACAGCAGTGTATTTGTGATTGGCCCTATCGAGGGTTATTCAACGCAGATCGGGACTTTAGTATCCATGTTAAACTACAACAGATATACTATCATTAGCATGGTGAAATCTATGTCCATGAAGGATTTGGATTACTTGCATGATGCCCACGCCAATACCATCGGTTCCCTGCTGATGCATCTTGGCGCCACGGAAAAATATTATCAGATCAATACGTTTGAAGGCCGGCAGGATTTCAATGACGAAGAGAAAAAGAAATGGGGTGCTGCCATGACTTTAGGAGAGGATGGGCGTAAAAACATCAAAGGCAAGGAAGTTCAGTATTATATCGATGAAATTACGTCGGTAAGGCAAGCAACTCTGGATGAACTTAAAAAGAAAGATGACAAATGGTTGTTGGCGATCGATCCCGAATGGTCCAAAGAAAATCCGCTGAATACATACTGGAAGTGGTTTCATGTCTGCGAACATGAAGCAAATCACCGCGGTCAAATCGCGTGGCTAAGGAGCAGGTTGCCTGGTGCCAAACCCGGGAGCGAGTAACCGCAATGCGAGTAGGCATACCGTACTTTCGTACGGCGAACAGGTTCCTGAACAGCCTCGTTGCTTTTTTGTTATAAGTTATTGAGAGTTGGTGTGAATAATTGAAAACAGTTTATCCCTAGTCCTATGGAGCTAAACGTAAACAACAAGAATTATACAGTTAATGCAGGGCCTGACGAGAACTTGCTGACCGTTTTGCGCGATTACCTCGATCTAACTGGCAGTAAATATGGATGTGGCGAGGGGTCTTGCGGTGCGTGCACGGTGTTGATCGATGGAAAGTCGACGCGTTCGTGTATCACGCCCGCGAATAGCGCGTCGGGAAAAAAGATAACAACCATTGAGGGCCTGGCACAAAATGGCAAGATGCATCCGGTGCAAACTGCTTTCCTTAATGCGGATGTATTTCAGTGCGCGTATTGTGCCCCCGGTATGATTATGTCTGCTGTATCCTTGCTGCAGAAAAATGCAAACCCATCCGAACAGGAGATCATTAAGTCCATGCAAGGCAATATTTGCCGATGTGGAACTTATCCTCGTATCATTAAGGCAATTCAGGAGGCTTCAACGGTGTGAGTATGAAAACGAAAGAAAAACCAGTACGAGATTTAGATGAGATCGTGATCGACGAAAATCCATCCTATTCCTTCAGCATGAACAGACGGACATTTTTCGAAGTATTGGGAAGTGGAATTGCGGTCACCTTCACCATCTCACAA
>JAICGJ010000181.1 GCA_025923195.1 Chryseolinea sp.
CTACAAAGTGAAAAATGACTTTGAAATCCATGAATGATCGATGTTTAACAGGTCCTAGACTACACTTATCACAGAAAACATCTCCGCTAAAACAACGGAGAAACTTGGGGCATTTCAAAACACCTGACAATTTGGTGTGCTATTTGGAACCAGCGAAATGGATCCATATCTCCTAACGCTCACAGAGTCGACAATAATCGTTATAAATGTCTTACTACGCGTCCTGTTATCCAACATTATATTACAAATATCTAACATCCACAGGCTTAATTGATATAACACAATCATCGCACTCACACTCTGACGGGTTTGAAGGATTAACAATAACCTCATTGCCTTATCCAATTACATTCTGTTAAATTGAGGTTTAAGTAAATGAGGGAAACTATCCTGAGAGTTTTGTCATATGACCTAGTGTATCGTTAAATTGGCCAAGGAGATGACCATTGAAGATATAAGATCCATTTGCACTAAGCTCCCTGCCGTAACGGAGGACGTGAAATGGGGAGCAGACCTTTGCTTTTGCATTGGTGCAAAAATGTTTTGTGTAACTGGTTTGGATCAAACGCCAGTAGGCGTTTCCTTCAAGGTCACAGATGAGGAATTTGAAGAAGTCTCAGCACGCCCGGGTTTTCGACCTGCTGATTATGTAGCACGCTACAAATGGGTTACAGTAGAAGACGTCAAAAAAATATCCAAGAAGGAATTGGAGCGATTTATTAAACAATCATACGAGTTGGTGAAGGCAAAGTTGCCCAAAAAGGTTCGTGAGAGCCTATGAAGTGTAGACTGAGTCACCTCAACTTAGTGCATCTTTGAGTCTTGGCGCCTTCGTGGCATCTTTTTTCGCCACTACAAGGTCTCGAAGGAAAACCAAGCAAGCAATGCAAGGTTAATTGTCCGCCTCCTTGATTGAAGGTCGTCCATCATTCGCCTGTTTGGTATACTCCATCCTGAACCGCGACAAGTCGGGAGGATATTTATTTCTTCGCAATTCGTACTGATAAAAAAATTGGCCGAGCTGGTAAAGGAACGGCAGTCCGATGGTATCGTAATCATACTTGTCGTCGTTCATGATGCCATCGCCATTGACATAGACGGTAGCCGTAAGCATGAATTCCACTTTGTTCTTAAAATCAACAATGTATGATACGTCGGTCATGCAACCATACGCCCAACCTGCTTTATTGAACACTCTGATATGATCTGGCAACTTGCGTCTACCTGCCTGAAAGAAGAATTTTACATATGAATCGAAATATATCGTTGAATCGTATTTTGGATAATTCGTTTCGGAGGGATACTGCGACAGGAAACGGTGAAGAAATCTGTAGTCTTCTCCACTAATCTTGAACCGCTTTTTCTTATCAACAGATTCTGGGAATAGGATCGTCTGCAACAATTGCTGAAGATGATTAAGCGTGACATTATTTGCTCTTGTAAAATCAATGGGCGCGTTAATCAAACTGTCGTCTGTATAATGTGCGTTACCCATTTTATGGATGTGACTGAAGTTAAATGGATCTGCATTATAAGCCGGCAGTTGAGTATATAATAGGTCTCCATCGGCACTGATAAATCTCATACCATTCGTATGCCGATTTTCTTCTTCAGTCATTCGAACAAAACGCCTGGTGATGCGCAGGTCAGGATAGCCCAAGGCGTGAAGTCGCCGGTTGATAGTTTGTTGTCCAAGAAATTCATACATCCTGTTGTAGGCAACGTTATCGCTGATTAGAAATACTTTCTTTATAAAATGAGCCATAGATGGCAATCCATTTTCTGCGGTGGAATCTCGGTGCATGGATGTTTGCCCGGAATAGCTGCTGTCGATGAGGACAGGCGTGTTCATATCAACGCCAAATTTTTCCAAGGTGTGCAATTTCTCCAGCGAGAGTATCGCGAGCGGCAACTTAACGGTGGAAGCCGGGTTGAAATATTGCAACGAGTCGAATCGGTAATAGTAATTGGTCAAAGTGGGATTGTTCCTTATGTCGCGGTTGATTTGTGTATAGATGAACTGGTACCTGTAAATTTCAGGGTGAGCAATAACGTGTTGAAACAAGCTGTCCCGGTTGTCGCGCAATAAGTTCACCAGAAAAGCGTCTGTCCGTGGCTGTGCAACGGTAGTGAGTGAAACACAAACGATAAAGATGACAAATGTCGAGCGCACTGACGAAATAGAAATCTGACGTTATGATCGAACCAATTTAAATTAATTTTCAGATCCGAATTTTATCCGCCCGGCTCATTTGCTTCGTGCAGACTCATCAGATACGATAGGAGCGCGTCGATTTCATTTTGGGGCATTCCGTTCAGCAGCCCTTCGTACATCAAAGATGTCTTTGTGAACTCTTCCTTTTTGATATCACTGCGAGGGATGTCTATAATGCGATTTCCTATAACCATCAGCCTGATCCTTTGCGCATCGGAACTAACAATGCGCCCCAGCAATACCTCACCATTCATGTCCGTAATCTTCGACGCGATCATACTGGGCTTAATGCGAATCGACGGTGATTTGATTTCTTCCAGTAGTTCTTCGCGCGAATAGATGTGTCCTATGTCCTTCAGGTCTGGTCCCAGTAGTTCAGATTTGCCGTCTACGCTGTGGCATGCACTGCAAGCGCTGCGTGCAAAAAGATCTTTACCCAGCTCCAATGTACTTTCAGAGGCATTTGAACGCTCGGCAACCACCTCTATAGACGCAGCTTCGATCCAGGGTACGTGTATCAGCCTGTAAAAAGCCCCCTCAACTGTATCCACAGGCTGATACCAGTAATCTGTTTTTCCTACATGAGAAACGTATAGATCACCGTTAGCTCCGAATGCAAGGTCAGAGACCTTTGGAATTCCCTTAGCGACTGGAAATTCGGTAACATTATAAGTGCTGTCCGTAAGTCGGGTTAGCTTTAGTCGGCCGATAGCCCCACGGTTCCATCGTTCTCCTGGTCCGTAAAAGGCAATAAAGAGATCACCTCCTGTCCCGCCAAAATCATTATTGACAGAGTTGATTTCCATGCCTGCTGGGGCCACCTCCGTTTGCAAGTTGTAAATGGGTTTGGTCACCTCTGGGTTGCCGAATTTAACCGGATTGTGGCCATAAAAATGCCCCTGCAGGGCGACATTCAGCTCCTCCGTTGGGTTCCCCCCGCCTTCGTTATCTACAAACAATAGATCATTGTACTCGTTCAATACCATTCCGGCAACGGATCGGACGCCCGTAGCAAAACGCTCCACCTTTTTTCCATCTGGACTGATGCGCAGCATGGACCCTCGCCATCCTTCCGGATCGGGAGAAGCGCCTGCGTTCCATGAGTCAGTAGTTAATACCAGGTATAATTGACCATCTCCGCCAAAGGTTAATGCTGAACTCCATTCATAGGGATGCTCGCTATGAGGTATGTCTTTCAAAAATATACGATTTTCATCGGCCTTCAGGTCTCCATCGGTGTCAGTATATACCCGAACTTCCTGCGCTGTACCGACATATAGATCTCGACCTTTGAAAGCGATGCCGGCAGGTGAACGAAGTCCTTGCTCTTTAACGTCACAGAAAAGTGCTGCATGATCTTCCAGTCCGTCGCCATCCGTATCGCGGAGCGAGTAGATTTCTCCCGTGTGATTTGCTGCATACATCAGATTGTCTGGGCCGCGAACAATCTGGACCGGATTCCATATCCTTACACCAGTAGTAACAGGAAGTTTAATAACTGCATAAGACCCAAATACAGTTACGTTGCGGTCTAAATACTTCTCCAGAATTTGTTTCGAAAGTTTATTCGATGTATCCCGGCAACCGAAGCAACATACCAATGAAAAAGCTAGTGGTAAAAAAGTTTTCATGAGCATTAATTGTTAAGCCGAATCAAGTCTTGTAATCTGAAATTAAAATGCCACAACCTCCAACTTTCTACACAGACATACTCTGACTATCCCTAATTTAGCAATTCCTGCCATTACTACTGCTGGCTGAACTGATGTCAGGACCAAAATTGACGGTAAGAGCTTCCTTGCCTCTCGGATTTTTCATTCTTTTCATTACTTTTGAATCAGTTTTATGACCACTTCCGCTACATATCGTTTCAACGCCGGAATAATTGCATCTTCCGCAGCCTGACTTGAAGGCTGCGCCGTAGGAAAATTCTATTCCTCATTTCATTTTATTGCCTCAACAATAAAGCCGTAGGTCTTTGACTCAAGTCACAACCTGCGACAATTAAACCATTATAGAGATGATATCATTAGACGAATATGGGTGGAATGATTTTCACCAGCACAATTATACGAAAGAAGAGAACCAAGCCCTTGGGCGAGTTATATCAGTTAAGGGATTCAAATATGATTTGATCACGGAAAAGGGTGAGCTGGAGACCGAGCTTGCGGGAAGATTATTGTATGGATCCGATCCTGAAGGTCTACCAAAGGTCGGCGACTGGGTCACCTATCTGGACTATGGAGAAACGGGATATATTATCGGAGTTTTACCCAGAATGAATGCGCTTACGAGAAAAAATCCAGGCACAAGAATCGAACGCCAAGTGCTCGCAGCCAACATTGATTTTGCTCTCATTGTTCAGGGGCTCGATCAGAACTTTAACGTTATGCGTTTGGATCGCTACATAACACAAGTAACATCATGCGGCATTAATCCCATAGTTATTTTGAATAAGGCAGATTTGATCACAGATCATGACCTCTACCGCCAAAAGGTCACGAAGCTAAAACGAGAAAGCCCTTTGTTTTTCTGCAGCACGCTTACTGGTTTTGGGATCACCGAAATTAAAGGCATGTTTCAAAAAGGGAAGACCTATATCATGATAGGCTCGTCTGGTGTTGGCAAAAGTTCCCTGTTGAATATCCTGATGCAGTCAAGCGTACAGCGAATCGGTGCCATAAGCAAAGACAATAACAAGGGAACGCATACCACCACAACGCGTGACCTCTTTCAACTTTCAGGCGGTGGTTTACTTATCGATACACCAGGGATGCGGGAGTTTGGGCTTACAAACGACGCGTCTGACGAATCCAGCGAGTTGTTTCCCGCCATTCAAGAGTTTGCCCAGGCATGCCGTTATGCCGATTGCAGGCATGTTAACGAGCTGGGTTGTGCTGTAATCAACGCCCTCCAAAACGGCTCGCTTGATGCCCAAGTCTATGAAAGTTACATCAAGCTTATGAAGGAGCAGAAGCGCTTTGAAATCAAAATTGAAGACAAAAAGAGATTGAATAAACAGTTCGGCAAAATGACGAAGGAAGCAAAGAATCACAGGAAGAAACATAAATATTGAAATTACTACCCGTGAAAAGGGAATGCCTGTCAAGGACGTCCGGTCGAAACAACAGGGAGTTGTTAGTTGACAGACTTAGTTAATGAGCGCTAATTTGAGTTAGTGGCATTCCGGTTAGGGCAACGATAATCTGAAACCGCCCCGCGATATCAATTGGTTATTCATGAGTTGAATAAAATCAGCAGGAGCCCCTGAATAACGATTGATCTTGATCGTATGCAGCAAGGTCATTGTGACGGGTTCAAATATGGAATACTCGTCTTCGGCTGTGTAAGCTCCCAGATTCCCTGTCAGCGGGTCGAGGATTGCACGATAGTCGAACAGCGGATGTGAAGTTGAAGAAGTCTGCGTAAAGTCAGATAAGGCGTAGACCTTGGAGAAGCCATTGTCGATCAAATGAAGCGCGCCCGGCGTAAATACGGCTCTCGCTATAACATCATTGCTTAACGTTGCGCGACGGATTTCCAAGCCAGCTGGAGAAATTTCGAAGACCTTATTGTCGAAAACAGTGTTGACCGCGACATACTGTTGGCTTTCATTTGTATGTATGGATAGTACATCGGCGCTGTTATGTATTGTATCGGAGACTGTTAAGTTGTTTCCGTTAATGATGGCAAGAAACGTAGAAAAAAAGATGGGTACTCCGTGATTGGCCTGTTGCCTGACGTCAACAACAAGACGGTTATTGTCATTGACAGCGATGGCAAACGGAAATGTATTTGCTTGGTTTACCACGTCGTTTATCGCAAACGAAGAAATTTCATTCAGCGATTCAGCATCCAGCCGGATAATGTTTTGCTCAGAAGTCACGTAAAAATACTGCCCATTTGGGGACATTGCAGCCGCACTGTTATCCGCATAGGCAGAGAAATTTAATGTTATAGCCAGGCTGTCATAAGGTTTGGTTTCCGAATGACGCATCGCGTAAAGATAGCCATCGCGATAATAGTAGATCCGATCGTTGCTCTTTACGTCCAGCGTTTTCATTTCTGTCGGGACCTTCTCTCCGATGTAAATATCCGCGAAAGTGCTGTACGTCCCGCTGGTTGCATAGTCAATTTCATAGACCTTAGGCTGCGTTCGCAGTTCTCCCCTCACAGCGGCACCGAAAGGAAAATCGGTCAGAGTAATGAGGGTATCTGTAATGTTCGCCGAAGTAAAATAGTCGTGCGACCCAAACGTATAATCCTCCAATAAATGATAGCTACCAAATGCTGAAGTGAACGAAGACTTTGGCCACGCGACTTCCACACTGCTGAGATCGTTAGTATGAACATAATTGATAGCTGGCGGTGCGATCAGTATACTGCTGGGGTCGCTAAACGCCATATCGGTAAAAGTCACCACCTGTAGCTTATACTCGGCGTTGCCTCCCAGAAAATCAGCGTCCACAAAGTTAGTTTGCCGAATATCCGTAATTTCAATCTGGTCATATTCAGAGTATCCGCGCTCTATTGGAGATACCACTTTATGAAGGATATACTTTGTGAAATTTACCTTAGGGTATCTCGGCCACGTGATGCGAAGGCCGTCAGATTGAGGGGTAATGGAAATAATATCCAGTTTTTGAGCCGGTGAAGTTTCGATATGTACGATCTTTCCCTGGTACTCAAACAACACTTTCTCAACATCAAGCCTGTCGGCAAGGCTTAGCGTACCCGTGCTGGAGACAACTTCAAATATTAGCGGATAGATACCGTTGGCAAACTCAAAAGGTGAAATTGTAAACGCACCTGAAAGTTGTGCACCTGAGTAGACCGTTGTAGTTCCCAGCAGCACTTTCAATGTAAAGTTTACCGGCTTAGGAAACTCGAGGTCGAAACTCACTTCAGTCCATGTACCGACGATCAACGTATCTTCGATATCATTGAGGGCAATTTGAATGGTTTGTATTCCTGTAGGATCAACCTCTTTGAAGTTAATCGCTTCCGGCTCATACTCGCAGGATGCAAAATACAATGCCAAAATACAGAGCAGGGAGACAAATACTTTGGATCGTGTCATAATCGGTAACCCAGACTTAAGCTTAGGCGAATACCATCCCAACCTACCTGTACCCTCTCATTATTTACTTCAAGTGCAACGTCAGAGTCGTCGCTATAGTGAAGATCGCCTTTAGCAAGGTGAGTCTCGTACCGGAATTCGGGATGAACAAAGATCTTGTTATAAAAAAAGCGTGCACCTATTCCAGCGCTTATAACAAAGTTTATCGATTTGAATTTCTCTCCAAGATTATCGGTTTCGTTACCTATTGACAGGGTGGTGTTATATTTCATCGTGTTAAAAGCCACTCCGCTGCGCATACTAAACAATAGCTCCCAGGCTTCTTTCTTAGCTAAATTATTTTCTAGTTGAATTGCTGCGATCGTGTTGTTAACGATGATATCGTGATTAATACTTCCCGAATAGTCAGCATAACTTACGCGCCCTCCGGTAGACGCCTGCGATGCCGTGGCCCCGACTGAAAAATTTCCAAGCGTTCGAAGTATACTAAATTCAAAACCAGCTCTTGAAGGGAAGCTTTCGACGATCTCGAGAGGAATGTCTGACTCAAGAGTGGCCTCTTGCAGTTCCTTTAGACTCTTCATGGAGTATGTTCCGTAATTTATTCCCGCAGATCCAACCCAATGCTGTCCAGCAGAAGGCACAGACGCGGCGATAAATACCAGTAAAGGCAGGATAGGGCGAAACATCGTTCAAAGATATTCTTAGAAAATATAGCGATTTGAAAGATGTAAGATTATCGAAACATTTATCTTTAAATGACAATTGATGGCAACAAATAATACTTTCGATGTACAGAATAATGTAAGGTCATTGCCAAAATTATTTGTTTTACATCCTAGTCGCGATTAGAATCCTGACTTTGGCCCCCCAGAGATTTTCTGCAGAGGAAAATAATTTTGGAAATCACGCACCCCTCTCCATACCTTGAGCCTCTCTCATGTATACAATCTTACTTGGAATTTCGGCTGCTGCAAGCTGGGCGATAGCGGATATCTTTATCGCTCAATCAACCAAAACCGTGAAGCCGCTTCTTGGTGCCTCGCTGGTAAATATAGTAGGCGCCGTGCTGTTCGGCGTATACTATCTAATATTCATACGTCATCCCTTTCAGGTCAATGATGGTGGTATTATTCTCTGCGCCCTCGCCGGTTTCGCGATTACGCTGGCATCAGCTTTTTTCTTCACAGCATTGCATAAGGGTCCCGTTGGAATCGTAAGTGCATTGTCGAGTACGTATCCGGCTGTGACGTTAATTCTAGCAGTAGCAGTATTTGGTGCCACGATAAATACGGAGCAGGGTGCGGGATTTTTAATGGTAGTAGTTGGCGTCGTAACTGCGGCAGGGCTACACGCTCAAAAGACTCAACTGGAATCTAAAACGGGTTCCGGAGCCTGGACTGCATTGCTGGCGGCATTATTGTGGGGTGTTGGTTATGGGGTGCTTGCCGAAGGTGTTAGACTGATCGGTTGGCAAACCGCTAGCTTGGTCCAATTCGGTGTACTTGCTGTCTGTTGTCTATCGTTCGTCGTCGTCGGATGGAAGAAAGGAGCCGTGTCCACATCAACGCTCAAAACGGCCTTGAAGAATCGTGCTATTCTCGGCGCCGCCATTGCACAACAGACAGGGGCCATTCTGTTGAATGTGGGTCTCAGCAATGATACGACCGGCGGGTCAATCATCGTTGCCCTTTCTGCGTGTTACCCAGTGTTAACTACTATTATGGCATATTTCATCTTTAAGGAAAGAATTCCTGCTCTGGCGATGGTTGGAGGACTCTTGGCCATCATGGGTATAGTAATACTTTCTTTATGACAAACAGCGTTTATCATCCCCCTTACGGTTTGCTTCGAAGGAATTGTTCGCCCGCTTTCAGTCCTCATTCCAAACGCTGATGTTTTCGGCATCTGCCCCTCCGGCTCCATCAAAATCTCCTCCGACATATATTTTGCCCTTGTAACCTATAATGGAGTTTACACTGCCTGAGATCCCCTCCTCCATGATACCCCACTGCTCGCCATTCCATTGCAGGATATTGTTGACATTGCTTCCTACCACCTGATGAAACCTTCCGCCAATGTACAAGATATCGTCGATCACTGACAACTCCACTATCTTATTTCCCGGATGGAGAATAAATGCCTTACCAAAGTCACTGAATTGAGAACCGTTCCAGGTGATGAGTTCAGATACTTCCGCGTTGTTAGAAGCAAATTCACCCGCCATGAACAGAATATCCTTGTAAACGGCCATATGCAGTACAGCTCCCGTGCGTTTCAATTCCAATGGCTCCAGGGATCCGAGAGCCGACCAAGTGGATCCGTCGTATGAAGCTACGTAGCGTATACTCGTTCCGTTAATCTCTGTGAAAAAGCCTCCTGCATAGAGCTTCTGCTTGTACACGTGCAATTCGCGCAAGGATCCTTCTTCAATATTTCCTGCTGCAGACCAATCCGTTCCGTTCCATTTTGCAATGTTTGAAACCGTCACGTCACCTGCTTTGGTAAATTGACCGCCCACGTATAATTCATCCTTGTAAACAGCCAGTGCATGCCCGTAAGGATCGTCGCCACCTGTTAGGCCGCCTTTTAACGCGTGCCAGTTCGCCCCATCCCAACGCGCAATGTTGTTTGCTTCAATACACCCGATTTCGTCAAACCTCCCGGCGACGTACAGGTGTCCCTTATACTCGGCCATGTCATAAATGCTTCCAACCTCGAGCCCACAGCCCAGCGCGCTCCACGCCGTGCCGTTATAACGCGCAATTTTCTTTGCCGCCACGCCTCCTATTTCGGTAAACTCACAGGTTGCGAACAATGCGTCCATCGCTGTGACAAATTTCCTAATACCCACATTCGGGCCAGGAAACATATTTTCGTATTCGCCTTCAACATTTGTAACATCGAACGCTGCCACTGTTACGGTGTCAGAGGCTTTGTGTGCATTTGAGATCGTTAATTGAATTTTATATTTTCCCTGAACATCGGCCGTGAAACTTGGCGTTTCGCTCTCGCTGTTTGCCAATTCCGCATTACTGGTTGATGGTTTTTGGATAAAACTCCATGAGAATTCAAACGGATTGCCTTTGGAATCACTTGAGCCAGTTCCATTCAGCGTCACCAGACTATTGACCAAGACATTGACATCGCTTCCCGCTGATGCATCTAGCTCAGAACTTTCCTCGCTATCGTCGCTGCATGCTACGATAATCGCCAACAATAATAAGCAATACACCACGAGCGGTTTTCCCCTGACTACTTTCTTTTTCATAATGGTGTTATTTTTTATTGAAGGTACCGCTTCAGGAGGAGTTGGGGTGACATGACTGTCCCAATTAGTGCAACCATTGTAACATTTGATTGATACAAGCAATAACAAGTAATTCTTCAAGGGCGTAACCTATGGGCATCGCACGCCGTCTAATATCCATTTACAACTTCTAAAACAATGTTTTCGAACTACCTCAAAATCGGGATACGCAATCTGCTTCGCCATCGAATTTTTTCACTCATTAATATTTTTGGATTGGCTGTGGCCATGTCCATTGGTATGGGTATCATCATGCTTGTGGCCGATCAAGTTGAATATGACAGATATAACTCAAAACGAGACCAGATCTACAGGGTAACAACTATCGACGTAAATAGCACGGGTGAGCCGCAAGGCAGCCGCTACAACGCGACTTCTTCAATGCCGCTAAGAGGTGAGCTACTCGAAAAATATACCGGGATCGAAAATGTCGTAAGATTAAAGAGGGACTTTGGAAATCACTGGCTGGAATTTGAAGGTCAGGATGTTAACGTCCCAGTTTCTGGTTTTTTCGCCGACCCTGAGGTGTTCGATTTTTTCGAATACGAGTTTCAATATGGCGACCCTTCTACCGCACTCGACGAACCGTACTCTGTCGTCCTGACACGAAACGCTGCGAATAAACTTTTCAAAGAAGAAAACCCGCTCGGAGAGACGATTAAGGTCCGTGAAGGAACATATACGGTCACCGGCATTTTGAAAGAGAGCTCCCGAAAGTCACACATCGTTTTTGAAGCGCTCGCAAGCATGGCAACAGTGCAAAGCCTGGATACCGCTGGTATGCAATCAATGGAAGATTGGACAAATTTCTGGAGTGGCTGGACCTACGTGCAGTTAGCGCCCGAGAAATCGCCCGAACAGCTTCAAGCGCACCTGGACAAAATTTACCAGGAACACATCGCCGTTGTCACTAATCCTGGTGTCCATAAAATGAGATTTAACCTTCAGGCGATGAACGATATCACCCCAGGGCCAATGCTAAACAATTCGATAGGTCCAGTTCTGCCTATGATGTTCATTTACGCGTTGAGTGGGTTGGCCATCCTGATTCTCCTCACCTCGTGTTTTAACTTTACGAATTTGTCGATGGCACGTTCGCTCAGTCGCGCGCGCGAAATCGGGGTACGAAAAGTGAGTGGCGCCGCCCGATGGCAGATTTTTATTCAGTTCCTGGCAGAATCCGTTATCGTGGCGTTGGCTGCGTTAATAATTGCGGTTGGATTGCTCGCGATCGTGAAACCTTTGATCCTTCAATTGAATTTCGCGCGAATTTTCCGGTGGGATTTGGAGGCCAACGTTGTTGTGTACACCATTTTCATTCTGTTTGCGACGGTGGTAGGAATCCTGGCTGGTTTTTTCCCGGCAATTGTACTCTCCGGATTTCAGCCCATCAAGGTACTCAA
>JAICGJ010000182.1 GCA_025923195.1 Chryseolinea sp.
CTGCGGCTCTTCGTCATCAAATCTTACGCTCGGCAAAAATACTTACTTCGGAAATGGCGATATCTTCACTTTTGATCTTCCGGTTAATAACGTAGGTGGAAACATTCACCTTAACGCTCAGGGTAGTGGAAAGATTATCATACCCGCAGGCGTGACGGTAAATGTGGATGGCAACTTTCATCTAGATCCCCAGAGCTCAGGGTGTTCTTCCGCAAATCCCTGCGTCTTTGAAATAGAGGTGAACGGTACTTTCAATATTTCAAATAATTTTCACAATAACCTGATGACCTTAGTATGGTCAGGTAGCGGAACTGTCGTCGTCGATGCAGATTTTAAGAATTCAAGCAACGGTTGTATGGTGTGTGGAGCAGGCGGATGCCCGAATTTCCAATTCAATCCTGCTGATTGTGAAGACGATGGAGCATGCCCCGGGGGCGATTTTTGTACGCTAATAAATTCATGTTCGTCAGATGTAACCCTTCCAGTGATCACAGGCTGCCCATCAGATCAAGTGGTTAATATAACCGGACCGGGTTGCACCCAGGTTGTCGGTTGGACGGAGCCATCAGCCACCGATAATTGTAATTTGTCGTCTTTTACGGGTAGCCATAGTCCAGGTGTGTTTCCCAAGGGTCTCACAACGGTCATCTATACAGCTACAGATGCTGCGGGAAATACGGCTACCTGTTCTTTCAATGTAAATGTTGTGGATAACATCCCTCCAGTGATAACCAGCTGTCCAACAAATATTACAGTAAGCGCCAATGCTTCATGCCAGGCAACGGCTAACTGGACTGCTCCCGGGTTTACTGATAATTGCGCGGGCGCAATGCTCGGTGTTTCTAAGGCGCCCGGAAGTCTTTTCAATATAGGTGTCACAACAGTTGTATATACCGCCACCGATGCTGCCGGCAATACAGCTATTTGTTCTTTCAACGTGAATGTTGTGGATAACATCCCTCCGGTTATAACAGGTTGTCCAACAAATATTACTGCAAGTGCCAATGCTTCATGTCAGGCAACAGTTAACTGGACTGCTCCCGGATTTACTGATAATTGCGCGGGCGCAGTGCTTGGTGTTTCTAAGGCACCCGGAAGTCTTTTCAATATAGGTATCACCCCAGTGATCTATACGGTTACAGATGCGGCCGGAAATACGGCTACTTGTTCTTTCAATGTGAATGTTGTGGATAACATCCCTCCAGTGATAACAGGTTGTCCAACAAATATTACAGTAAGCGCCAATGCTTCATGCCAGGCAACAGCTAACTGGACTGCTCCTGGATTTACTGATAATTGCGCGGGCGCAATTCTTGGTGTTTCTAAGGCGCCCGGAAGTCTTTTCAATATAGGTATCACAACAGTTGTATATACCGCCACCGATGCTGCCGGCAATGCTGCCACATGTTCCTTCACTGTAACAGTGAACGATGTTACACCCCCCGTTATAATGGAACATGCTGATATTTTTGAAGCAGCAGGACCTTCGTGCACCGCAAAGGTGAACTATTCACCACCAACCTCTGAAGACTGCGGCGCTGTAATCGTAAGTAGCTCTCACCAGCCAGGAGATGAATTCCCCTTGGGAATAACAGAAGTGTTGTATACAGCGACCGATATCAGTGGTAACGCATCAACGCATAAATTCAATGTAATAGTTGAAGATCAATCGGGCCCAGTTTTCCAGAATTGCGCCGCTGATATAATTGTGAATGCAAATTCCACATGTAGTGCTGTCGTAAATTGGGCCTTGCCTTCCGTCACGGATAATTGTGGCGGAGTTACCATCTCAAGTTCACATAATCCTGGAGAGACTTTTCCCCTTGGAATAACCCCAGTGTCATATACCGCCAAAGATAACAAAGGCAACGTTTCGACTTGCGTGTTTAATGTGATCGTGAAAAATGAAACAGCACCTACAATTTCCAATTGTCCCAGTGACATTTCGCTAAAGGGTAACGAAGCCGGTTTAGCCATTGCAGAGTGGACAGAACCGAATGCCTCTGCACCATGTGGCGACGTGACAATGAAACGCTCGCACGACCCCGGTGATTTTTTTAACGTAGGAACGACGAAAATCGAATATCAGGCGACCGTCGACGAAGGTAATACTTCCTATTGCTACTTCAACGTGATTGTTTCGCAAATGGACATCGAAATCGATGTCGCCAAGGTCGTTACACCAGATGGTAATGGAATAAATGATGCGTGGATTCTAACTAATATTGAAAAATTTCCGAACAACAAGGTAGTTGTTGTAGATCGTTGGGGAGGGTTGATCTTTAACAGTACCGGTTACGATAATGAAAATGTTGTATGGCGCGGAACCAATCGATCCGGCCACCTTGTACCTACAGGAACCTATTTCTATACCGTGTCCGTAAGATTTGGATCTGACAAAGTCGAGAAAAGTGGATTTATAGAATTGGTACGGTAAACGTCAGGCAAAGATACTTCTGTAATTTCGAACGAAAGTATGCATGCTCAAACTGTACCGAAACGTCTTAGAGTTATTAATGGAACCATTACAACACAATCTCAGACTGTCGCGGTACACGCAGGGATTGTTATCCAAAATGCTGCGGTTGTTGGTGAACCGCTACATCCCTCCCACCACACGCAGCCCCAGCAAGAGTATGGCCCACGGCGCAAATGACCCTCCCTTGCGTCATCCATAACGTTTATTGAATTATACTAATACCCAAAATTTTTTTTCAAAAAGTCAAGGTTGTGTTTATAACTTCTGATTACATCTGCGTCTTTAGGGGTTGCTCCTTCGATATGCATCCAACCGTTACCGAAGTATTCCATCGCCAGAAGCGTTTGACATATTTTCGTCCAGTCCAGCGTTCCTTTGCCCAATAAAAATCCATTCTCCTTCATATGCAATTCGCAGATCATGTCTTTTCCAAGCCATTGAATTTCTTTTATCACGTCATAACCAGCATCCGCAGAATTTCTAAAATCATAATAGACCTTGATACTCTTGGAGCCGACTTGCTGAATAATATCCATGTGTTCTTCTGCGCTTAGGTATGATTCAATTCCCAGGGTAATACCAAGTTTCTCTGCTTTTGGCGCAACCATTTTTAATCTACGAACAACTTCCTTCTTGCCTGGCTCATCGTTTCGCAGATCGTTCTTGCCGAAGAAGGCTAGCAGGATCACGTTTACATCAAAGGCTTTTGCAACATCTATGCTATCCCATACCCATCGCTCTGTTTTTGCCTCGGATTTGTACGGAACTTTGTTTAACTCAGCAATAGCAAGACTTGCTATTGCCACGCCTGTTTGATTAGATGCATCTTTAAAGGATTGTTGAACAGCATATTCTCTTAAATGCATGTTGTTTGATTCAGATCCTAAATTCAGTTGAACACCTTGCAACCCGATGCTTTTTGCCACATCAAAAGATTTAGGATCACTGCTTTTGCCGAGCGACCAGTCGCACGCACCGATCCGAACTTTCTCTACATTGTTCTTGGCGGATAAAAAACCTGTATTAAGAAGGGAAAGGATCAGGGCCGATTGTTTGATCCATTGTCGTCTGTTTATAGCCATATATTTTTAGAGAAAGGTTTACATAACCGACAATGAGCCCCGGACGCCATGGCAGTTACTGGTGCTTATCATCATGTTTGTCGACCGACGTCCAAATGTGTATTAAAAATATACCATTTATTTTAAAGGTGGGCGCAAGCCATCAATCTTTATCTGCTACTCTTTATCCAATCTAATATGTGGCTTACATAGTCTGCTACTTTGCCGTCCTTTGAACGCATACTGTGATTAACACCAGGGATGACCTGAATTTGTATTGGGAGAGTAAACTGATCGCGAACTTGTTCCAATAACTGTATTGATCTGTCGACAGGGATGCTTTCGTCTTCTTTACCAAAAATCCAAAGAGCTGGCCTTCTTATTTTACTAACATCTGGTATCGGATCGTATCCTTTGATGCCATGATAAGTAAGCACCATTTTGTTCGCTTCGGATACCGAGTAATCCCCCTGCTCAGCGAGTGAACTATAATAGATCTCCTCGCCAACGGTGACGGAAGGGCCGGAGAAAATAGCAGTCAAATAAATATCATCTAGACTCGCAGCTACTGGAATGATCCAGCCCGCCTGGCTTGCGCCCACCAGAATACAGCGAGCACTGTCGATACCACCGTGGCGTTTAAGCGTTTTCACTGCTGCGACAACATCTCTAGCTAACGTATGAATCGTAACAGAACTATTGTCCGTCCCGACATCCACATCGCTGTAACTTCCACCTGAATTGCCAACGCCACGTTTGTCGTATCTGAATGTCGCGAAACCATTTTTCATAAATGGGGCAACAAATTCATTGTAATCAGAACGGGTTCGGCGGCCCGAGCCGTGCACAAAAACCACCAATGGAAATTTTCCCTCGGTGGCTGGTAAATCTAAAACACCTTCCAACGTAACGCCGCTACTACTGAATTGGACAATCTCTGATTTCTGCTCCTGATGACTATGTAACCTACAGGAGAGCACTATTGGCAACGTAAACCAAATCAGTCGAAACATCTTCTATTTTTTTAATAATTACTTGGCCTACCTCACTTGTCTTGATAAACCTCTGATCTCGAATTTCTAAAATCGAAAATTTTGAAGAATTGAGGAAATACACGTCACTCATTGTTGCGTTCCCGCAGAATCGGGTCGTCGACACTGCCGCTTCAAACAAACGCATTGCCACAAACGACGTAAGCATAAACTCGACGGCTTGTTAAAACTTACAGCGCCACATTTCAATTTAAGTGCCATGAAAAAATCCCATTGTACGCGGGTAAAATCGGGATTAATGAAGAGTTGTTGACCGTTTTCGGGAACAAGTTGTTCTGACACGGTCATTGGTCGGGGAAAGGCGTGCATTTGATAATTAACTGCACATAGTATAGGTTTTGAGATTGTAACGCAGCCACAGCGAGCAATTTCGCCGTTGTCATCCAATGACCAACGTTGATCCTTATGGCGCATCGCAAACGAATTCTTAAGTTAATGGATTCGTAGTACCTGAAGGTGACAAACTTGGCGAAATTCAAGAATATGTTAACCAAATCAATGGAACGCGGTTAAGCTATTATCACCATTAAGGAAACACCACTGACTATGGAGAAAACCGCAAAAATTTATGTTGCCGGCCATCGTGGTATGGTTGGTTCAGCGATACATCGCAAGCTCCAGGAAGAAGGGTACCATAATATTTGTGCTGCATCTTCCAGCCAACTGGATTTGAGGGATACGGTGAAGGTTAACGAATTTTTTGAGGAACATGAACCGGAATACGTTTTCGTTGCTGCGGCAAAGGTGGGCGGAATTTTGGCCAACAATAGTTATCCTGCCGATTTTTTATACGACAACCTCATGATCCAAACCAATGTTATAGAAGCCTCTTTTCGATACAATGTTAAGAAGCTCTTATTTCTTGGATCATCCTGCATCTATCCTAAAATGGCACAGCAACCAATTACCGAAGACAGCTTGCTGGGAGGGTATCTTGAACCCACAAATGAGGCCTATGCCATCGCAAAAATCGCCGGCATCAAGCTCTGTCAAGCTTACTTCAAGCAACATGGCAGAAAATTTATCTCAGCTATGCCCACGAATTTATATGGTTTAGGGGATAATTATCATCCTGAAAATTCACATGTTTTGCCAGCCTTAATCCGAAAATTCCACGAGGCGAAAGAAAACAATAGTGAAGAGGTAGTGATCTGGGGCTCAGGGGCGCCATTGCGCGAGTTCATGTTTGCTGACGATCTTGGCGCGGCATGCTTTTTCCTGATGCAGAATTACGAGGACCCGAATATTATTAATGTTGGAACCGGCGAGGAGGTCACTATACTTGAACTCGCCAATATCGTTGCCGACGTAGCTGGATTCGAGGGAAAAATTGGATTTGACAAAACTAAACCCGATGGAACTCCACGCAAGTTAATGGATTCTTCCCGCCTACATAAGCTGGGTTTCCGTCATCAGACCTCGCTGAGGGAAGGCATCTGGATAACATATCAGGATTTCTTAAACAAAATCCCCGATTACAGTGTATCTGCTTAGTCGGTAAATTGTTAGAATTCCCCTTGTCAACTGACGCCGTGGAACCGGCGTGAGCTAGACTTTTTTCCTTTTAAACGAAACTAACAATAACAGTTCCCTATACTCCAATTACCGGAAAAGCAGCAGAGCATGAATTTTCGCTATAGTATAGCGATAGAGTTGTAGTGTTGTTGTTTTGGGTCGTCCTTGATCTGATAATGGTCGCAGCAGTGGAGGCCCTACAGTGAGCTCAAATAGGACATTAACCACAAATAGGTTCATCGTGCAAATCAGGAGTTGCTTGTCACCATTTCTTTTAAGGTCAAGGCATTAAAAGCCGCAAAAGCCTGTTGATCGTTATCAAAATAAACATAGACATCTTTTCCCTGGGTGCTCCAGTCGATCAGGGTGTTTGCCCACAGCTGCAGGGCTTCTGGCGTATAGCTGCCCTGATACTTATCTCCTGGTCCATGCAGGCGTACATAGACAAAATCCGTTGTTACTTTGGCAGGAGACTGGTGTCCTGCTAACTCATAGATGCAAAACGCGCAATGGTGTTCGACCAGCAGTTGATAAACTTCCTCCGTATACCAGGAAGTGTTCCGAAATTCGAAAACGAACCTTTGATCGTTGGGTAGAGCTTCTAGAAATGATTGAAAACGATCGAGGTTGAGTTTCCATCCTGGTGGAAGTTGAAACAGTATTGTGCCGAGTTTTTCATCCAGACATCCGGCATTATTCAAAAATACATCAAGAGCTTCTTCAGCCTCGTTCAGTTTCTTCATGTGGGTAATATAGCGACTTGCTTTAACAGAGAACTGAAATTCGGGAGGCGTGCTCCCTTTCCACTTTGTAAATGTATCGCATGGTGGCAATCGGTAAAAGGAATTATTGATCTCGACACTGTCAAAAAAATTCAGGTAATAATCCAGTTGCTCGCTGGCCTTCAACTTATGTGGATAAAATCTGCCGAGCCAGTGTTTATAATGCCAGCCCGACGTGCCAATATAAAATTTTCCTTTTTTCACTCACGGCACCTCATTCAAACCACGCAAATACCTGTTCCCCAATGGCGTTGGCTAACCCCTGCGGCGCATCGGTGAGACGCCAGCCATTCTTCGTACAACGGATGGTTCCCAAATGTTTTCTATTTAAGGTAACGTCCAGTCGGTCGCAGATTCCATTATTGCAGCCTGACATCATAGGAATTCCAACGCCATCATATTTTTTACCTTTGTAATCGAAATGCAACGGAACGGTAACTGATTTCGCCGGCTCGTCTTCCAATTCCTGTACAAAACCCTTCAATATTTTGATCAAGTCTTTTCGTTGTTTTTCATCGGAAACACTCCAGGTATTTTTTGTTGAACGTTTGTGCGCAAGTTTAAACTTAAGACCGGTCATAGCCGTAGTGTATTCATTTGCGTTGAGCTTTTCGACATATTGATGAGCCAAGATGAACCAATGATAAGCTGTTCCTACCGGAGCCCCAGATCCTTCCGGCGCACGGCCTGCGCGACGCTTGATTACGTGATAACTCAGTTCCCAGCGCACTGGTGTTACTTTCGTCTCGCGCCAGACACCCTTGTCATAATTCCATTTATGAGCGCGCCCGATAGCCATGCCCGTATATGCCCTGCCATTATGTTCCTTAAAGGAATCATAAGATCCGGCCTTCCATTTTGCTGTTGAAACTTTCCTTGGGGTCGCCTTTTTGATACGGCGTTTAGTCGTGTTTTGAGTTGCCATAATAAAAGCATTTAAATCGTTAGACTGTTTGCAATGCAATTCTGTCTTTTCGAAATCTAACTTTGCACAAATGGAGTGCCGTTCAAATCTGCAGAAATTTTGCTATTTGATGTTGCGTTTAATACCGAGCCGTGGAAGAGAATCCCCGCTCACAGCGAGCCATTGCACACCAAGTGTTGGCCTAGTACATTACCTAAACACCCATCACGAAGTGCTAAACAATCTGGACTCCGCGCGAACAATTTTTGAACATCTTTTTATTTGGCTTTTACGCTGGCACTTGTCTTGGTTTTTCGCGTTCCCAAAAACGATGTGTGGCAATGGCTTTTACAAACTGGCTGCAAAGCTTCTTTACGTTGGAATTGATGACTACACCTTCACTTAATACAGCATCATCACCATCATCTTCCGGCAGTTTGGAGGCAAAATAGGTTGCATCTAATACCTCGCGGGCACTTTCATCGGCAGCAATAGCCTTACAGTGTTTGAATGCTTCATTTAGGAAATGAATTGCATTCGCTTCCGCTTTCAGACTGGCAACGCTATTAGTTCCTCCTGGTACGTATACGGCGTCATACAATACAGAGGCGGCCGTGAGAAAACTTCTTTTCACTGGAACCTCCTCGCCACTTTCGCTTTCTATAACGCCGAGGTGTGGGGCAATTACTTCGGTTATCGCTCCCTCGGACTTCAAGGCAGCCTGGACTTTCTTAAGGGAGTCGAGGTTTACACCATCTGCAGCAAGGATAGCAATTTTACGCGTGCGAATCGTATCCTTAATGGTGTTTGCCATGCTAAGAGCCGCTGACTTATGCAACGTGCCTTCCTTTTTTATAGGTTGATATGCTTTTGGATTGGCGTCTGCCGGAATACTTTGATTAACAAAACCGTCAACTTTCTTTGGAACAGAAATCCCGAGCCCGCGAGCCACTTCTGAAGCGAGTCCGTTATCCACGTTCGAAAGAAGGAAGAGCATACGTTCCCTTATGCTTACTGTCTCAACCTTTCCAAGTTCAAACCGCAGTGCATCTACCAGATGGTTTTTCTCAGGTTCGGATTGACTGTTATAAAAGAGCCGCGCCTGGCTGAAGTGGTCCAAGAAACTCGGACTCCTTTCGCGAATTTTCTTAGCATCAATTCGTTCCGTAAAAGACGCAAATCCCCCTTCCATTGCTTTCGCCTGGAACGGACATCCACCACCTAACGTGTTCGGATTGTAGCTTGATTTCCCTTTGTTGATTGTCTGGCGCATGTGGCCATCACGTTGATTATTGTGAACGGGTGAGATGGGCCGGTTAATCGGTATTTCATGAAAGTTAGGGCCGCCTAACCGGATCAGCTGAGTATCCGTATATGAAAATAAGCGACCCTGAAGCAGAGGATCGTTCGTAAAGTCGATCCCTGAGACGACATGGCCAACGTGAAAGGCTACCTGCTCCGTCTCGGCAAAGAAATTATCAGGATTGCGATTAAGGGTAAGTCTACCGATGCGCTGCACGGGGACGATTTCCTCTGGTATGATCTTCGTCGGATCTAACAGATCAAATTCAAATTTATGTTCGTCCTTCTCAGGAACGATCTGCACACCGAATTCCCACTCCGGAAAATCGCCGTTCTCAATGGCTTCCCAGAGATCCCTGCGATGAAAATCCGGATCTTTTCCGGAGATATTTTGCGCCTCGTCCCACGCAACCGAATGGACACCCAGCAAAGGTTTCCAATGAAACTTAACAAAGTGCGCCTGGTTCTTGTCATTGACAAACCTGAACGTATGCACTCCAAAACCTTCCATCATCCGATAGCTCCGTGGAATGGCGCGGTCGCTCATGACCCACATGATCATATGCATGGATTCCGGCATCAACGATATAAAATCCCAGAAAGTGTCATGAGCCGAGGCTGCTTGAGGTATTTCATTATCTGGTTCAGGTTTTACAGCATGAACGAGGTCGGGAAACTTGATAGCATCTTGAATGAAAAACACGGGTATATTATTTCCTACTAAATCAAAATTCCCTTCTTCGGTGTAAAACTTGACAGCGAACCCGCGTACATCCCTGGCCAGATCGGTTGAGCCGCGTGACCCAGCTACAGTAGAGAATCTGACAAATACAGGCGTTTCCTTCGTAGGATCCTGAAGAAATTTCGCTTTCGTATATTTTTCCATCGATTCATAAACCTTGAAAACACCATGCGCAGCTGAACCTCTTGCATGCACGATCCTTTCAGGAATCCTTTCGTGATCAAAATGTGTGATCTTTTCCCGCAAAATAAAATCCTCCAGCAGGGTGCCGCCGCGCGTGCCCGCTTTTAACGAATTCTGATCATCATTTATTCGCACACCGTGGTTGGTAGTCATAAACTCATTCAAACTTTGTTCGGTATGCGGCGATAACGACTGAATTTTTTCTGTATTGAGTGAACTTCCTTTCTTTGTTTTTTTGGGAGGCATGGCGTAAATGTTTTTGGGAATTATAATTTGTACTAAGACAGAACAAGTGAAGAAAGCAGAAGAAGCCTAAGCCTCTTCTGATTCTTCACTTGCTTCGTAATTGATTTTGCTTTCAGCAATTTCCGTGAGCAGTTGATCTGTTTCCTTTTCTTCAGCTAAGGATTCAGCGAGTATGGCCGCGATGTCTTCGCGTCCAAGCGTTTTAGCCAACTGTGTTAGACCGCCGTAAGTAGCAATTTCATAGTGTTCAACTTTTTGCGCTGCCAGGATGATTCCAACATCCCGCGTCGCTGTGCCTTGATCGGTATCTTCCACTACACTTTCACCCTCCAGTACAAGCCCTTCCATAGCGTCGCATTTCTTAGCCTGAGGCTTTTCTTCAAGTAAATTAAAGACTTCTTCCAACCGTGTCACCTGGACCTGTGTTTGTTCAAGATGATTTTCAATCGCTCCCCTCAGTTGTTCCGAAGTCGCAGCTTTCGCCATTTTAGGCAACGCTTTGACCAGGTGCTTTTCCGCCCAATAAATATCCTTTACTTCATCTGTAAAAAGCTTAAACAGTGCTGATCGAACATCTTCTGGTGAGCCTGCCTTTTCACTCGTGCTTCTCTTGCTGGTTGTTTTTGACATAGAACTTTGCGTTAGGTTTTAAATAGATTTAAAAAAATGTCAACGCATAATTATTCCTCACATCGTTGCTAACGTATGGAGCATCCCTCCGTTAGCACAGTAATTATTGCATTGAGCTAAACTTATTTGTAATGACTGTAGTCGAGTTATGCAGTGCTTGCGACTATCTGGGCCCTCTCAACGAATACCATCGGCGCCCGCTCGCAAGTACAACTGATTTTCACTCATTGAACAGTTTTTTAAAAAAGTATTGCAGCTGCAACTCGTCTAAAACTATGCCATTGAGTAATGATGTGAATTGATCGCAATTGAATTCGTCGTGCACCAGGGAGGTGAGTAATTTAATCGCACAATTGAGGAATCAGTGCATCGAAATTAAAAAAATCGATGACGAGTATTCGATCAAGAAAATGTCGCTTGAATGGTAGCCATCCAGATCGCATACAAAAAACTTGATTTGGCCTTCGACACCTCTTAATCATGTTGACTAGAAAAAACTTAGGAAGGCGCCTGCGCCAAAAATGACATGGGCGAAGAAAAGTTGTATGTAGAATTCTTTGAAATCAACGCTAGGAGGATTGGGATGAATACCAAATGCAAGTTGCCAACCAAATATACCTATGAGTCCGCTAAGGGCTCCTAAGACAATGCAATTATTGATTGTTGGATCTGTATCCGTGGCTCTCCAATACAGGTTATATGCGATAATAAAAAAAAGGCCCACGAAGTAATGAATGACCCACCCGGCTATTGGTATTAAGAAACCCGGTTCTTTTTGGTTTAATCGCCGAATCAAGTCATTTAACAGTTCAGGCTCTCTGAATTTCTTTTTCCGAATTGCGCTCACCACATAGCTAAAAATAGTCATGAGACTGGTTGCTAAAAGTGTTGCAATAAATGTTTGAATAGAAATGATCTGCAATCTCATCATCAATGCGTACCGAATTGCTGACGAATACCGGGTCCCGATAACTTCATAATCAACTAGTCTAGGTAAACAACTCGCCTAAGTAAAGGTTTGGCTCTTTCTGCAGTTTTTCTAAAAAAAAATTCAAGGTGTATCGTCCAATTTACTCAGGCC
>JAICGJ010000183.1 GCA_025923195.1 Chryseolinea sp.
AGGACGCGGTCGGCGGCTATTCGCGCCCTGCTGCGGGCATTCCTCAGGCTTCCGGTGGCGCTCGCGGCCGAGTGGCTCGACATCGCGCGCGGGTCCGGCCGCCCACGCGGCGTCCTCACGCAAAACGTCCGGTTCGCCGCGCGTACCCTGCGCAAAAACCCGACGTTCTTGTTCCGTCCAGAGGGCCAGTTATTAACGATCCGGACGCAGCGATTGAAAAGTTGATAGAACGAATTCGACTGCTCTACCAGAATTACTTATCAATTACGGCACAACGGTGGAACCATACGGACCGTATGATTACGCTATCAAATCATGTGCTTGGAGAACCTGCATGCGTTGATTGGATGCCCTTTGCATCCGTGATCAGAAACGACACGCCGGGATGGTATAAGCATCTCAGTTGTGGCAACATTGTCATCGCCGAAGATAGCTCGGCGTTCCTCATCGATTGTGGTACCAGGAAAGATTTTGAAGACGTTGAAAAACTTAGAAAGTCCGGACGGATCAAGAGCGTGGATGGAATATTTGTCACGCATTACCACTATGACCATACGGATTTTGTTGACGCTGGTGCGAAGGAGTTCGGTTGTCCTGTTTACGCTACTAAAGAATTAAAAGACATTCTTGAAAGGCCTGGGAGTTATCACATGCCGTCCCTTACGGGAAATCCAATTCCAAATCTGACAGTGATGCAAGAAGGCCAGAAAATGTCATGGAAAAATTTCGAGCTCACTTTTTTCTATTTTCCCGGACAAACCCTCTACCACGATGGACTTTTGATGGAAAACAAAAATGGCGAGGCTATATTTTTTACCGGCGATTCGTTTACGCCGGCTGGGATAGATGACTATTGCTTTCAGAACCGGAACGTACTTCACGAAGGAACCGGGTATCTTTATTGTCTTGATGTTCTGAAGAAATTACCACCCCATGTCCTTCTTTCCAATCAGCACATCAAACAACTTTTTATATTCTCGCGTGCGCAGCTCGATCACATGACGACCGTGCTGCAGAAACGAAACGCAATTATAAAAGACCTGATTCCATGGGATGATGTCAATTACGGTGCGGATGATCAATGGATATGGGTTTATCCCTTCGGACAAAAAGTGAAGCCAGGTCAAACCGTGACATGCACGGTAAAGATCTTTAACTATTCGGATGCCAGGAAGACTTTCACCATAAACCCAACTGCGCCCGACGGTTTTCGGGTTGAGTCCGGAATCGCTCCGCTTGTGATTGAACCGCGGACAGAAGCGACGCGAACATTTAGTGTTAAGATTCCAAAAAAAGCATCGCCGGGTGTCTCGCTACTCTTGGTCGATGTGAAATTTGACAATTGGGATCTGCGTGAATGGACTGAAGGGTTTATTGAAATTGACAAGTAGGTCATGAATTACTGCCTGAAATCAAGTCAGATTTTTTTACTTTTCTTGTCTTCTATCCCGTATTTATATTCCCAGCAGCTTTCACCAAGCGTTCGGATTAGTCTGGGTGCAGTTAATGGAGTCTTCATCCAAAGGAATGGAAAGACACTTGTTGTTTACGGTGACTCGAACCGGGAGCTAAAAAAAGCAGAAATGGTTTTGTTCACCCATTTCAGGCGCGATGTGATCTGGGCTGGCCGGGACCTCATAAAAAAAGGGTCCTTGGCTATTGCTCCCTTTGAACAGAAAGCTTATTTCATTAAGGCTGATTCCATCTGGAAGAAATCTATTGTTACCAGGTTTCATGACTACGCGAATCAGACTACAAAAATCGGAATTTCACCTTTGGATATTCATCGTTTTGTACAACCAGGTGAAACCGTACAATGGCAAGACTTAAAAATCAAAGTACTTAATACCACAGGTTACACAAGAGGATCAGTCTCCTACATTGCAGATATCGATAATAAAAGGTTTGCTTTCACAGGTGATTTAATTTATGGCGATGGCAAAATACTTGACCTTTACAGTTTTCAGGATGCCCTGCCTGGTGTCGATGGTTATCATGGGTATGCTGCGAGGCTGGGACAGCTTGTAAAAAGCCTTCAGCATATCGCCGGACAAAAGCCGGATTTTTTAGTACCCTCAAGAGGTCCCGTGATCAGCGATCCCGAAGCAGCTATTAAAAAGTTGTTGCAACGAGTTCATTCTCTTTATAAAAACTACCTGTCAATCACAGCACAGCGATGGAATCATACGGATCGTATGATTACGCTTTCAAATCATGTTCTGGATTCATCAAATATTATTGACTGGATGCCCTTCGCGACTGTTATTGAGAAACGTCCGCCGTCTTGGTATCAGCACATCGGGCCCAGCAATTTATTGATGGCAGAAGATAGCACGGGCTTCCTTGTAGACGGCGGATCAAAAATGGCATTTCAAGAACTGCTGAAATTTAAGCGGTCCGGAATGCTGAAAAAATTAGATGGCCTATTCATCACGCATTATCATGATGACCATACGGAGTTGGTCAACAACATTGTGAAGGAGTTCGATTGTCCTGTCTATGTTACAAAAGAGTTAAAGGACATACTTGAAAATCCCGGGGCGTATGATATGCCATGCCTTACTAACAAATCCATTCAGAACTTAACGATTATGAATGAGGGGCAGAAAATGTCATGGAAAGATTTTGAGCTGACTTTTTTTTATTTCCCTGGCCAAACCCTCTACCACGACGCGCTTTTATTTGAAAAAGGCAACGGCGAGGCTATCTTTTTTTTGGGTGATTCATTTTCCCCCGCTGGTGTAGATGATTATTGTTTTCAGAACCGTAACATGCTCCACCCGGGTACCGGCTATTTTTACTGTCTTGAAGTCCTGAAAAAACTTCCTCCCAGTGTTCTGCTTTCCAACCAACACATCCAACCACTTTTTAAATTTTCTAGACATCAGCTGGACCATATGGGGAAGGTACTGCAGGAACGGAACGCTATCTTAAAAGACCTGCTTCCATGGGACAATGTTAATTACGGCACTGACAACCAATGGCTGAGCATTTATCCATATGCCCAAAAGGCTGCGCCAGGACAGACGATTGCCTGTACCGTGAAAATTTTTAATCATTCGAACATAACAAAGACCTTTACCGTTAAGCCAAGCTTTCCCAAAGGTTTTATGATCGTGCAGGAAATTCCGCCGCTCATAGTTGAACCACAAAAGGAGGGAAAACACACATTTAAAGTAAAGATTTCTAAGAAGGCGCCCTCTGGGCTATCCCTTCTTTTAGTCAATGTGAAATTTGACGAATGGGATTTGCGCGAATGGAGTGAGGCATGTATTGAGTTGTAGGTAGGTTGTCACGATTGAATTCGATCGTCATGTTTGCGTACGATCGATATCACCACGGACAAAAATAACCGTGCGTGTATAATGAGGGTAAATTCTGGTTTTGAAATTTCGTTTTCCCCCATAAATTATCAATATTAGTACCTCGTCATTTCTCGACGAACCCAGCCGCACCCCGCTTCTCATTTACGAGTTTTTTTCACGCATCTTCTAACAAACACATTCTTATGAAAAAGATTGTATTCCTATTTGTTTTAGGGTCTTTTGCATTTGTAGGGAAAGCTCAGGCACAGGTAAACTCTTCTACATCCGGTAACCCTTCACTGCCAGGCAAGTTCCCCAAGCCGGGAGAATGGCCTTCGTTTCGTCGCAACGGTACCCTACAGGCGCATTCGCCATTGAAGGGCAACATCACGAAGCCCGCGATCGTCTGGAAGCAGTTTGTTGGTGCCATGGAAAGTCTTGTTGTTGTAGAGACAGGCGATAGAAGTGCGAAATTGAGTCTGCCAGGGGTGGTAACCAAACCGTTGGACCCTGCTGATACCATAACTATGGCCGACTTTATCCCGGTGCCCAAAAATGAAGAGGAGGACAATAGCTCGAGGAATTATACATACGCGGACGTCCTACCCGAATATCCTGGCAAGGAGAAGCTGGAATTCGAAAGCGCCTTTCATAAGACTATGATAAACGGCGAATGGGCCTTATGCGTAGGTCGATGCCTGGCCAGGAAAAACGGCGAATGGATTCAGATATGGGAAACGAAACCATTCGCCTATCTATTCGAAGCCTTGCCCTTAGTGGGTGATTTTGATAACAACAACACCCAGGAAATAGCCATCCTTCCCTTTTGGCAAATGTTGCTAATCGATGCGAAGACTGGGATTGTCAAGGATAGTTGCAGATTTAACGACAACCGAAGCTACGGCTTCGCCGGTGTTTATGATTTTGATAGCGACGGTAAGTCAGAGTTTCTTATTCAGGCAGATTTTTCAAAACACGTCGATGTGCTCGGCTTCAAGGATGGTAAACTAACGCTGTTTTGGCAGCATGATATAGAACAAGACGTGGCCCATCCAGAAAAGATACTGCGGGTGGCACCCGATCCGGTTATGGACATAGACGGTGACGGCCGGCCCGAAGTGATGACAACTCTTTTTAATGACTCCAGTGACCGCCGCTGGCATCTGACCTTTCGCGATGCCTTGACGGGCCGCGTAAAAGCTGATTTTCCAGACGAGCTGCTTGCGGCACGACTTGATCTGGACGGTGACGGTGTATATGAGTTATTAACAACGTGTAGCCGCGGAGTTAGTACACTGAGGAAAATACGCGCTCGATCCTTTAAAGGGGGTCAACCAAAGATTATCTGGGAAAAGGAGAATGCCGAGTGGCAGTTTTGGGATATACAATTGCCACGACATGTGAAGAGCCTGGCGACAGGAGGGCAGCGGACCGTCCTCAGTCGGATCGATGCAAAGCGCACGTACGTCGTGATTCGGGAGCCCGGATCGACGACGAGAATGAAGTTGTCAGTTGCGTTATGGAATGGATCGACATTTAAACCTGTTACGACGATGACAGGTGATAACCTGGAGGGGTTAGGTTTTGATTCCACGGGCCGTCTGCTGGTGCGTTCGCGACATCGGTTCGGTGAGCAATCTACCTTGGTTATTGCGGGGGGAAAATCCATCCGCCAAACTACACGCCTGCTGGGTAGTCCACCATCAGCTGCAGTCGTTGCCTGGCCGAATGAAGCAAAGGTTCCCACCATCGTGGTTCAAGGAGCAACTGAAGAACAAGTCACGTTCCAACCACCGCAGAAAAATGGTGAAAAAGTTCAACTCAACTATATTTCCGGCCGGGGACAAGGCTCCTGGTGGCCGAATACTTTCGGCCCAGTTATCGTCGATCTTGCCGGCGATGGGCGTCGTCAACTCTTGGTAGCCGATGCCGGTCCTTCAGGAGCAGCGCGCATCTCGGCCAAGGACCTGGACGGACGAGTTCTCTGGCAACATGGATTCCCGCTCATTGCAGGTACACCACCGCCACAAAATACAGGAGGGGTTATTCTATGGCAAACAGGGCACTTTACAGACCGCGTTCGGCAGGATGTGATAGTTACTACCCAGCGGTCGAAGGGCGGCAGCGAGGAAACGTATCTACTCTCAGGAATTGATGGTCATCAGATATGGCATAGGTATAAGCAGATAAGCAAGCGCGGCGTGGGCGGCAATTTCGGGTTCGGGATCCTCGACTACGACGGTGATGGACTCGACGATTTGGCTTCACTTTGGCCCAGCATTATTTATTTTATGAGAGGCTCTACCGGAGAGGACTTCTCCGCCATGGACACGAGATGGAAACAGGTTTATGCCAAGCAGGTTTATTTTGGCCAGGCAGTGGTAGGGAACTTTATGAACGACGGTAAGCCCGCATTGTATTTCAGTGGAACGTTAATGACTGGGGTGATTCGTAAGGATGCCACACTGGTCTGGTTCGATGCGCTGGACAAGAGTCCTGCGTATTTTCCGTCGTTCGGTGATTTTGACGGGGATGGTCGCACCGATGCTATCGGAGTAGGATACGAAGATGGAATTCGCTGTTACGATACTGAAACTGGTAAAGTGAAATGGCATATGCCCAGTCCAGGGAAGAGTTTTGGATCTTTTGGACAAAGAGAAGAAAACCCGGTCAAGGGCAGTGCCAGCGCCGACCTTGATGGCGATGGCCGCGATGAAGCCCTGGTCGTTTTGGACAAGGCGTTATTTTGCATTGGCTCCACGCGCGACGGCGCCGCAGGCGAAATTCGCTGGCAGGTTAATTTTCCTGAGCAAGTCGGGCCTCCCACGGTGGTCACGCTTGACAAAGATGGTAGCGTTTCGATCCTGGTTATTAGCATCGACGGTTTCGTTTATTGCGTGCGGTAGCGCGATTAGACCTTTCAAACGGCGTATATCTTATACGTTGATTATGGCGGGTCAGTGACAGCTATCTGTCTCGAAGTTTCCTATTATCAGAAATTACTGAAATCCTTCGTCTGGGTTCGCACCTAATCCGGTATCGTTTGTGCCAGGAGAACACGAATAATCCCGTTTAAAAAATTGCATCAAAACATTCTTGAAATCGTGCCTATTACATTTAAAAAAAATTTCATTTCTCCAGTAAATTTGATAATTTTAGTTCCTCGTCATTTCTCGACGAACCCAGCCGTACCCCGCTTCTCATATACTGTTTTTTTAGCACTATAAAACATTCCCATGAAACAGATTGTATTCCTACTCATGTTAGGGTGCTTTGCATTTACATGCGGCGCTCAGACTCAAATCAGCCAACCAGAATCTTTGCCGGCCGTTAATGGCAAGTTTCCTAAACCTGGCGAATGGGCATCCTTTCGCCGTGATGGAACATTGGAGGCGCATTCGCCTTTGCGTGGTAAGATCACAAAACCTGAAATAGCCTGGAAGCAATTCGTCGGGGCACTTGAAAGTCGCATTGTCATCGAGTTGGGCGCAGGAAAAACCAAGTTGGAACTTCCCGCCGACGAAGTTAAGGCGGGTGCTGACACAATTGCTTTGGCAGATTTTGTCCCAATCCCCAAAACGCCTGAAGAGGATAATAGCTCTCTGACTTCAACTTATGCCGATGTCCTTCCCCAATATCCCGGGAAGGAGAAGTTAGAATTTGAAAGTGCCTTTGATAAGAAGATGACGAACGGGCAATGGGCCCCTAGCGCCGGTGTTTGTTTTGCGATGAAAGACGGAGCATGGGTCAAAGTTTGGGAAACTGTAATGCCGGACCTTTTTAATCCGCTACCACTCGTGGGTGACTTTGATGGCGATGGCTCTAAGGAAATTGCCATACTCCCTTTTTACCAACTGAAACTTCTCGATGCTCAGACCGGTAAAGTAAAGGATAGTTGCAGATTTAACGATAACAGGAGCTACGGTTTCCACGGCATCTATGATTTTAATGGCGATGGCAAGACAGAGTTTCTGGTTCAGGCGGATTTCTCAAAACACGTTGACGTGCTTGGCTTTCGTGATGGTAAACTATCCCTTCTGTGGACGCAAAATATAGAACAGGACATTGCTCATCCTCAAAAGATCTTGCGTGTTGCGCCCAACCCTACCGCTGACATCGATGGGGACGGACATCCTGAGGTGATCACGACGCTGTTCAATGATTCTGGCGATGGCCGCTGGCATCTCAAATTTTTTGATGGAATGACGGGCAAAATGAAAGCTGATTTTCCAGACGAATACTTGGCAGCCCCGATCGATCTAGACGATGATGGAGCGATGGAAATTCTTACTACGTGCACCAACGGTGTTGGCATGTTATCAAAAGTCCGCGTGCGCTCATTGAAAGGTCAATCTCGGATTCTATGGGAAAAGGAAAATGTAACATGGCAGACGTGGAGTCCACAGCTTCCGGTAAATGTAAAAAGCATGGCGACTATGGGAGATCAGACTGTTCTTAGCCAGGTCAGAAATAAGCGTGTACATGTTGTTCTGAAAGGAGGCGGATCACCGATGCAATCGACGTTGTCCGTTGCACAGTGGGATGGTTCCGCCTTTAAGACAATCACAACTGTATCCGGTGAATACCTTGAAGCGCTGGGCTTTGATGCAACTGGAAGGGTACTGGTCAAGTCTCGCCATCAGTTTGGTCGTAGATCACCACTTACCGTTTCAAATGGTAAGGTTATACGTCATACTACCAGAAAGCTGGGTATTGAGACTGGGCCGGCCATGGTCGCTTGGGCCGATGCTGCCACGTCGCCAACGATTTTGGTTCAGGGTGCAGTAGAAGAACAGATTACTTTTCAACCACCGAAAACAGATGGCTCGAAGGTAAAGTTGAATCATATTCCCGGACGCGGACAAGGGACCTGGTATCCGAGAACATATGGCCCCGTTATAGCCGACCTTGCGGGAGACGGACGCCGCCAAATTATTCTTGGAGGGGCAGCGCCATCCGGTTGTGCGCGTTTAACGGTCAAAGATCTCGAAGGTAACATTATTTGGGAACACGACTTTCCCAAAATAGCAGGTACACCGCCACCGGCAAACACAGGAGGCGTAGTCCTTTGGCAAGCTGGTCATTTCACTGACGCCGTTCGGCAAGATATTCTTGTAACAACACAACGCTCGAAGATGCACAGTGAAGAAACATTTCTCCTTTCAGGCGTCGATGGCCATGAGATATGGCACCGGGAGAAACAGATCAGCAAGCGGGCAGTCGGTGGAAATTCTTTCGCTATTGCAGATTATGACGGAGATGGACTGGATGATCTCGCCTCGCTATGGCCCAGCATCCTTTATTTCATGAAAGGGAGCACCGGCGAGGACATTCTTGCCATGGATGCAAAATGGAAACAGGTATATGATAAGCAAGTTTATTTTGGACATGCTGTCGCAGGAAACTTTCTCAACGACGGCAAGCCGTCAATCTTCTTCAGTGGGAGACTGATGACGGGTGTGATCAAGCTTGATGGTACTTTGGTTTGGTTTGATGCGCTGGATACAAGCCCTGCCTATCTTCCTTCATTTGGAGATTTCGACGGCAACAAACGCATGGATGTTATTGGTATTGGTTATGAAGATGGTGTTCGTTGCTACGATATGGCTACTGGGAAAATTAACTGGAGGTTACCGAATCCCACCGAGGGCTTTGGAGGATTTGGATCGAGAACCAACGATCCCGTGCGTGGTACAGCCAGTGCAGATCTGGATGGCGACGGAAGAGATGAGGCTTTGTATTCCATCGACAACATTCTATTTTGCCTGGGCTCGTCATCCGATGGAACTAAAGGTGAAATTCGATGGAGGGTGGAACTGCCACAGTTGATAGGCCCCCCTACGGTTGTCTCGTTGGACAAACAGGGAACTACTGCTATCCTGGTAGTTGGCAGTGATGGTTATGTATACTGCATAAGGTAAAATCGTTTACTTTAACCCCGTTACTGACAACGCTGCCGCGAATGAAAAAGCCATACTATCAATCTCTTGTTTACAGTTTAGGATGCCTATTAATTATTTATGCCTGTAAGCATAAGGAGGATGTGCATACTACCTGGTCTGTTTATCGGGGCGATGCTTACAATACGGCATATTCAGCGTTAGATCAGATCAATAAAGAAAATGTCAGTCGGCTTGAAGTCGCCTGGACGTATCACACTGGTGATGCAGAGCCGGGAAATCATTCAACGATTCAATGTAATCCGATAATCGTCAACGGTACGATGTATGTAACGTCACCTAAGCTCAAGCTGATTGCGTTAAATCCATCGACGGGAAAGGAAATTTGGAAATTCGATCCATTCAATGGAGGGCAATCTTCCGGCGTCAATCGTGGTGTTACATATTGGGAATCGGGATCGGATAAAAGAATCTATTTTTCAGCTGGCCCATATCTCTATTCTGTCAATGCGATGGACGGCAGGCTTTCTCCGAACTTTGGTGTCGAAGGCAAAGTTGACTTGCGTGAAGGGTTGTTACGCGATCCGTCAAAACTTAATGTTACCTCAACATCCCCGGGCATCATTTATAAAAACCTCATTATTCAAGGTACTGCCCTCAGCGATGGCTGGGATGCACCACCAGGGTTTATTCGGGCATACGATGTAAAGACAGGTAAAACCGTTTGGACATTTCATACCATTCCTCAACCAGGCGAAACTGGTTACAATACTTGGTCGGAAAACGCTTATCAGGAAGTTGGAGGTGCCAACAACTGGTGTGGCATGAGTGTCGATGATATACGAGGAATAGTTTTTATTCCAACTGGTTCCGCTTCATTTGATTTTTATGGTGGTAACAGAAAAGGTAAAAATCTTTATGCCAATTGTCTCTTAGCCATCGAGGCGGTTACTGGAAAATTGATATGGCATTATCAATTGGTCCATCATGATATTTGGGATTATGATCTTCCGGCACCTCCTAATTTGCTTACCGTTTCACAGAATGGCAAGCAGGTGGATGTAGTGGCACAAGTTACTAAAATGGGGATGGTCTTTGTATTCAATCGTGAAACCGGCGAACCTATATTTCCCATTGAAGAACGTCCGGTGTCTGCTTCCGATATTCTTGGAGAAGAAGTCTGGACAACACAACCTTTTCCCGTTAAACCTGTGCCTTTGGTAAGGCATAAATTTACTGAGGACGATGTGACCGATATTTCACCTGAATCACATGCATATGTCCGTAATAAAATTAAAGGCGCGAATATGGGATCCATCTACATGCCGCATAGCATTGAGGGAACAGTACAGTTTCCCGGGTCGCGTGGTGGAGCAGAATGGGGTGGAGCAGCCGTTGATCCGACGCAAGGTATGCTCTATGTTAATACGAATGAAATTCCCTTGCTGATCAAGATGAGGCAAATCGACGTCGCTGGGCGAGATCTTTTTCTCACGGATGTAGGAAGGCGGGTGTATACGTTGAATAATTGTACTGCATGTCATGGGGGAGATCGCGCAGGGACTAATGTCTATCCTGCGTTGACAAATCTCCACAAGACAAAATCGGAAAAGCAGATAGCCTCGCTGTTGAAGACAGGTAAAGGACAAATGCCTGCTTTTCCAAATCTTTCACAGGACGACATGGAAGCCTTGATGGCTTTTCTATTTGACAAAAAAGATCTTCGCAACAAAAAGGCAATACATGTCCACGATTCTGCAAAAAAATATCGTTTTGTTCATGATGGATGGAATTTGTTGAATGATCAGGAAGGATATCCTGGTGTGAAACCTCCGTGGGGAACGCTGAATGCTGTCGATCTGAACAGTGGCGAGGTTTTATGGAAAGTACCGCTGGGTGAATATCCGGAGCTCATCGCCAAAGGGCTGCCTCCGACAGGAACTCAAAGCCTTGGAGGACCTGCTGTCACGGCTGGCGGATTAATTTTTATCGGCGGTACCCGTGACGAATATTTTCGCGCCTTCGATCAGAAAACTGGAAAAATTCTCTGGCAATACAAACTTCCGGCCACCGGAACGGCAACACCAAGTGTATATGAGGTCGATGGAAAACAATACATCGTTATCGCGGCGGGTGGCGGAGGCAAGTTAGGAACGCCGTCAAGCGATGCTTATGTTGCTTTTTCTTTGAAAGAATAAGGGAAAATATTCGCGTGATGATAAAATGGCACCTGATATCTTGGTTAAAAAAAATACCTGGATGGTTCTTGTCATCGCTTTCCGTCTTTCCCTTAATGGTGCTTTCATTCCATTCCAACAAAAATGACAGGTCAGCAGCGGAAGAAGGAATTGCCATTGATAAGCCTAATGTATTGTTGATTTTGACCGATGATCAGGCTTATAACACGATTCATGCCTTGGGTGGAAATGAAATAATTACCCCTCATCTGGATTCTCTTGTCC
>JAICGJ010000184.1 GCA_025923195.1 Chryseolinea sp.
AAAAGTCTGGGGCCTATTCTGAGAATACACTTATCCTTGGACACCTGACGGCGCTTCAAATATGACTTCGACCTCTGTTCCCTTACCTTCTTCGCTGTTGACATGAATTGAACCATGCAGCATATCGACATAATGCTTCGTGATATGCAACCCAAGGCCAGTTCCCTGCACAGTTCCAGCATTGGATGCGCGATAAAAACGATTGAACAAATATTTTTGGTCTTCTTTGGGTATTCCAATTCCCGAATCACTTACAGCAATATGTATCCGGCTGTTTGCGGTTGACGAAACATAGATATTTGAAGAATCATCGGAATACTTGATAGCATTAGATACAAGGTTATTAACAATATTTCTCACGAGAACCGGATCCGTGTAAACATGCAAGTCACCACTATGATTATATACTATATTTTGTCCCGGTTTTGCGGAATTTCTAAGACTCAAACAAACTTTATCCAAGTGCTCTTTCAAATTTAACCTGTCAAATTTAGACTCAATTTTTCCTTCTTCAATTTTTGAAAGCGACAAAAACTCATCGAGAATGGAAGTGAGATTATGTACGGAAGTTTTAATTCTCGCCACATGTTTTGCTGCCTTTTTCTGCCCCTCACCAGAAGAATATTTCTCTAACAAAAAAGTTGACGAAAGGATCGCAGTGAGCGGTGTGCGGAACTCATGCGATGCAAGGGCTACAAAATTTGATTTCATTTTATTTAATTCCACTTCCGCAGCAAGGGCTTTTTTTATGTCCTCTTCCGCTTGTTTGTGGACGCTCATATCCAATACCGCAGAAAGAAGGCATCTTTTATTTTGAATCTGAATAACTTGTGTTGAGATTGAAACCCAGAGAGGTTCTTTGCCCTTCGGTCTCAACGCTACCTCAACGTCTCTCACTATGCCATTCTCCAGCGCGGCTTTGACTATTTCATTCCATTCATTCACGTTATTTAACAACTTGAGAGATATCGCAGTTTTACCCACAATTTCTGCATGCGGATAATTAATAAGTTCTGAATATGCCTCGTTACAATCTGTGATAACATCATCGTCTAACTGGCTTATCACCAATCCAATTGGGCTTTCATGAAACAACTTAGAAAAGAGCTCATTTGCTTTTTTTAGTTGTCGCTCTGCACGGATACGCTTATTGAAATTATAGCGTATAGAGAAGAATGTTGCGGTAAGCAAAATAGAAATCGCCATCAACATAAGGAAAAATGTTCGATTGAAAGAAGCCATGCTATCTTCATGCGCTTTTTCCCTTATTACCAACAATCGCTTCTCCTCGTCCTTTAGGTCATTGATTATTTTCCTGATGTTTGCTCGGAAAGTCCTGTTTGCATTTACTCTGCTTAAAAGGCTTTTTTCTGAATAAGATCCCTGCCTGTGAATAAGCAGAACAGAATCCGAAAACGTGATTAGATCTTTAAGTATTGATTCCAGATCGTCGATCCGTTCTTGCTGAATAGAATTGTCTTTCGTTAAAATCCGGGTGTAATTTAACTCCTCGGATATCATCTTTTTCGCATCCGTGTAGGGCGATATAATAGTGGAATCGCCGCTGATGAAGAAGGCATTACTTTCCAGTTGAATGTCCTTATAGAGAGCCGAAACTTCTTCTATCTGATCCATTACTTGATGGGTATGTCTTACCCAATAGGACGATTCATTTGAAGCTTGATTTTTTTGATACGATAAAATACCGAGGGAAACAATCCCTGCCACTAACAGCCCGAAAAGTACTCCGATTATTAATTTGAACGAGACCATTCTAATTTTTTTCATCCGATCCTACCACCACGCCTCGTGAGTAAAGTAATGGAATCCATCACGCTAACCCAATGACTTTTGTCAGGTTTGACTAATCAAGTTACAGGTGAGGCTAGCCAGCACTCTCATGAATGTCCAATTTCAAACTCTTCTTAATGTCGTATCTTTTCAAGCTTCGCTTTGTCTATTATTTTTAATCCGCCGCCGGATGTTTTGATAAGGCCTTCTTTCTTAAAATCTGTCAGAATACGATTCAATGACTCTGTAGCTGTTCCTACAATATCGGATATGTCCCTACGCGCAACTGTAATAATTTCATCATTATTCTGTTGAGCAAATTTTTGGCTAATATTTAATAATGCGCTGGCTACACGCTGTCTGATAGATTGATATGCCAAGTCTAACAACCTGTTCTCCATTTCCGCAATGTTGTTGGAAAGCATCTTAATAAACTTTCTTACTACATCCCTGCTCGAATAAATCAACGAGAGAAAATCGGACTTTGGAATTACAGCAATCTTTACATCTTCAAGAACTTCAGCCTGTTCACTGTATGGCTTATCCTCCAATAACGGAACATATCCTAAAAATTCACCTGCACGGTAGATTCCTGTTATTAATTCCTTTCCATCATAATTCACTTTGTACGTCTTGATTTGACCCTGGACTATATAATAGAGATCATTTGGAATCTGTCCCTCCATAAAGAGGAGGTCTCTTTTCTTATAAGAGCGGATCACCCTGTTCTCCTTCAGTTTTTTAAATTCCTTTAATTCTTTCGATTCGTTGAAGAAAGTAGCGGCGTCTAATGGATTGTTACCAAACGTTGATTTTAACAATTCATTTTTCCTTAGTCGCATTTCAACGACTTTTAGCAAATCAATGCCATCGAAGGGTTTCGTAATATAATCATCGGCACCAAGGTTCATTCCGGTGCGAACATCATTTCTATCAGTTTTGGCTGTAAGAAAGATAAAAGGAATTGTGGCTGTTGCTGGATCGCTATTCAGGATATGGACAACGCCATAGCCATCGAGGTGTGGCATCATGATATCACACAAAATCAAATCGGGATGGTTTTGTTGCGCCAACTCTACTCCTATCTTCCCATTCGGCGCATGTGCAACATTATAATGCGCCAACTCAAGGATCTCGGAAATGTTTTCAGCCATTTCTACATTGTCCTCGATTAATAAGATGTTGTACGACATACACGAGGAGTTTTAGTGAACGCCTATTTGTTTGGAATGAAGCACCTTATCTATCGTGCTTGCGGTTTAGCCAATCCGCGCTGCTAATGAATGCTAAGCTATGCGACAACAAATAATAGCAGTATGATGATGGTCAGCCACCAAAATGACTTAAGTCATATTCCACTTGATCGGTTTCTACAGCCCGGACTGCTGACCGATATAGAGTTTTACTTCTTATCACATTTGCGGGAGTGCTGGAATGGATTCTTTTTCTTTTTCCCTTTTTTTTGCAATAACGCATTCTGTTGTCAACATCATCATCGCAACAGATGCAGCATTCTCCATCGCCAGCCTGCCAACTTTCGTAGGATCAATAACACCCGCCGCCAGCAAATTTTCCAACTTTTCAGATTTAAAGTTGAAACCATAATCATCTTTACCCTCTTTCACCCGCTGGAGAATTTCATTGGGATCAAGGCCGGCATTGATGGCCAATTGTTTTATAGGTTCCTCAAGAGATTTTCTTACTATATATATACCGATCTTCTCTTCTTCGTTTTCCGGTTTTAGTGCTTCCAAGGCCTTGATTGACCGTAAATAGGTAACTCCACCACCGGGTATTATCCCTTCCTCGATTGCCGCGCGTGTTGCATTTAAAGCATCCTCCACCCTGTCCTTTTTCTCAATCATTTCAACCTCGGTATACGCACCGACGTAAATAATGGCAACCCCGCCGGTGAGCTTTGCCAAGCGTTCCTGCAGTTTTTCCTTGTCGTAATCCGACGTGGTCTTCTCTATTTCTGCACGTATAAGTTTGACTCTGCCCGCTATATTTTCCTTTTTACCCGCTCCGTTAATGATGGTTGTATTATCCTTAGTGATAATTACTTTTTCACAACGGCCAAGCTGGTCAACTTCAACTTTATCAAGTTTAAACCCACGTTCCTCAGAAATGACTGTTCCACCGCTCAGAATGGCTATATCTTCTAAGAGATCTTTTCGACGATCCCCAAATCCGGGCGCCTTAACAGCTGCAACTTTCAATACGCCACGCAAGTTATTCACTACCAATGTGGCCAATATATCTGTTTCAATATCCTCAGCTATGATCAGCAATGGCGCACCTGCCTGCGATACTTTTTCAAGAAGAGGCAACAAATCTTTGATGCCTGAAACTTTTTTGTCATGGATCAGGATGAATGGGTTCTCAAATACTACCTCCATCTTTTCAGCTTCAGTGATGAAATAGGGCGAAAGATATCCGCGATCAAATCGCAAGCCTTCAACAACTTCGATCGTAGTTTCCATTCCTTTTGCTTCCTCAATCGTAATAACACTTTCTTTACCAGCTTTACTCATCGCCTCTGCAATCAGCTTTCCCACTTCGTTATCGTTGTTCGCCGAGATCGTGGCAACCTGCTCAATTTTGGATCTGTCATCACCTATGGTGATGGATTGTTCTTTCATAAAATCGACAACTACCTTTACGGCTTTGCTGATCCCTCTTCTGACTTCCATGGGGTTAATCCCCGCTTCAATACGTTTTAAACCAATATTGATCATAGCCTGCGCTAGAAGCGTGGCTGTAGTAGTTCCATCGCCCGCTGTTTCCGAAGTCTTAACCGCTGCTTGCCGGAGCATCTTTGCACCAAGGTCTTCAATTGGATCATCAAGCTCTATTTGTTTTGCAACCGTTACCCCATCGTTACAGACCTGAGGATCGCCATTCAGCTTTTCAAAAATAACGGTGCGTCCTTTTGGACCCAACGTAATTATAATAGCTTGAGCCAGCGCGTTTATGCCGTCTTTGAGCTTCCTCCTGGCCTCAACATCAAAATCAATTACCTTGCTCATATATATTCATGTCGTTTTATGGTTGATACTGCTGAACAAAAACAAAAACGTCCTTCTTAAAATCCCGGATTAGGGCATGAATGTCATATATATCCTGAAGCAATCTCCGGTGGGCTTGTCTGTAGTTTTCCTCTTCATGAAAGGAAGTTGTTCTCATTAATGAAGCCAAAAACCGTTCATGATTTTGAACCTCATTCATCGTTTTATCAAGCTTATCACCGGTTATGCCTACCAGCTTCTTTTCTAACGCAGCAAGTTCCTCACTGGGAAAAGATTCCTTTGATTCCTTCTTGTGGAGCAGTTTGTAAAAGAAAGCCATTTCGTCCTGCCAAAAACCGATTTCCTTTAGCCATTCTAGGCTTTCGCTGTGCAGAGTCTCAAGACTTGCGTCTAATAAGTACTCCATTCTTGGACTAAATAATAATTCCATAGTCAGACGATTAAAATGTTAGTGTTCATTCTTAATTGTGTAGGTCCATACAGGGCGATCTATGTGATTAACCAGGTTCTCGGCAAGGCTTCCAGCAAGAATATGCGCTAATCCTTTACGCCCATGAGTACCTAGCGCAATCATATCGGCGTCGATCCAGTGTGTGAAATTGACAATCCCTGCCTCTTCTTCCGTGTCGTTGAAAATATTTAAGGTGTAATCCTTGATCATATATCGTTTGGCAAAATGACTTAAATGCTCACGTGTCACGAGGTCCTGTCTAAAATTTAAAGGCGTATTAATCCAGACAATATGCAAAGTAGCGCCGAGGCTATGCTGCAACGTCTTTATCTTCATGACTAAATCTTCATTGGAATCTGTTTCAAGAGTATTAGGAAATACTATATTTTTAATTTCCCTGGGATGCACAAAATTTTTAGCTGCTATTACAGGAACATTAGAAGCTCTGACAATCTTCTCCGTATTCGATCCGATGAGAATCTCGCGCAAACCTATTGCGCCTTTCGTCCCCATCACGACCTGATCAATAGCATTTTTATCAACATAAGCTAGAATCGTAGCCGATGTAGGTCCAAATTCAGTCCGTGTCTCTAACTTTACTTCTGAAGATGAATATTTTTTTATTAGACGCTCTAACTTAAGATCTGCGTTCCTCCTCTTGTCTTGCAAATTCTCTTCTTCAAAAGACAATGCGGGCATTAAAACAGTATCATATAAAACCGGCAATTCTACAACATGCAATAAATGAATTTCACACGCTGATTGCTTTGCCATCTGGAGCGCAAAACGAAAAGCATCTGTCGCTTGATCGGAAAAATCGAATGGAACTAGTATTTTCTTCATGATAACAATATTTAGAACCACTGTATGCGCTAAATTATAAGGTAGCCTTCTTCTATTACATGATTTTAGTCAGTTGCAAAAATGATTTTCCAATCTTGGTACTGATAACAGTCATTGGAATAACTAAGGGTTATCAGCGAGCCCCAGGGAATAGATGAATACATTCGCTAAAAAGCAATAATATGAAAAGGATCCTTGTCCCTTGTGACTTTTCCGCCCCATCGCGGGAAGCATTTAAACTGGCTGTGAATATTGCCTCAATGACAGGTGGGGAAGTCTCCGTACTTCATGTCATTCAAATACCACTTTTGTATGACCCTACACTTGCGGGAGCTTCAGCGTTGGCCGTTGATCCTCTATTTCTGTCGCAAATTGAGGAAGACGCAAAAAAACAATTTGTAAAAATGAAAAATGGTCTGGCAGGCACCGTTAAGACAAGTATTCAAATTTCTCAGGGTACTGTCGTTTCAGCACTCAAGCGTATAATTGAGTCTCAAAAAATTGACCTGATCATTATGGGCACCACCGGCGCCTCCGGACTTCAGGAAATATTCATTGGATCAACAACTGAAAGGGTGGTTCGTCATTCGCCTGTCCCCGTTCTAGCAGTACGTACCGCTCCTGCTATTCATTCGATAAAAAAAATCTTACTGCCAACCACATTAGGTCTGAATCAAGCTGAATTTGTTGGCAAAGTAAAAGAACTTCTGTATTTCTTTGACGCGACGTTACACATACTTTTAATAAATACCCCTCTAAATTTCAGGTCCGACTTAGAAGCAAAGGCATCCCTCGAGGAATTTGTTGAACACTACAAGCTTAAAGATTGCAAACTTCACTTTAGAAATTATCGTAATGCAGAAGAGGGTATTATTAAGTTTGCACGCGATGAACAGATCGATCTCATTGCAATGGGTACACATGCCTGGAAAGGTATCGTACATTTGTTCACTGGCAGTATTACGGAAGATGTTGTCAATAATATCCCGTGTCCGGTTTGGACCTATTCCCTTAAGGAATAATGCACTCCTAAAATAGTGCAAAATTCCAGTTCGTTTGAACCCTTTTAAGATACTCTCGATGACTTGAATGTCAAATGACGAATTTTGAGTGACGATCAGTGTAATGAGTAACCGATATCACAGTCACTGAATTTGATTTATCATAGAATTATCAGGTACACTGATGGTACCTTCTTTATTTTCAATAAGAAAATACGTAGCCACAATTTCGTCAAATAAGTTTTCCCGATTCTCAGTTATTTCACGTTTGACCTTATACAACTTGTTGACTTCGTCTTGGCTATAACGTGAAGAATAAATGGCTTTCCGCAGGTGTTCGATAGCAACCTGGTCGTCATGCCATTTTCCTAACAACTCCAGTAATTTATTCCATGGCTCCGGGATCGTCATAGCCTTATATGTCATCTTTGCGATAAAGTAAAAACTCTTTAACTTCTTTCGTATCACGTGCAGATCTTCGTCTTTGTATATTCCTCTTTCGAGTAATTCATTTAATTTTACTGCGTTCGTTTTTAAAAAATGTCTGACTCGTTTTTCAGTAACCTTGTTCAGGAAGGGGGTGAACACTTTTTTATTGCTTCTTAATTTCGCTATTGCATCGGAATTAATCATTATTTTTAACCCTTCACTTTTTTCATGCGTAAGGTTTTGGAGATGCTCAAGGTAACGATCCGAGGAATCAGTAATATATTGCTTTAATAATTCCAGTTCAACGTGAATGATGCGTATTTCACCGGCCTTTTCGAAGATGGTTTTGAGTGGCTTATAATATTTACGCGCCGGGAAATTGCTTTTGCCATGGCGGAGTAAAGTAAATAAGGCTTTTAATTTTTTAATTTCAAGCCGTAATTCATGGACGTCTTCCTTTGTGATCTCTGCTTCTTTTCTATGGAGAATCTTGTCTATTCTCTCTAACCGTTTCTTAAAATACTCCCTGGCATATCCAGATCTTTTCTTTTTAGGTAAATGCCCGGTTTGGACAAGGTTATACATGTGTAAATTCAGGTTATTGCCACCTCTTTATTCCGTTTCCATTTTACATTTAGCAGGATCCCACCAAAAGCCATGCAAGCCAGCAACGCCATGACGAGCGGTCCGACAAATGGTGTTAAGGAAGCTAGCTTCAGAAAAACAAAAATACAAAAAGCGATAAGCACCACTCTCCCGGTCTGCCATGCGGAATGGTAATAAGTATTATTGATCCAATGGGCTGCCAGCAGCGCTACTATGACAGTGCCAAGTAAGAGGATAGTTACATACGCGATAAGCGCCAAAGCTCCAATCGGTATTCCCACAACCGTAATCACCGTTACGACGATAGCAATCGGAACGCCAACCACAAACAAAAATCCCAGTCCCAACGATTTTAGCGAACTGTTCTTGACTGAATCGGCAGCTTTTTTGAATGTGCCGCCAAAAAAATAGTGTATCAAAATTATCATCATCAAAGCAGTACCCAGATACCACAATAGGAGCAGAAATGAAGCAAATCCCAAAAAATGCCATTTGCCAGAATCTGGCTCAAGGGAAGAATCGAACCTTGCCTTCCCGCCATGTAAAGAATTTCCAAAATCCAATGATCCCTCGTTATTCCAATATGTCACGTCTTTATTGAAATGTGCCTGAGAACCTAATTCAATTGTATTTGCCGCCACTATGGTATTTCCAACCACCGTTCCGTTGATTGCAATTTTCCCACCTCGACAGTCAATATCACGTTGCACCTTTCCATTAAAAATCAATTCACCGGATGCACTCTTGAGAGATCCTTTAACCTCGCCATCGAGGATTACTCTTCCCCCGCTCACAAGAAGGTCACCATTTATAATTGCGCTCTCATCAATAGTAATCGTACCTCCCGTTATGATAACATCCCCCGTAACATTATTGGATAGTCTGATAGTCCCTCCAGCGCAACGGACATCATCACCTACATATCCATTAAGAATTAGATTACTTCCTGCTCCCAGAATATCCTGGGCAACGGTATCAGTAACAGTAATTGTTCCTCCAGCGACAGTTAGATCCCCCTCGATCGGTGCATTAACTGAAACAGTTCCACCGGCGACATAAAGATCATGGCCCACTTTATTGCTGATGATCACGTTTTCACCGGACTCAAGTTGCGCAAGGGTCTCACTAACTGAAACTAACGCAAAAGTAAATAGCAGGAGTTTATTCATAATTCTATTTTATTCAATTCAGGCTTGTACGTAATGTGTGTTTGAACTTTCAGAGGTTGACCGGAGATCGTTTATCCAAGTGCCGAGATAATTAGTTATCGCTTGAATGTCTGGGCTACTTCCATTTTGGATGTAGGCACCAGAGGCCGCCATACCTAAAAGCATACATTGTGGCAATGAAAATCCCGAAAGCAAGCCAAGGCAATATCCAGCATTCAAATTATCACCACCGCCTGTTAAAACTTTTGGTTTTGTTACGAGCCTGCCCTGTAATTCCAGTGTATCACGCTGGTGGAAAGCAATCGTCCGGTCTATTGGGTGAACTAAAAGGCAATCAATGTTCATTGTTTTATATAGAAAATCACCTGCCTCTGTAACATCAGGAAGTTTCCTCTTTTCATAACAGCCATTGATCGCAGACCAGATTTTAAGAGTCTCGTTTTCGTTCAGGCCTAACGTAACTTTTCCGTAGGATGAAAAACAGCTCATCAGGTCCAGAACTTCATCTATCTCCTCTGTGGTCTTTTTGGAGGGATCGCACAAGTCAAACAAAAACAAAAAATCTTTCTTTCCTGAGGGCTTAATAATATCTGCCAGGATACCTTCCCATATATCGCTGGCGTGGGGGAGATTAACCCAATCAACAAAGGCGAGGAGATTACTTTCAGCAACCGCTTTTCTTAGCTTTTCTTCATCGGCCTTTTTTTTTATGAATTGCCAGTCATAGTGGTCAAATACGCTTAATTCGGAGAAAATCATTTTACCGTCCTCAAATTCTATTGCATCGCTTTCACCCGGGTTCAATACGCTCATTACATCACATCTTTCACTCATAGTGGAGAATACCCCATGCCTTTCAGGATAACCTAAACTACCAATACAAAAACTCGAGATGCCCAGTTTCCCCAATGTGTTAGATAAGATAGGCGCGTTGCCTCCAAGTTTTGTCTTTTGGGTCACCATTTCAATTTGGCCACTTTTACCCGTGGCAGCGGAAATACGTTCTGAGAACTCCCGCAACGTTTTATAATACTCAGTTTTTAGATTTTGTTTTTGTTTTACGGCCTTTTTGATCGTATCAACAAAGCCATCAAATCCTACAAAGACCTTTTTATCAATTGGAGGTTTGAGCATGCTCAGCCGTTGTTGCAGTTCTAAAAGTGCTGAAGTTGTTGTGGTTGACATACTGAAAACTTTTCTTAATTGATCACGAGATAAATGTATAGGACCATTTCGATTAGCATTATGATCTTCGCTTGTTATTCAACTGATTTATGTCAATAGTGACTGATCGGGTGCTTAAAAGAAAGAAGCGGGTCTTACACTGCCTTTACGACCTCACAAGTTCAGCCCCTTTCAAGGAGGCATTTTATGGGATCCGTCATCTTCAAATACTGTCCCAGTTTCTTTTACGGGTGTTCAAATGCTGGTTTAAGCATCTTCTCCCGTCCAATCTACGCTTCACTTGAGGCTTCAAGAATGATGTACGAGATGCCTTAGAGACCTCTTAGTAGAAACCACGCAGTTTTCAGGTCTTGTCAAAGCGCATAAATTTGCGAATCGATCAACAAATTATTTTTTACTTCGGCTACGCCGGGCATAGACCATGCAACTTTTTCAGCGTCTTTTCGCTCCTGCCATGTTCTCACTTTTCCGGTAAGCGTTACCACAGCTCCATCAACCTCCACAGATATATTGGACGAATCCACAGTTGCCTGCCGGTGAAAGGCAGCGGTAATTCTTTTCTTCACCTCCTTTGTCTCTACAGGGATATTTTTTATTTTAATTTTATTAAGCACTCCTTTCACACCGATAATATTTTCGACTGCTGTCTCTGCAGCTTTCCGTTCATAATCCCAATCCACTGTCCCTTCAAGGTAAACCCAACCATCGTCCACCTTAATATGGATAAGATCTTCATTAACGGCACTGTGCCAGGTTAAGGCATTTCGAATTGCTTCTCCAATCTGTGCATCCGTTTTCAATTGCGATTCCTTAACTCCTTTTACCTCGATGTCTGTAGCCACCACCTTTACGCCACTAACACGTTGGGCAGCATTCTCTGCGGCAAGTTTCTGAGCATAGTAATCGACAATGCCGGAAAGTGTAACCACTTCATTTTTCACCGTTACACCAATCTGAGGTGCTATATTGGTTAATTGAGGGTCCCAACGGATTTCCTGCATCACATCTTTTCGAATTTCGTCATCAGTTTTCATATATTTTTTTCTTAGCTTCAAAATAAGGCGAGATAAGAGGTGGAAATTTTTCGAACCTCCTGGACTCAAATGGAATA
>JAICGJ010000185.1 GCA_025923195.1 Chryseolinea sp.
GTAATGGGCATATCTCCACAGGTTCTAAAGCGGACAACCTTTCGCACGGGCTCTTCTCCGGGCTTCAACTTCAGCCAGGGTGACGTTGACAGTATCGTTCCGTCGCGGATGATGACTTCGCGATCGTGCGCAAAGTATAACTTCGGGATCTGGATCTGTTCGGTGAAAATGTATTGCCAGACATCCATTTCCGTCCAGTTGGAGATAGGGAATACGCGGAAGTGTTCGCCGATGTGCTTACGGCCATTAAATAAATTCCATAGCTCCGGACGCTGATTCTTGGGATCCCACTGGCCAAATTCATCCCTGTGTGAAAAGAACCGTTCCTTGGCGCGCGCCTTTTCTTCGTCCCGCCTAGCTCCACCCATGGCAGCATCAAATTTATTCATTTCAATGGTGTCCAATAGCGTCACCGTTTGAAGTGCATTGCGGCTGGCATTCCAACCGGTTTCCTCCTTCGCTCGTCCCTTGTCAATACTTTCCTGCACGGACCCTACAACGAGTCTGACGCCAAGTTCATTGACCAGCCAGTCTCGGTATTCCATCGTTTCGGGGAAATTGTGTCCTGTGTCGATATGAACCAACGGGAATGGTATGCGGGCGGGATAAAAGGCTTTGCGCGACAGGTAGGCTAACACAATGGAATCCTTGCCACCTGAAAATAACAAAGCAGGCTTCTCAAACTGCGCCACAACTTCACGGATCACAAATATTGCCTCCGCTTCCAGTTCTTTTAAGTGACTTAAATAGTATTGACTCATTTTTTTAAGTTAGGGTCAACTGAAAATGTTGAAATAATTAACCTTATTACCTTAGTAGCTAAGGCATGTTAGTTTATGCTCTACCTTATTACCTTATTGATCTGGGTGAAATTGATAATTAATGCTGATAGATTGCAGTCTCTATCATAAGGTAATAAGGTTGATTCATGCATATTCTTCATGCTACTAAGGTAATAAGGTTTTAAAGTGCAAGGTATTTAAGGTTGTACCCTCTTTTTCTTTGCATTTATTTCGTGTTATAAAAATTTAATCATTAAATGAATTTATTTTTTTACGGCTTTTATAAGACCTTTTACTTTTTCAGCAGCCTCTAGTTGCGTGTTTAAAACTTCGACATCTTGCACTTAGAGTTTAAAGTTACAGGTTTAAAGTTTCAAGTTTAAGGTTGGTTGACGCTTAGAGCGTAACCTTAAACCTTAAACCTTAAACTTTAAACTAATTCTCGGTACCACAAACTCCATCAACCTCCCCACCGATTCCTCCACGCTTAACTCGCCCGTCTGGAGAACCATGTCTGCATCCGTTGGCGCTTCATAGGGTGAATCGATCCCGGTAAAATTTTTTACTTCTCCTGCGCGTGCTTTTTTATAAAGCCCTTTTACGTCGCGCTGTTCGCAGACCTCCAATGGAGCGTCGACGAAAACTTCAATATAATTTTTTGCTCCTACTATTTCTTTTACTTGCCGGCGGTCTGCCTGGAAAGGTGAAATGAAAGCCGACAACACGATTACGCCTGCATCCAGCAAAAGTTTGGAGACTTCTCCTATCCGCCGGATATTTTCCACGCGGCCGTCGTCGGTAAATGTCAGATCCTTATTCAATCCAGCACGAATGTTATCCCCATCGAGCAAGTATGTCTTGTAGCCAAGGTTGTGCAGTTGGGCCTCAAGCTGAACGGCAAGTGTCGACTTTCCTGAGCCCGACAAACCCGTGAACCAGATCAACGTCGCGTGCTGTTCCATCAACTGCTCACGCTGTTCCTTGCTGACTTTAGTCTTAATGGGATAGATATGGTTCACGCTATACAAGGTTGTAGAAATATGAAATAAATAAAATGCAAACTACGCTATAAATGACTGTTAAAAAGGTGCCCACGCGCACAAAATCTTTGAACCTATAGCCACCAGGTCCATAGACCATCAGGTTTGTTTGATATCCGATAGGTGTCATAAAATCTCCCGAGGCGGCAAAAGCAATTGCCACAAAAAAAGGTGTTGCAGATAAACTCATTTGCTCAGCCATCGACATGGCAATAGGGAAAACAATCGATACCGCAGCGGCATTTGTGATGAGCGCAGTCAACAACGTTGTAACGAGGAAGAGCGCAGAAAGAACCGCGACGGGTCCGAATGCCTTCCCGGAGGAAATCAGCAGTCCGGCAAGCAGATCGGCAGCCCCAGATTTTTTCAACGCCACACCTATGGCAAGGGAACAGACGAGCACCAATAACAGACTCAGGTCTAGTTCTCGTCTGATTTCAGTAATATTCAGCACTCCAAATAGCACCATGGCCACGAGGATACCAATGCAGACATTAAATAGCGGCAACGCAATCGTTATTCCAAACAACTGGACCTCTGGTCCGATAATTCCAATGAGCAAAAACACAAATGCGCCGGCACCCAGCCACTTATATGATTTTACCTTCGGCGCAGCAATCTTTTTTGGAACTGATAAGAAGAACAAATTATTATCATGATGTCCGTTTTCACGGCCTTCTCCAGCCAGGAGGAGCAAAAAGTCACCTCCTGATAGGGTCATCTCCCCGACTTTGCCGGGGACTTGCTTGCCATCGCGATGGATGGCGATAATGGATGCGTTGAATTTTTTTCTGAAGTCAGAGTCTTTGATGCGCATGCCGATCAGATCTGAATGCGCGGGAATAACGGCCTCAACAAAGTTAAACTGTCCTTCGGTTTCCAGTTTGTCCTGCCGCGGTATGCGCAGACCATTGTCCTCCTTTATCAAATTATAAATAGACTGCGTATTGCCTGCAAAAAACAGTAAGTCGTCTTCTGAGAGAACTTCCTCCGGTGAAACCGGTGAAATAATTTTGTCGCCGCGAATGATCTCAACCAGGAATACATCCTGAAGCTGCCGGAGACCGGCGCGTTTAACGTTCTTTCCAATCAGAGGTGAACCTGAAAAAATTTCTGTTTCAACGATGTACTCCTTTACATTCAGTCGCAAGTCTTCGATCTTGTTGGAATTCGAGGGCAAAAGTTTATAGCCTACGAAATAGAGGTAGATCCAGCCTGCGATGGTCACGATAATACCCAGGTACAGGAAATCTTCGACACCTAGCAGCGGCAAATTGTATTGATCAATGAGGCCATTGAGGACCAGGTTCGTGGAGGTGCCGATCACGGTGATCATGCCTCCTAGGATGGTCGCAAAGGAGAGCGGGATGAGGAATTTTGAAGCAGGATGACCCGTTCTTTGCGCCCAATCCTTGACGTACGGGATCATGAAGGCAACGATCGGAGTGTTGTTGAGAAAGGCCGAGATGGTCGAAACCGTCACCATCATTCTCAACAAAAATGCCTTGGGCTTCAGACGCGGATTAAAAAGTTTTCCAAAGATCTCGGAGCCATAGATCAGGCGTATACCTGCTGTGACCAGTACCAACAAAAAGATGATGATGATCTGTTGGTTCGCCAGTCCTCGCAAAAGTTCGGTAGGGTCGATGATACCTGTCAACAGCAGCGCGACCGTGCTGATGAAGAATGTAAACGCTGGATTAAAGATCTCTTTGTAGAGTGCGAAAACCAGAAAAACGACTACTACCAGCGTAAAAACCAGACTAAAACTTAAGTCCACTAATTCAATAGATTATTGGGCTGCAAAGGTAAGGGTTGTGGGGAATTGCGCAAGATATTTTCAGGTTACAGGTTTAAGGTTTAAGGTTTGTGCTTGCACAGCGTTGAGCGTCCATATTAAAGTTTAAGGTTTAAAGTTTAAGGTTTAAGGTTGCGGGCTAGGCAACACCTTTCGTTGAAAGATTTGGGCGTGCGCCTGCGACCTATACGATATGCAAGCTAGATGGAAGTCAATGATTTTAAAGCTATGATAATCAGATTTATATACTTATAAATTTCAACGGAAAAGTGACTCGAAATCCCACCAAAACGTCATCTCCGCGCAACCTTAAACTTTAAACCTGAAACTTTAAACCTGAAACTTTAAACCTGAAACTTTAAACTAATTCGCATTTTCCAGAAATCATGAATCATCTGCAAGAATTCGCCCATCTCGGCCAGTGGAATCATATTGGGTCCATCGCTTAGGGCTTTCTTGGGATTGGGATGTGTCTCTATAAAGAAACCGTCTACTCCGGCAGCGGCGGCGGCACGTGCGAGAAAGGGGGCAAACTCGCGCTGGCCACCGGACGACCCGCCCATTCCACCTGGCTGTTGGATGGAGTGGGTGACATCAAAAATTACGGGCGAATATTGGCGCATAATGGGTAGCGACCTGATGTCGACCACGAGATTATGATAACCAAAGCTGGCGCCACGCTCCGTAAGAAAGACGTTTTTATTGCCTTCACCCCGAACCTTGTCGACGGCGTATTTCATGTCCTCGGGTGCCATGAACTGTCCCTTCTTCACCTTGACGGCCTTGCCCGTACGAGCGGCAGCTTTCAATAGGTCTGTCTGCCGGCATAAGAAAGCGGGTATTTGAAGTACGTCAACCACCGTGGCTACTTCCGCGCATTGGTAGGACTCATGTACATCGGTGACGATGGGTACGTTCAGGTCCTTCTTGACGCGTGAGAGAATTTCCAAACCGCCTTCGATGGCGGGGCCGCGATAAGAGTCAGACGAGGTACGGTTAGCTTTATCGAAAGAAGATTTGAAAACATAGTCGATGCCCATTGCAGAGCATAGTGACTTCACAACCTCGCCCGTCTCCATGCAGATATCATAACTCTCGGCAGCACACGGTCCGGCGAACAGCACCATACGGTCACCGCCGAGTTCTATATTATCTGTGATCTGTACTTTATCTTTAAACTTTTCCATTTATTCTTAACCGCAAAATCAATTACTAAAGCAAAGGCAATCTTCCCATTTTTTTAATCAGTCCCGCCACCAGGGCGCAAAGTCACGAAGTTTCACAAAGAGTTTGTGCTCGTTATCCCTCTTTATAAAAACCAAATGTTTCTGCACCTTAATCTTACAATTTTTCAATCTTTCGATTCCTTGTCCACGGTCCACAGTCGACAGTGAGGGGTGCATACTTTCATTTTACTACATCTATTTTGTCAAGTCATTTAAAGTCTGGCCACTAAGGCAGAAAGTCACGAAGTTTCACAAAGAGTTTGTGCTCGTTATCCCTCTTTATAAAAACCAAATGTGCTGTACTCCTTAATCTTTCAATTTTACAATTTTCCAATCTTTCAATCCTTCCTACGCTCCGACTCCAGCACCCTTTCGAATTCCCCTCGCGCTGCAAGGACAAGGTCGGCCACCTCTCGCAGAACACCTTCACCACCTTTAGCGGTGGTGGTGAGATCAGTCCGGTCCTTGATGTATCGAAAGGTATCGGCGGGGCAAACGCTAAGGCCTGACAATTCAAAAACACAAAGATCATTGATATCATCGCCGATGAATGCCACTTCTTTAAGCTTGAGATGGTAGTGCCGGGCTAACTTTTCAAACGTTGACGCTTTGTCCATGATTCCCTGGTGACAAAAATCCAACTTCAACTCTGCACACCTTTTTTGAGTGACGCCGGAATCGCGTCCTGATATGGCGCCGACAATGATGCCAGCTTTTTTGAGATGTCTGATGATATAACCATCCTTCACGCTGAAATTCTTGATCTCCTTGCCCGTTTCGTCATAGATGATCTTACCATCGCTGAGAACGCCATCAATATCAAAAAAGATAGCCTTTATGCTCCTGGCCTTTTTTATCTGCGCTTTGGTGTACTGGGAGAGAATGCTCTTCAAAACGATTATCGTTATATTTCCCGGAATATTTCAAGCTCGAAAATAGTTAATAGTTTGAAGTTTCAGGTTTAATGTTTGAAGTTTCTGGCGCCGAATACTGTTGCATTGTGCTTCGCTCACGAGCATCGGCAACGTTCAACGCTGCCTACTTTAGGTTTAATTTTAACTGGCCTACACACTTCAAGCAACGCTAAACCTCAAACCTCAACCCCTAACTAAAGCTCAAATCCTTTCATACACGCAACCTTAAACCTTAAACTTGTAACCTGAAACCATTATCGATGCGCATTTTAAAATTTGTTCTTTGTTTAGCTATCACGTGTTCATTGATCTATGTATTTGACAATCGCTGGGTTATCAAGGGAAACCCCGTTCCAGCACTGGGGAAGTTTCTTGATCCGTTCGATGGTTTTTGGCGGAACCTCGAGACCTCTACGCCAACCGAGTCAATTACGCTGGACCTGCCTGGGCTCCACGATAAAGTGACGGTTGTATTCGACAGCCTTGATATCCCGCACATCTTTGCAAACAATGACGAGGACCTGTACCTCGCGCAAGGCTATATTACAGCAACCCACCGGCTGTGGCAAATGGAGTTTCAAACGCATGCCGCAGCAGGAAGAGTATCCGAAATCACCGGCGAAGGCAAGAATGGTGTCATCCTTAATTACGACCGGGGGCAGCGACGACTTGGCATGGTCTACGCCGCCGAAAATACGCTGCAAGCGCTGGGTAAGAATTCAAAGTCAGTGGTGATGGCCGACCGGTATTCAAAAGGCGTTAATGCCTATATAGCGTCACTGGAATATGAAACACTACCTTTTGAATATAAACTTCTCGACTATAAGCCCGAACCTTGGACTCCCCTTAAGTGCGCGTTATTGCTTAAGTCTATGGCGCAGACTCTAAATATGGGCCATAAGGATATGCAGATGACGAACGCACTCCGGCTTTACAATAAGGCAATCGTTGACGTGCTCTACCCCGACCGTGATACTCCCGAGGACCCCATCGTCAGCAAGCCCGGAGGATGGAAATTTGCATCGATACTTTCTGATACACTGCCAATGGCCTTGCCGGAAGAATTAATTAAGTTGACAAACAAACTCCCCGACCCTGATCCCAACACAGGAAGCAATAACTGGGCGGTAAGCGGCGCGAAGACGTCAACGGGTAGTCCGATGTTATGCGGAGACCCGCATTTAAACCTCAATCTCCCGAGCATATGGTATGGAATTCAACTGAACGCCCCTGGAATCAATTGTATGGGCGCGTCACTTCCGGGTACACCTGCCGTTATTATTGGCTTCAACGATTCTATCGCGTGGAGCTTGACCAATGCCCAACGCGACCTTGTGGACTGGTTTAGGATTACCTATCAGGACGATAGCAAAGAGCAATATCTGATGGACGGCAAATGGATGAATACTAAGAAAGTTGTAGAGGCCTTCCATGTCCGCGATCAACAGATATTTTATGACACCGTTATCTATACCCATTGGGGACCTGTTACATACGACGAAAGCTACCACGCTGAAGACAATCTAAAGCACTATGCGTTCCGTTGGATATCGCATGATGGGTCGGACGAATTTAACACCTTCTTCAACCTCAACAGGGCCGAGAATCATGGTGACTATATGGCGGCGCTTGATTCATATAGTGCGCCAGCTCAAAACTTCGTATTCGCTTCTGTCTCTGGTGACATTGCCATGCGTGTTCAGGGCAAGTATCCCGCCAGGAGAAAGGATGAGGGAAAATTTGTGTTGGATGGAAGCCATAGCGTAAACGGGTGGCAAGCGTTCATTCCTAATGAACAGAATGTTATGGATAAAAACCCTTCCCGAGGATTTGTCAGCTCTGCGAACCAGTTTCCGGTGGACGAAACTTATCCATATTACATCACTGCTACAAGCTATGAAAGCTATCGCAACAGGCGCATCAATGATGTTTTAGATTCCTCTTCTTCAATTACCACACAGGATATGATGGCATTGCAGAACGATAATTTCAATCTAAAAGCTGCCGAAAGTCTGCCACTTTTCTTTCAATACCTGGATACCACCACATTTACTAAAGAAGAAGCCAGAGCGTATGCTATCCTGAGATCATGGGACTTTACCAATTCGACACAATCGGAAGGAGCGTCTTATTTTGAAGCATGGTGGACCAACATCATGACCCTCGCGTGGGACGAATTAAACAATGAAAAGATAATATTAAGTCGCCCGACTTCATTCAACACCATCAAGCTCATCCGCGATAAGCCTGATCTTTCATTTTTTGATATTCAAGGAACGCAGGAAAAAGAGACAGCAAGGGATGTTGTCCGCAAGGCATTTACATTTGGTGTAGAGGATATCGAAGACTGGATCATTGAGCACTCCGATAGTAGTCAGTCCAGTCATAACGTTGTGCGTCCCACCTGGGCTGAATATAAAGACAGTTACTTAACACATCTCCTTCGAATCGAAGCCTTGAACGTTCACATCAAAGCGGGCGGAGGACGTGATATGGTAAATGCGCTGTCCCGGACACATGGACCCTCGTGGCGCATGGTCGTGAGCCTTGAAAAGTCCGGTATGAAAGCATGGGCGACTTACCCGGGGGGACAGTCGGGTAATCCAGGGAGTCCGCACTATCTTGATATGTTGGGTCGGTGGCTTGAGGGGAGGTATTTTCCTTTACACTTTTTGAGAACACCTGAGGATGGCGATAGTGCTGCGAAGCATAGGATGATCCTCAACCCGAGGGAGCGATAGATGATATGGATGAATTGTAACAACTAGCAGTAGCGATAAAAAAATTGTCAGATGAAATTTCTTCTTCAACTTTTTGGTATAGTTTTTCTGGCGCATTTGTTTCAGATCTTTCTACCTTGGTATTCCGTTGGTTTCGCTGCTTTTATTATGGGATACATTCTTAAATCCAATGCAAATTTCGTTGCCGGCTTTTTGGGGGTTGCGCTGTTGTGGCTTTTCAAAGCCTGGACGATGAATTCATCATCTGCAACTGACCTCGTGGAACGGGTTGCACACATCTTCAGCCTTGATAACAAAATATGGTTGTTTCTGCTGATGGCGGTGGTTGGGGGACTGGTGGGGGGGTTCGCCGCGCTAACGGGTGCGATACTGAAGAAGAAAAATGTTCCGAAATACAGCCAGTGAAATCCATACTGATTTTTTTGATCATATTTTTGTCGTCCACAGCATGGTCGCAGACAACTAAGCTTGATGGAATAACCAAAATTAATGGCACCAATCTGTACATCAAGGTAACGGGCGAGGGCGAATCCCTACTTGTACTGCATGGCGGCCCTGGACTCAATCACGCATACTTCATTCCCCACCTTGGCGATATAGAGAAAAACTTTCAAGTCATTTACTACGATCAGCGAGCGTGTGGTAAATCAGCAATTCCGGCGACTGATTCGATCTCCATAAAATTCCTAGTGGCCGACATTGAAGCCATCCGGCGAAAACTGAAGATTGAAAAACTAAATATTCTTGCTCATTCCTGGGGAGCGCTGCTTGCTGCTTATTATGCTTTGGAAAATCCAGAGCAAGTAAATGCCTTGATCTTTAGCAACCCATCCATGTTTAGCCGCGAGTTTGATAAGGAGGCCGCAGAGGTCGTAAGAGAAAAAACAACGAAGGAAGATAGTACAACGCGGGCCAGGATCATGAGCGATAGAAACCTGGATAGCAGAAGGTACGAGGAGTTATTTCGTTTGAGCTTTAAAGCGTCCGCATATAACACGGAAAATATTTCCAAAATCCGTTTTGATCTTCCTGATAATTTCGGCACGGCAAATAATAGTCTGTTCACGGCATTGATGAAAGATCCGACAGTTGGTGCAAATCTTTATGATTCCCTCCCATCGTTAGAACGTCCAGTGCTAATCATCCATGGCGTGGCTGATGTTGTACCGTTCAGTTCTATCCAACGCTTGAATGAACAACTTCCTGATTCTAAACTGGTGATTTTTAAAGAGAGCGGACATTTTCCATTTGTGGAGGAGACAAGGCGTTACAATGCGACAGTGATTGAGTTTTTGATAGCGCATAGATGAGAAGTGAAAAGTAAGTTAAAAGTGAAAAGTTAAAAGTGAAAAGTGAACGGCGGGGATAACAAGCGGACCCTCGTATGAAATCGCCATCGTGTCCAAAAGGACTCCTTCGGAGAGTTACGCTGGGGGCCTAGCGCGAACGAAGGATCTCCTTCAAGCAACGTGAACGCTATTTGTCGTTAAGAATAGCTGCGCTAAGTTCCAGGGGATCCTTCGCTGCACAGACCCACGCGCCGTGCCGCTCAGGATGACGGTTTCTAAAAGGGTGTGCAAAGGAAACCCTGTTGCTGTCCTGCGAGTCCGAACGTCAGTTTGAATATTGCAACAATTCCTTTCTTAACATCTCCATTCCGGTGCTTGCCTTTTCCGCAATTTTATAAACGTAGGGTATGTGCGATACCTCCGGCATATTAGGATCTATCACATACTTCGGCGAGTCGAAGGGAACATAATCGATCAAGCCGGCTGCCGGATAAACTAACATCGAAGTGCCCACAACTAAAAAAATATCGGAACGCCGCGCATGCTCTGCGGCAGCTCCCATAAGGGGTACCATTTCTCCAAACCAAACAATGTTAGGCCGAAGCTGTGAGCCCTCCTCGCAGAGATCTCCCAATTTTAGCTCCCAACCTTCAATAGGATAAACTAATTTCTCATTCTTACAGCTTCGCGATTCAAACAAGCTTCCGTGAAGATGTATGACGTGGGATGAACCCGCGCGCTCATGCAGGTTATCAACGTTTTGTGTGACGATGGTAACGTCAAAATTTTGCTCTAACTCCGCGAGTATCTCGTGACCGCGATTGGGCTTTACTTCCAATGCGCGCTTTCTCCGCTGATTATAAAATTCAAGGACCAAACTTGGATTTTTACGCCATCCCTCTGGTGTCGCCACCTCCATTACGTCATATCCTTCCCATAACCCATCTGCATCACGGAATGTCGGAATTCCGCTTTCTGCGCTAATACCCGCGCCGGTGAGTACTGTGATTTTTTTCCTTGCCGACCCCATGAGGTAGTGGAATAAATTTTAGGAGGAAGGTACAAAAAATTGACGAGTTTAGATTGTAGATTTTAGATTGAGCGGTCGATTGAAAAGTGTGCTGAAGGCAAACGGTCCTTTTCAATTTGAAGTCATTTTTTACCGCAGAGAAAAAATACAGAGATGAATGCCAAAGGGCGCAGAGGAAGAAATTAATAGAGGCTCTGCGTATTCTCTGCGGAATTTTTCTCGGTATTTATCTCTGCGTTAAATCCGTTTCACGCAGTGGGCGCGAAGGAATAACGCAAAGAGCACAAACGTTCTTACAATGAGAATGACGATTTTAAACTAGCGCTCAGAAGCAACCTGCCTACTCAAAAGTCCGCACACTTAAACACTTAAACACCTAAACACCTAAACACCCACACTCGAAATACATTTTAAAAATTGCATTCTAATTTGGAAGCATTTTTTACCGCAGAGAAAAAATACAGAGATGAATGCCCTGAGAGCCGCAGAGGGAGAAATTAATAAAGACTCTGCGTAATTTTTCTCGGTATTTCTCTCTGCGGTAAAATCCTGTTTCACGCGATGGGCGCGAAGGAATAACGCAAAGAGCACAA
>JAICGJ010000186.1 GCA_025923195.1 Chryseolinea sp.
AAGATCACACGGCTCCATCGGAGCCTCCTGTTTATCGAAAATGACCAGAGCTCGATCCCGGCACCGCAGAGCCTCCTGGATTAATTTCAATCCAACATTGTTTTCCGTTGGCGAAAAGACATCATCACATACATTTCACAATTGTTGCTGATCATGCATCACGTATGATTGACCCCGACATTAAAAGGAGGCTTCTACGGAACCGTCGTTTTGCAGGTTACGCCGTTCTATAAACAGAAGGCTCCTATGGAGCGGGATATGCCGATTGATTTTTATCATCGTCGAAATGCACAGAGTGCAATGCTCATTAGCCAACGAGAATTGAATTTCTCTACCTTAGCACAGCCATTGAATTCTACTAAGATCACACGGCTCCATCGGAGCCTCCTGTTTATAGAAAATGACTAGGGCACGACCCCGGCTCCGTAGGAGCCTCCTAGAAAAGAGATCACACGCATTTCAAAATTGTTGCTGATTATGCATTTAGTATGATTGACGTCGACATCCAAGGAGGGGCTCTGGAGCCGAATATGATTAAATGTAATCAGTTCGAAGATACTATTTGATTAGAAATTAAATTCCCACAAGATGTCTATCGCTTTAATTGACTGATAACCTTGAGCATATTGCGCTGTCGTGCTTCTTCAGATTTAAGATAAGTTAGATATTTTAGAATTTCCTTTTGCCTGGAGGGAGTGAGGTTGCTGAACTTCTCAAATACACGTTCCGCCTTCAATAGCGCTTTGAATTCTTTTGGCATCGAAACTTCTCGCGGATCAAAATCCTGTTCAATGGAAAAATGCGCGGTGTCGCCAACTTTGAGTCCAGTACCTTTCAACATCTCTCCATTGACGAATAAACGATATAGTGCTCCTTTGACGGGAACCAACGTCTGTTTGAATGGATATTTATTAATTTTTCCGCTGACGGGTATGTAGCCTCTCGTCGGATGAAGTTTAGCAGTAATTTTTGACGGAACTTCCACACAGGGATTAATGCCAACCTTATAAATTCTTGACTTGAAGGAGAACTCCATGGAGAATCATTCTGCTTGATATCTAATGTTAAAAAAAATTTGAAGAACACGCTCAAAATTATTGTTGAGTATTACAACAACATTAGAAAGTGCTGTAGATAATGATCTACAGCATCCATTCAAAAGATACGTTAGCCATTACAGGGACAATATCCTGGGCTGGAATAGTTTTTGATCAATTATTACAAAAGGAGATGGGTATGAAAGAAATGTTAAAATTACACGATCGGGAAGAAATCGATAAAATTCATATAGATGAGATTTACGAGGTGCAGGCGTGGTGTGAGTTATTTGATGTTACTGTTACTGATCTACGAAACGCCATTGCAGTGGTTGGCACAAGCGCGATGAAAGTAAAAAACTACTTGGAGGAACATAACAAGCCGAGACGTACTTCAATTTAGTTTCATAATTTCAAATCCAAGGGAAATTCTGATGGGAATAAACGCAAAGATTCCCGTGGCGGAAAGGCGACCAAATGGTCCTATCGCCCAGTTCAGCGCTTGATTCACCACCGGTGACCAACCGTAAAAGTCTTTGTACGCGTTGTTGGTTTTCCAGTTTTAATTCCATTACTTAAATGCTTTACGGACCTAAACCTATGAAAGCATTTCCTATCTTATTTTCTGTTTTCCTGATCATCGCGTCTCATGCGATTGCGCAGCATCCCCTCGAAGGTGCCTGGGAAATGGTATCGATCAAAGGCATTAATGCGGAGGGCGAAAAGTTCTCAGACGACACTTCCCACATCAGAGAGGTAAAAATCATTACCCCGACACACTATATGCTTATAGCACATGACGTTGAGGCTGATTCCCTTGTGTTTAACCGTTGTTACGCGGGAACCATACAAGTCCAGGGAAACAAGTTCAATGAATTGCCAACTTTGTCGTCAGTCGCGATCTACGAGAATGTAAAGACTGATTTCACCTGGCAGATAGAAGGTGATAAATTCATACAATCCGGCACGGTGACCCGACCTGATGGAAAAAAAATCATTCTGGAAGAATTAGTATTTAGACGAATAAAGACCGCACAATCCTATCCAAACAATCCTTCCAACGGCACGTGGAAGCTCTTGTCATCCGATTACACGACGGCGGACGGCAAGAGCCATTCGGATACGAATGAGCATGTGACCGCACTTCAAATTGTCACCCCGACACATTGGATGTACGTAAGCAATCGTGACCAAAAATTTGAACATGCCATGGGTGGATCCTATACCAAGCAAGGGGAAAAATACTTGCCAAACCTGGACTTCGCCTCTTTCCCAAAAAAATTATGGGGAAGAAGGACGGAAGTGACGGAAGAACTGCAAGGCGATAGACTAAAAATGAAGGGAGTCAGCGTATTTGATGACGGTAAGAAGTTCACATGGATGGATGTGTTTGAACGCGTCAAATGACGGCCAAATGAGGAAATTCCTGACCATCGGCGGGTGAACCACTAAATATCCTTCGAGACTGCTTGGAGCCGCACTAATTTTTTTCCAGCTTTTGGATAAGTCTGTCTAACGGCAAAAGGCAGGATAAAATTCAGTAGCGTTCCAAAAGCGTCCCGCGCTTCGCGGGGCCTTGAACCGTGGATGACCTATAGGTGTCTAGTCGTCAATAAATGGTGTGTCCAGATTATTGCGTGATGGCACTTATGTCCTTTTTGTCTTGATACAAAAAGAACGAAAAAAATCAAGAGCCAAATATGCCTGCCTGCTGGAGCTTTAGCGTAGGCATGGCTTCCACCCTCATGCCGGGCCACCCCCGCATTTGGCTCGGGCCATCGCGCCGGCATAGAACTCAGTTTGCAAAAAGGATTCATTAACGCACACTCTGTCGACCGCCTGGCGGTGGTGCTAAGTTTTCTTCCAGCTTTTGGTCCCGATAACTATCGGGAAGCGATCTAATTTTGTCTTTGGCCCGGCAGGGGCATGGGCGCGTGCCTGACCGGCAAAGGCAGGGAGAAATTTCAGTTGCGTTCTGCCTCGATGGTAGTCAGGTTCGAATAGCGTCCCGCTCACGGGACGGAGCCATGGAAGCGTTAATAACGCTAAACGTGTAGCGACAACGTGCCGTTCCCGATTCTTAAGACGCACAGCGCGCCAAAAGTCAATTTGAAGTAAATTGAAATAAGATTAACTATAAAATATTTATTATGCCTTACGTCAACATTAAGATAACTGACGACGGAGTCACTTCGAAGCAGAAGGCTGAACTAATCAAAGGAGTCACCGATTTGTTGCAGAAAGTGTTGAACAAGAATCCTGCTACTACAGTCGTAGTAATAGATGAAGTACCAACTGACAATTGGGGAATTGGGGGACAACAAGTTACGGAGCGGAAAAAAAATAGCTGAAGAGGCCTTTGGAAGCCAGCGCCTGATCTCCGACCGGCTTGAATGGAGGTCTTATAATTTATAACTTGAAAAAGGGATTAATTGTGACTAAGTTATTTGCGTTCCGATCGCCCATGTATTTCCCTGGAAGTCCTTAAAGCTTCCTCTAACGTCGGGATCTCCATCTTTGTTAACAGGCTCCTCGACGACCTCACACCCCAGCGCGACAGCTTTTCTAAACGTCTCCTTAACGTCTGGCACGTAAACGTGAATGAGTAACTGATTTGCAGGATATGCATCGCTTGAGTCTCCAAGCATAATAACAGAATCATCTATTTGTAACTCCACGTGCATGATCGTACCGTCTGGGTTTTCATATTTGCGCAACTCCTTGGCATCAAATATGGCTTTCAATAACTCAATCATTTTTCTGCAATTATCCACTACGAAGTAAGGAGAAACGGAGTTGTAGTTGTCTGGTTTGAATGATTTTTTCATCGGGCGCACCTTTATTTAAATCACATATTCCAGCGACTCCGTTGAGACGCCGAGTCATTGTTTACAAAACTGGACCGGGGTCTTGAATCAGTTTATTTCATCAAACCACTCGGCCCGATGAGCGTATCTATTTCACCATCCCAATTTAGGCATTTTTTCTGCTTCCGTTGAACCGCAATAAACGTCGCCGCTGCATTCTATTTTGTCGCCGTAGGAAATCATGCTCAAGCAAAAATTGTCCTAAATTCGTATTCCTGTTGGATAGCGGAGCGAAATTTTTTTGCGGGTCAACTTTTTAATATTACGCTGGACCTACTCTATTAATTGTGATACAACAGATAACATTACAACCTTAATCTAACGGTTTATCTATGCGCCATAAATTAAGCTATGCACTTGCTGTGCTGGCCCTATCCTGTCATTTACTTTCCGCACAAGACCTCGATTCGCTGTTGAACCTAAACGCATTTACGGAAGAAAGTGATCTTCAAAAAATGCTTAACAAGAATGTGTCGGTATCATCACAAAATCTTACAACCCGGGAAACCCCTGGCATAATCAGCGTCGTCACTTCCGAAGAAATACAAAACAGCGGCGCCCGCGACATAACGGATGTGCTTAGGCTGGTACCCGGTTTTGATATATCACAGGACTTGCAGTTCGTCATGGGTTTGAGTTTGAGGGGAAATTGGGCCAACGAAGGAAAGGTACTTGTACTCATGGACGGCCAACCTTTTAACGAACTGCTTTACCAAAGTGTGGCAGTAGGCAATCGCTTTCCGGTAGATGCCATAGAGCGGCTGGAGATTATTCGCGGTCCAGGATCGGCACGCTATGGAGGGTCAGCGGAATATGGGGTTATCAATATTATCACAAAATCGGCTTCGAGCCTGAATGGTATCGGGGTATACGGTACGGCGGGTTTCCATAGTGGAGCAACGGGACGCACAAACGCCGGAGTAATTGCTGCCGCAAACGACCAAAGGATCTCCTGGGACTTTTCGCTTTTTAAGGGTAAAGGCATAGTCAGCGACCAACCTTACCAGGACATATTTCAGTCCTATGATCCAGTGCTGCTGTCTAAGGCCACTGACTCCGATCCCTTCAATGTTAATATAGGGTTGCGTTACAACGGCCTGTCCATACGTGGCATGTATGACAAATTTGAAACGTCCGATCCGCAGTCCATTGTGTCGTTCGAAACCTACGCGCTTGATGCTCAATACAAGATCAAGCTCTCCGATAAGTTTAAGCTTACGCCGCGAATCCAGTACCTCAACCAGGTGCCCTGGTTCTATGATTATCCCGAAACCCCGGAGCCAGATTTTGAGGTGAGGGCGATTCGTACTCTTGGACAGCTCGAGGCTGATTATGATGTAAGTCGCAAGGTGAATCTAAATTTCGGTGCGCTGTATTTTACGGATAAGAGCATCGATCTTTCTGTTGATGAAACTATGCTTTCTCTCAATAATGTGGCCGTCTACGCTGAGGCATTGTTAAAGCACAGACTGGCCAATGCCACGGTAGGATTTCGGTTCGAGAAAAACAATAAATATGATGGAGCTTTTGTTCCGCGTATAGCCTTAACCAAGAAAATTGAAAATCTGCACTTCAAGGTGTTGTACAGTGCCTCGTTCCGTTCCCCGTCTCTGCAAAATGTACAATTGGACACCACAGGTGCCGCGCCTGAAAGATCAAATGTGTTTGAGTTCGAACTCGGCTACCAATTTACTCCGGAGATGCTTTTGGCGCTGAACGCGTTTCATATATCCACGCGCGATGTGATCATTTACGGGTCTGAAGGTGAAGGAGATGACTTTAATGAATGGTATGAAAGCTATGATAAGTCAGGAAGCCAGGGAATTGAACTCGTCTATAGCATAAGAAAGAAAAAATGGTATAGTCATTTCACTTACTCCTTCAGCCAGGCTATTTCAGACAATACTGTTGACAAATACGTGGTCCCACAAACGAAGAGGCAATACGTTGGAATGGCAGCCCATAAAATTACGTGGAATACGAATGTTTACATCACTCCGAAACTGAGCTTGAACCCCACCGTCGTCTTTGCCGGCAAGCGATATGCGTTTGCTACTGTAGATGATGAGTATGAACCAGTTGCCACTAAACTCGATCCATACCTCTTGGTCAATATATTCTGCAATTACCGGAATGTGGTTCCTGGCCTCACGTTGGGCGCGGGCATATATGATCTGTTTAATGAAAGACCCGGAATACCCCAGGCGTATAATGGTGGGTCTGGCGCATATGGTCCGATACCAGGAAGGAGCCGCGAATATGTTGTCAAATTATCCTACCAATTAAATTTTAAGAAATAACGGTCGTATGAAATTGTCTAAGCTAAACCTTGTTCTGATAGCCGCGCTTTTAAGTTTCACATCGAAAGCGCAAACCACGAACTATCAGGTATATTCACTATATGTCGTCAACATTGCGAAGTATTCTTCATGGCCTGCCGTGAATGGGGAATTCAACATCACCGTTTTTGGAAAATCAAAAGTCTACGACGAGCTGCTAAAACAAAACGGCAAAAATGTTAATGGTCACATCCTAAAAGTTACCCAGGTTGAAAATGTCAGCGACATTGGGCAGCCTCAGATCATCTATCTCGCTGACGGCAAAAGTAGCGCACTGGATGACATTCTAAAGTTCACGGAAGGGAAGTCAATTATGATAATCAGCGAGCGGGAAGGCTTACATAAGCGCGGGGCAGGATTCAGTTTTGTAGTGATGGAAAATGGAACATTGCGCTGCGATATGAATGGTACAGAGTTAGAAAAACGCCAGATTAAGATTTCGAAGAACCTTAGTGCGTTAACTAACTCGTCGATTTAGGGGTAATAAAACTGTTCCGTTCACCTGGTAAGAGACGCCTGAAGTCCTGATCTATAAAACAAGGCATTCCTGCCTCGCCGTCAGGCACACTGAGTGATGGCCGTGCGCCGGTCTGGCGAATGTAACATTTCCCCCCTTGGCAACGTGTGGCCCATCGGCTGGAAAATGCAAGTTAAAATCCAGGGGATCCTTCGCCATAGGCACCCCGCACGCATGAAGCCAGGATGATGTTTCCTAAAGCGTTGTTAGAGCAGGGATACACAAAGGACACTACGTCCCATTCATCGATGATCTGCAATCGGCAGTATTTTCATATTTTTAAGCCAGATCGCCCAAGAAATTGTTAAGGGATCTAGCGATGATGCCAGAAGCTCTAATCGAAAAAAGTGAAAAACCCAGGGTTGTTATCCTAGGCGGAGGTTTTGCTGGACTGGAGTTGGCAAAAGCACTGCGCCGGGCACCTGTGCAGGTCGTGCTTATTGATCGACAAAACTTTCATACATTCCAACCTCTCCTTTACCAGGTGGCTACCGCAGGCATAGAGCCATCGTCCATTCTTTATCCGTTCCGAAAGATTTTTGATGATCAGCCAAACTTTTATTTCCGGATGGCAGAGGCACAGTCCGTCGACACAGACAAACAAATCCTCGAAACTTCTATCGGGTATATTGAATATGATTATCTCGTTATTGCGACCGGAGCAACAACCAATTTTTATGGCAATGCCGAGATACAAAAGAAGGCCATTGCCATGAAGGCGGTTGAGGATGCGCTCGCCCTTCGAAACACGATCCTCACTAATTTTGAAAAGGCCCTGCAAATCAAAGATGAAATCCAGCTTAACAGCCTGATGGATTTTGTTATCGTTGGTGGAGGGCCAACAGGCGTAGAGTTGGCAGGTGCACTGAGCGAGTTGCGAAAACACGTTTTTCCCAAGGACTACCCGGAGTTGAATTTTGTTAATATGGACATTCACCTGATCCAGAGCGGACCACAACTGTTGAAGGGTATGTCGGATCAGGCGGCAAGCGAAGCAAAGGAGATTCTTGAACAGGCAGGTGTGAAACTCTGGCTTAACTGCAGGGTAAAATCCTATGACGGTTTTAAAGTTCAGTTAGATACAGGAGAATCTCTGTGCACGCGTACGTTAATCTGGGCCGCCGGTGTAACGGGAACATTTCTTGACGGCCTCGACAGATCCATGGGAACAACAGGTAATCGTCTAAAAGTTGATCCGTACGGTCGCGTTCAGGGGTATGAAAACGTATTTGCCATCGGAGATATTGCCGCCATGTCAACCGAAGAACATCCCGAGGGCTACGCGATGATGGCGCAGCCCGCGATACAACAAGGTAAATGGCTGGGAAAAAACTTCAGAAGGCTGCTCAGGAACGAAGACCTTCAGCCATTCCGTTATAACGATCAGGGGTCGATGGCAACAATCGGTAGAAACAAGGCTGTCGCTGATCTTAAAGTATTTGGCAAGACATACAAGACCCAAGGCTTTCGTGCCTGGTTTATCTGGATGTTTGTTCACCTTATGTCCCTCATTGGGTTCAGAAATCGCCTGGTGGTGTTTATTAATTGGATGTGGGCATATTTTACCTATGATACGGGCATCAGGCTGATTATTGGAAAGAAAAAAGAAAACGTACCTGTTGAAGAAGTTACGGAAAAAACCGTGGTCTGAGGCTGCTAAATTTATTCGCATTCTTGGTCGTGATTCATTTGTGGCCTCGTGGCAAAAATGAATTATGGCCACAAAGTCTCAAAGTCACCAAGAAACCACAAACGAACTCCGAATGAAATTCTATCTGAGAAATTACAGTTCAACTTTTTCAATCAGCCCCGGCGAGTCTTGAACCAAAACAAAAGTCGAAGACTAGGAGGCAGGGGAACCAAATTCCTTCGCCAATCCCTCAGTCAACACCTCATACCACACTTCAACAATGTATCCATCCGGGTCCTTAAAAAATATGTAAGGTGACCCTGGAACGAACTCACCACTATCAATGATTTCTGCACCAACTTCTACAATAAGTTTACGGATTTCTTCAACATCCGCCGGTTTTTTCAATCGAAAACCAAAATGCGCAATACCACCTGTTTGTCCTGTGGGCGCATCTTGTTTTTCCTCAAAGACCAGGATGTCATGATTACCAGGTGTAGTTAGCTGTATCATCTTTTCCTCCTGGTACATCGCTTTCATGCCAAACACCCGGGAATAAAATTTCAATGTTCGCTGTACATCCCGGACAGCAATTGCCAAGTGTGTAAGACCATATGTGGTTGAGGTTTCCATGGATCGTTGTCCGTTATCCGTTAATCGTTATCCGTTATCCGTTATACGTTAATCGTTATTAGTTATTAGTTATATTAGTTATTAGTTATTCCCAAGTCCTTCATGATTCGATGTTCCTTGTTCGTTATTCGGTGTTTAATTTATCCCTTATGCCCTATTCCCTATTTCCTGATACCTTATACCCCATACCATTCCCATTCCTTATCCCAAATACACGCACGACGCGCCCTCTCCCACACTCCCTATTAACTGATAACGGATAACAACGGATAACGGATAACGATTAACAGATAACCGACCAACCTAAATCTTAAAGAAAATTCCCTTCCCATATAAAAACCTGCAAAGCCCCCACTCGAGAGCGAAGATGATGAGCGAAGTGATGATGGCCATCAATCCTAGCGGCACGTTTATCATGCCCATCAACCCATTCGTAATAGCGGCAATGTAGCCATTGAACCACCTTCCCCCGACAATTTCAATAAACAGGTAAATGAATAATGAGTTCATCCCCACCACGATGAAAAATTCAACCCACCTTTTGTGATGGCGCAAATCAATCCACCAATAAAAAAAGCAAAGGGCTAACAAGCACCATCCTCCCGACGCCAATACAAATGAACTGGTGGCAATACGTTTGATAATGGGTGTCACCGTAAAGTCCATGATATAACCTGTGCAAAGGGCAATGGTTCCGGTAATTAATAACCATTTAATTTTTTCATTGGCAGGAATTGATGTTAGCAGCAATTTTCCCACCAAAGCCCCCCAAATGGTATGTGCTGCCGTAGGGATACAATTAATCGCAACCCAACCACCCTTGTTGATCTTGTTCATTAAGACCAGATCCATATAGTTTCCAAAATTGTGCTGATCAGTAAATGGCTGATCGAAGTTTGGAATATTAGTGAACCGATACAGGATTTCTGTCAGCACCAGCAAGCCCAGGCTCACCGCAATCTGTGCTGCGTACGACCACCTAAAAATAAAAAAAGCTATAAGCGTTGTGACCGAGAGTTGCGTAAGAACATCCCATAGTTCAAAAGAAAGTCCACCTGGTCGGACGGCGTAATCCAACACACCCCAGAAAAATAACCAGCATGAGCGTTTGACAACTTTAACAAGCGAGACTCTCCAGGGAACACCGTTGACTTGTTGCCGATGAAGGGAATAAGCCATCGCCGTTCCGGCCATAAACATAAATCCAGGTTGTATGAGGTCCCAAAAGCGAAGGCCATTCCATGGATGGTGAAAGAACTGTTGTAGAAAAAGTTGAATACCCATTCCTTCGCTCACATCAAACAAATTGTCATAAAGGCGCGTGCTTTCCAGCATTAGCAACACCATAATGAGCCCGCGCATGAAGTCCAGTGAAAGCAGTCGTCCGCTATGGGTTGGAAGTGTCATAAGCCATGGTAATGTTTGAATAAGATTTTCTAATTACGATTATTGGTAGAAAAATACAACCTGTATTAACGGGTCCGCTCATCGTAAAAGCTATAAATCCGCCGGGTACGCAAACAACAGTTGATGCAATAAGATACAATTCGTACTTTAACCGCAGGATAATATTATGCGCTTCATTGGCCTCTTGCTTCTAACTACATTATTGTCGTGCGGCTCTGACCATTACACGCTTGAGGATTTCGCAAAAGTGAAAAAGATCGATACGCACATGCACTTGAATTCCGAGGATGTTGCATTAACAGACCAGGCAAGGCAAGACAATTTCAAGTTGCTGACGGTTAACGTGGATGTCTCTGACTATCCTACTGTTGAGGATCAGGAACGCTATGCTTTACATCAGGTGAAACAAGCTCCAGAAGATGTTGACTACCTCACCGCGTTCACGCTTAAGCGCTGGGATTCTACAGGCTGGGCAGACGAAGTTGTTTCCCGTTTGGAGAAGTCATTCCAGCAAGGTGCGCTAGGCATTAAGCTTTGGAAAAATATTGGGATGGTCTATAAGGACTCTGCTGGTAATTTTATTATGATCGACAATCCAAAGTTCGATCCAGTCATTGCGTACATCATTAAACAGGACAAGACAGTGATGGGCCACCTTGGAGAACCGAAGAACTGCTGGCTTCCACTCGACCAAATGACAGTGAACAATGACAGAAATTACTTTAAGAACAACCCAGAGTATCATATGTATTTACATCCCGAGTATCCGTCTTACGAAGATCAGATTAACGCGCGGGACAGGTTCGTAGAAAGGCATCCTGATATGCGGTTCGTAGGTGCTCATCTCGGAAGTTTAGAATGGGAT
>JAICGJ010000187.1 GCA_025923195.1 Chryseolinea sp.
GACGTCTTTGTATTCTATCAAGTGTACCTTTTAGAAGAGTATAAGCCTTTGGTGGATATCTATCAACGTTACTTTGGTAAAAGTGCCAAAGTAATAATAGATGCAGGATCAAACATTGGATTAACCGCCACTTACCTTGCCTCACATTTTCCTGCCTCACAAATAATCTGTTTAGAACCAGACGACGCAAATTTCAAACAATTGAGAAGGAATGCAGAATTAAGCAATCATACCAATTTTGACCTAGTAAAAAAGGCACTCTGGTCATCAAACCAAAATGTATCGATAAGTCGACATTTTCGTGACGGGCAGTCTTGGTCTATTCAGGTGTCCACATCATCTTGCCAACACGATTTTGTTTCAAGCATTTCATTGGCTTCCATAATCGAAGAATTTGAAATCCAAGAAATCGATATTATGAAGATGGATATAGAGGGGGCTGAACGAGAAATATTCAGTGACCACGAAGATGCGCTCTTTTTCTTATCGAAAATCAAAGCTTTGGCTATTGAAATTCATGAAGATGTAGTTGAGAAATCCACGATAGAGGGAGTGCTAAAGAAAGCTGGATTCACATTATTTCGAGGTGGAGAAAGTATTTTTGGTTTCAACCGACGGTTTGTAAAGGGTTTAGCAATATGAACCCAATAAAAAAATCAAGCAACCCAATTCGCCCACGACGCGAAAAAATTATTTTTCTCTCTGCGAAAAACCCACTAGACAAAACGGAATGGTCTGGAATACCTTACTTTATGTACAAATCACTACAACAGCATTTCGAAGTCGAGTTGATGAAAGGACTGAAGTTGCGTATTATAAAAAAGATCGGTCATTATATTTCACAATTGTCTGAAAAAGTATTTGGGAAAAAATATGCATTTGACTATGGAATTCTTATTTCCTTGCTGTACGGCATTTACTATTCGGCTCGCCTGCTACGAAAAAAGAATATTCGTTTTATTTTTTGCCCTGCTGGACTACATGAACTAGCTTTTATTCAAACTAAAATCCCAATTATTAGTGCCGGCGACTGTTCAACCCTTCAGTTAGTAGGTTATTATCCTTCTTTAAGGAATGTTCATTCTGTTTCTATCAAAGAAATAGCTTGGGTAGAGAAAAATGCATTTTCGAAAATTCGGCTGCAACTTTTTTCATCTCGTTGGGCAGCAAACTTTACACACTGCCATTATGGTTTCAGTAATATCGTTGATGTCGCTTTCGGATCGAACATTTTTCCAAAGTCATCAGTTGAAAAAATGATTTCTTTAAAAAAAACAATTCCTTTCCAACTTACATTCATCTCTTTGGACTGGTATCGGAAAGGTGGTGATATTGTTTTGGATACCGTTAATGTATTAATCTCTATGCGTGTACCAATACACTTGACAATTATCGGATGTCGTCCACCAAATGATTTTGATAGAAATCATATTACTATTATAGAGCATCTTGACAAGAATGCTTACGGTGAGATACAGACACTTGAGAATATCCTACTTAGCACTCACTTGGTACTCTTGCCTACGCGGGCAGATTGCACACCAATAGTGGTAGCAGAGGCTTTTGCATTCGGTATACCAGTACTCGCAAGCAAAACTGGGGGTTTACCATCCATGATAACCGACGACATAAATGGCTATCTCTTTGAAATTAATGAAGCTGGCTACTATGCAAACAAAATCCTTGAAATCTTTGAGGATCCTATGCTATACAGTCGCCTGGCATTAGGTAGCTTAAATACTTCAAAGGAAATTATGAATTGGGAGGCTTGGGCAAGCACAGGTATAAATGCAATCAACAAAGTTCTATGAGGCAAGCAATGATTAACAAAATTTTAAATCTTTTAGACAGAGGCCGCTACTATCGCACACTGTCAGCCATCATATATCGCATGTACAAACTAAAGGGTAAAAATATCAATAATGTTTCATTCATAAAAGATTTAAAAGTATGGGAATTCGAAATTAATCACGCCTTTTATTATAGCACGGGGCCGGGTTGGAGTTACGACTACGATTTCTTGTTCGATCAATTCAAGTCAAACCTTGGCTTTTTCTATCTACCCAAGGAAGGCGACGTGGTTATAGATGTAGGGGCTGGAGTTGGTGAGGAGACAATTGTATTATCAAAATTGGTCGGCCCAACGGGTAAGGTATTCGCAATTGAAGCACATCCCGACACCTTTAGGGCGTTAACGCTGAATAAAGAGAAAAATAAACTTGACAACGTTATTTTGATCAACAAGGCGATTGCAGACGTTCCGGGTTCCTTGTTTATTCAAAACGCGGACAATTCCTTGGCAAATAAGATCACCACCGACGATGCTGGTACATTCAAAATCGAGGCAACAACATTTGATGACTTGTTCGACACTTATAAGCTCGAGCAAGTCAATTTCGTAAAGGTTAATATCGAAGGGGCAGAACAACTTTTAGTTAAAGGTTTCAATAAATCAATCTCAAAAGTTCTTCATCTTGCAATTTCATGTCATGATTTTAGATATCACCTAGAAGGTGATGAGTTCTTTAAGACCAAGGAGATTGTGTTAGCCTTCCTTAACAAGTACAAGTATCGTATTACTCTTCGTAACACAAACATTTCACTTTTTAATGATTATGTGTACGCGTCGTATGCAAAGTTTTCGAACGAATGAATATTTTATTCTACACGCCAGTTAATTTTCAGTGTCGTGATTTAGCAAGCCTTATCCTAGGGCTTAAGAAATCTGGTCATAACGTTATTTTATTAAGTCAGGTATCCAAAGGTTCGCTTCATTTCTTTCTCGAAGAAAAAGGAATACGAACATATACATATTTTTCTGAAATTAAATCAAACTCCATAAGGCTGGCGCTTCAAGTATTGCACCTTGTTCATTTTTGTTGGAAGCATAAAGTGAATGCTTTATTTTCTCATCTCGAACCGACAAATATAGTTTCCGTCATAAGCCAATACTTTCTACCATCAAGAGTCATTATATTTCGGCATCATTTAGATTTAGCGCAGCTCTCCAACTTTGATCAGTCTTTTACCTATAGACTAACCTATAAGCTGGCAAGAAGGATTATAACAGTATCGTCTCGGAGCAAAGACTATATGATTATGGTCGAAAAAATTAGTCCAAAAAAGATCGTACATATAAATTTAGGATATGACTTTGATTTGTATCCTCTTGTTGATACAAAAAAAGTTGCATCGCTTAAAAAAAAATACGATGCAGATATCCTATTAGTCGTTCTGGGACGACTTGATAAATTTAAAAGACCAGAAATTGCCATTGATGTATTGGCCTCTTTAGTCTCTGATTATCGGGTAAATGCGAAGTTACTTTTTCTTGGAACTGGAGATCTTACTAACAAACTCAAAAAGGATGTACTTAACAAAAATCTTCAAGACTTAGTTTTTTTTACAGGTTTTGTGGAAAATGTACTGGAATACTTATCAGCAGCAAATTTTCTGCTCCATCCATCCATCTCGGAATCAAGTTCGGTCGCGATAAAAGAAGCGGCTTTAGTTAATTTGCCGGTGATTGCATGTAAAAATGTGGGAGACTTTGACGACTACCTGAAGAATGATATTAATAGTTTTGTATTAGATCAGCACGCCGCTACCTCTCAAGCTTCGATGGCCATTTTTAATAACTACAATAATAAATCAAAGCTTCAGAAAATGGCTGCAGCGCTTCGACAAGAGGTAATTACTAGATTTTCTATTGAGCGTACTCTTCCTAACTATTTAAGAATTATTTCCGATATCTAATGGCGTCACTACTTTTTGTATGCAAAGGAAAAAAATACTTATTCTGATTACGAATCTGTCCTTTGGAGGCGCTCAGAGAGTTTTTTTTGAACAATCCCTGCTTCTTTCAGAAGGACATGAGGTAGTTGAATGCGTATTTAACCTAGTTCAAGGTCATGCATTTCCAACGGGGAATAGGATCATCGACCTCAAGGTCCCAGCGGGGAAAAATCTTCCCGATAAGCTAGTTAGGTTTCTTCAACGGGTCATCAAAGTCCGCAAATTGAAGAAACAACTTAATACTGAAATATGCATAAGTCACCTTGAGGGCGCGGATATTGTTAACATTCTCTCGAAGAGAAACGAAAAAACAGTTTGTTGGATTCATGGAAGCAAATTGCATGATGAGAATATCGAAGGTTTAATTGGTTGGTTGCGACATAATTTAATTATCCCATTTATCTATCGCTTTTCAAATAAAGTTGTAACAGTCAGTCAAGCAATTAAGAGAGAGCTGGTTGCCCACTACAAAATTCCATCAACTAAAATTGACACAATCTATAATTTCTTTGACATAGACGCCGTTCGAAATGCAGCACAGGAAAAAATTGAGTGTTCATTTCAACCGATTTTTTCTGAAAGTAACACACTAATAACTTGCGGACGTTTGGCCAGGCAAAAAAATCATGGAGATTTTATAAGGTGGTTTGCATCTTTCATCAAAAAAAGAAAATGTAAACTAGTCGTTATGGGAGATGGCGAACTTAGAGAGGAATTAATTGAGCTTTGTGTACGGTTAAGTCTAAAAATTTTTCATCCTTGGTCAGATTTGATTTGTAATGACCAGTACGATATTTACTTCTTAGGTTTCCAGAAAAATCCGTTCAAATATTTGAAGAAGGCAGACATTTTTGTGCTTCCTTCGCTTTGGGAGGGATTTCCATTGGTTTTAGGTGAGGCAATGGCTTGTGACTTGCCTGTGGTTTCTGCAGATTGTCCAACCGGACCGAGAGAATTGTTGAGCTTGAATATCACAGAATCAGCTGATGAAATTGCTGAGTTCTCTGACTTTGGCATCCTTTTACCTGTATTAAAGAACCATTTTTTTGAGGAATGGGACAGGGTTATAAACAGGTTGTTGGAAGATCCGAGGTTACGAGAAAGCTATGCAATTCGTTCAAACAATAGACTTTTACTATTTTCTAAAGGCCATTTCCACGCCCAGTTGAATAAAGTGATCCTACTATGAATCTTAGAACGTTAATAAAAAAAAGATTTCCAACTTTAATTGACTTCTGGAATCGGTTCTATAATGAACTCGCGCATGCTAAGTACAACAATAAGCCGATGGACAGTGTTTTCACGAATATTTACATGAAAAATCACTGGAACGGAAAACTCTCAAGGTCCGGAACCGGATCAGAGGCGAGTCAAACTACTGAAGTAAAAATAATTATAAAGCGAGTAATCGACGAATACAAAATTTCCACACTGTTGGATATACCATGTGGAGACCTAAATTGGATCAAGGACGTAGATCTGTCAAATATTACATATTATGGATCGGATATTGTAGAAGAAATAATTCGCAACAATAAAGCAAATATCAAAGAGAACCATCATTTCATGATTGCTGATATTACAAGTTCAAAATTGCCCTCCGTCGATCTAATTTTATGCAGGGATTGTTTAGTTCATTTTTCTTATGACGACATTAAGAAAGCAGTAGCCAATTTGAAGCTCATGCAAAGTAAGTATATATTGACTACCACATTTCCGTCCCATAATAACTACGATATTGTTACGGGTAATTGGAGACCAATAAATTTAGAAGCAAAACCACTAAATTTTCCTCCGCCTATAGCTGTTTTTAATGAAAAATGTTCAGAGGACAGCCGGTATCACGATAAGTCATTAGGGTTGTGGCGTATATTCGATCTCCCCTAGCACTGCCTTTTTTTCCCCTCAACCAAATGCAGAAAATCTTCGAAAACATCTATCACCTTCATCATTGGTATGACGCTGAATCGATTTCTGGGCCGGGAGCAAGTCTGAGTCAGACGGAGACAGTAAGGCAAGTAATCCACGATATATTAAAAGAACTGCTCATAAAGACCTTGCTTGACATACCATGCGGTGATTTTAATTGGATGAAGGAAGTTGGCCATAGCGAATTAAATTATTTTGGAGCTGATATCGTGAGCGAAATCATAGGGGAAAATCAAGCAAGCTACTCTAATCTCCGAAGGCAATTCTTCCATGCTGATATTACGGCTTCTGATTTGCCCAAGGCAGACCTCATAATATGCAGGGATTGCTTGGTTCATCTCTCTTATAAAGATTGCAAAAAGGCGCTTGCAAACATTCAAAGATGTGAAAGCAAATACCTATTGTCTACAACATTCCCAGGCCGCACTAACAAAGATATTCGCACGGGGGAATGGAGGCCAATAAATCTTGAAGCTTCACCTTTCTTTCTTCGAAAACCGCTGAGGCTATTCAACGAAAATTGTACCGAGGGACATGGCCAGTACACAGATAAATCGCTAGCCTTGTGGCAAATTGATCGCCTCTACCCCAGCGACGACGATTATGACTAAACCACGTATTCTGATCGTTGAGAATTCCATCGCGATTACCGGCGCGTTGAAATCCATTATCCGAAGCTCGCAACATCTATCAGACGATTACACCTTTATTTTTCTGCTGCCGAAAAGTAGCACTGCAATTGACGAAGTTCGCAGCTTGGGTTTTGAAGTTTATCCTTTCCGAATGATCGAATTGCGTAAGGATCTTTTCTCGCTTATCGCCTATTTACCGGTTTTGCTTTACAATTCAATAGCACTAAAGAAGTTTGTCCGAAGGAATAACATCAGCTTGATAGTCTCAAATGACTTTTACAACCTCATACCTGCGATGTATAAAATGCTGGGAGGCAGTGTTCCTTATATTTGCTATGTGCGATTCCTCCCATCAAGATTTCCGAAGCCGCTGCTAAGATTCTGGTGCGCATGGCATCAGCGTTATGCTTCCACTACAATTGCTGTTTCTAAAGCAGTCGAAAGAGAGTTGCCATATCATGATCAGGTCGTCGTCATCGGCAACGAACTGCCCTCGGAAGATATCCATTTTATCCAATCAGAAAACTCGACGACAATTCTCTATCCGGCTAATTACATCCGAGGCAAGGGCCAGGAAATGGCTCTTAAAAGTTTTGCTGTCATTGCCTCAAAACATCCTCAGTGGAAGTTACGATTTATAGGTGGCGACATGGGTCGTCTAAAGAACAAGGAATTCAAAGCGCAGCTAATGGATCTTTGTCACTCATTGGGACTGGATAGCCAAACAGACTGGTGCGATTTTTCCAGTAATATCTCAGAAGAGTATCTGGCGGCAAGCATAGTACTTAATTTTTCGGAATCCGAATCATTTTCACTTACGTGCCTCGAAGGTTTATTTCATGGTCGTCCCGTAGTTGCTACGCGCAGTGGAGGACCCTCTGAAATTATTGACCACGGGGATACCGGCATTTTGGTAGATCTTCACGATGTCAAGGCGATGGCCGATGCAATGGAGTACCTTATCAACAACCAAGCCCATAGGCATTTAATGGCAAGACGGGCCTATGAAGTCATCAGGCAGAGATTTTCGCCTATACATACAACCGAAAAACTTGGGGCCGTATACAGAGGGAATATACCAAGAAAGCTTCACTGAATTCTTTAAATCCCCCAACCTCCAAATATTTCTAATTTTATCTTACTTTTACCCAAATTTTATTTGGAAGACACCCTTATGAAAACCCTTAAGCTTGATAATATCGATCGAAAAATACTGGAGATCCTTCAGGCTAATTCCAATATCACAAACGCTCAACTCGCAAAGGAAATAGGTCTTTCTCCAGCACCAACGCTCGAGCGAGTCAACAAACTGGAAACCTCCGGAGTCATCAAAAGTTATCACGCCGTGGTGGATGCCGGAAGCGTCGGACTTGGCGTCAGTACATTCGTTATGGTTACCCTAAAAGGTCACAATAAGGACAATATTGAAAAGTTCATTAAAGCCATCAAGAATATCGATGAAGTTATTGAGTGCCATCACATCACGGGTGCAGGCGATTTCATTTTAAAGATTGTTGCAGCTGATATTTCTGCCTATCAACAATTGATGCTGGAACAAGTATCCAATATCGAGGTGGTTGACAGCCTTCAGTCATTGGTAATTCTTTCTACCTTTAAGGATAGTAAGTCAATGCCTATACCGAGTTGACTTCAGGTTTCAGGTTAAAAGTTTAAGGTTGATTATGGTTGCTGATAAGACATTAATATTAGATGCCCGCCAGGTGAAGCAAAAAATAAAACGGATGGCGTATGAGATCTATGAGCATAATTTCAAAGAGAAAGGAATTGTCATCGCCGGGATTGATGGTCAGGGATATATCCTGGCAAAATTCCTGGCAAAGGAAGTAGCGAACTTTTCGCCCTTGGAAATCAAACTTGTTAAAGTGAGCCTTGATAAACTTGCCCCTCAGCAAAGCGAAGTAAAGTTGGATTGCGATTTAAAAGACTTAAAGAAAAAATGCATTGTTATAGTAGATGACGTATTAAATACGGGCCGCACCTTTGCCTACGGCATGAAACCCTTTCTTACGATCGAAGTAAAAAAAATTGAAACCGCAGTTCTCGTAAACCGAAGTCATACTCTTTTCCCCATTTATCCCCAATACACAGGCTACGAACTAGCCACTACAATTAAAGATCATGTTGAAGTAAACCTTGCTGCTGAAACAGTCTATTTAGTTTAACCCTGAGTCGAAACTCTCAAGCTCGAACCCCGACACCTAAAATGTCCACACAGAAATCCGATATAAAACGAATAACTACGCATCAGCTCCGGGAAATGAAAAACCGGGGCGAAAAAATTGCTATGCTTACGGCCTATGATTTCAGCATGGCAAAGATAATCGATGGCGCAGGCATCGATATTATTTTAGTAGGTGATTCTGCATCCAACGTGATGGCAGGTCATGAAACCACCTTACCCATAACGTTGGATCAAATGATCTACCACGCTGCTTCCGTCGTACGCGCGGCCAAACGTTGTTTGGTAGTAGTGGACCTCCCTTTCGGAACATACCAGGGTAGCTCAGGGGAGGCGTTGCGTTCATCTATCCGTATTATGAAAGAGTCAGGTGCGCATGCTGTAAAGCTAGAAGGGGGAAATGAAATAAAGGAATCCGTTGACCGTATTCTGAGCGCGGGAATTCCGGTGATGGGCCACCTCGGACTAACGCCGCAGTCCATTTATAAATTTGGAACCTATACGGTAAGAGCAAAGGAAGACAGCGAAGCCAATAAATTGATGGAAGATGCCCTTATGCTAGAAAAATGCGGATGCTTCGGTATTGTGCTGGAAAAGATACCCGCAGAACTTGCAAAAAAGGTTTCCAGGTCCATTTCAATACCAACGATTGGTATTGGGGCAGGCCCGGATACCGATGGGCAGGTTCTCGTGATGCAAGATATGTTCGGGATCACCAAAGAATTCAAACCACGCTTCTTGAGGAGATACGCAGACCTTCACTCCATCATGTCGGAGGCAGTAACAAAATATATCGCCGACGTAAAATCAAATGATTTTCCAAATGACTCCGAAAAGTATTGAAGAAGCATACAGTTTACAGCTAAGAGCTTACAGCAGAAAGCGAAAAGCAGAAAGCAGAACGCTTACGCGCATCCTATCACATAATGTGTCGCAATAAGTCCTAAGCTGTGCTCGTATCACGTTTTTACGGGTTTCGGTAGTAGCGCTCAGCAGACGCCTAACGCCAAGACCTGCAGGCAAGCGCTGTGCTTTAAGCTTTAAGCCTTAAGCCTACAAGAGGTCATTCGCCAGATTGGCCAATTCAGAACGCTCTCCTTTCTCTAACGTGATGTGCGCATACAATTCATGATCCTGCAGTCGGTCAATCAAGGTAGAAAGGCCATTGCTCTGTGAGTCCAGATAAGGTGTATCAATTTGATAGATATCTCCCGTAAAAATAATTTTAGTGTTCTCACCTGCGCGGGTGATAATTGTTTTCACTTCATGAGGAGTGAGGTTTTGAGCTTCATCCACGATAAAACAAATGTTCGACAAGCTCCTGCCTCGAATATATGCCAACGGTGTTATCATAAGTTTTTCCTGATTTACCATATCGGTAATGCGAGAGAACTCCTTGTCTGTTTCGCTATACTGGTTCTGAATGAATTTCAAATTATCCCACAGGGGTTCCATGTACGGATTAACTTTTGACTTAATATCACCGGGCAAGTAACCAATATCTTTATTGCTCAACGGCACGATGGGTCGCGCTAGATAGATTTGTTTATATTCTTTCTTTTGCTCAAGTGCAGCAGCCAGCGCAAGTAAAGTCTTACCAGTTCCTGCAACACCTTGAATTGAAACTAACTTAATTTCGGGTTTGAGAGCGGCATGTATAGCAAAGGTCTGCTCTGCGTTCCTGGGTTTGACCCCATACACGGAACGCTTTTCAACATGCTCGAGCATTTCGTTCAAGGGATTATAATATGCTAAGGCCGACTTCTTCCCGCTTTTTAAAATGTAGTAATGATTCTTTACCGGAATCATTTTATCCAGCATTTCCCCGGGCGGACAATAACCTTTTTCATACAGCAGGTTAATCATGTTCGCGTCAACTTCTTCGACGATCGTCTTCCCCGTATACAACGAAGAAATATTCTGAACTTTACCGGTGGTATAGTCCTCGGATTGCAACCCCAACGCCTTTGCCTTAAGTCTGAGATTCACATCTTTTGACACCAGAATAATCTTCCTGTCTTTTGCCTCCTTTTGGAGTTGCAATGCAGAGTTCAGAATCCTATGATCAGGCTTTTCTTCATTGAAAATTTTGTTGGCGTCGATGGCGCTTTTCGTGTCCATGAGCACTTTGAAATGCCCCTTGCCTTTACCGTTGATAGGGTTCCAGTTGTGAAGCATCTGTCCCCTGGCAAGTTTGTCGATCAGACGAATGAATTCGCGAGCCTCAAAGTTTTTTGTATCGTTCCCTTTTTTAAAATTGTCTAACTCCTCCAGCACCGTAATCGGAATGCCTACGTCATGTTCGTCGAAATTCAGGATGGAGTTGTGTTCATAAATAATTACAGATGTGTCAAGGACGAATACCTTCTTTTCCTTTTTCGGTTTTGCCATGCTTCACAAAGAACTTGGTTTACGAAATGTAGCGAATGGAAATGAAATCATGTACTACTTTGAGGATTTTTTTGGCACGCGCAGTGGTAAGTTATCCGTTATCCGTTATCCGTTATCAGTTATCAGTTATCCGTTATCAGTTATTGGTCATTAGTTAATATTAGTATTAGTTATTAGTGAGCACGAGTGCGGGTGTGATGCGTATGGCTCCTATTAGTGGGGTTTTTGTTTGTTAGTCAGAACAAATTGGGAATTATGTCAAAACCTTTTGCTGCCCCTCTGATAGAAAAATATCATCAATCAACAATCAACAATCATCAATCAACAA
>JAICGJ010000188.1 GCA_025923195.1 Chryseolinea sp.
ACACGGACAGGATCCACCAACGTGCCCGTAGGATTGTTCGGATTACAAACAAACACCAGCTTCGTATCGTCCGTTACATGTTCAGCTAATGCATCGTAGTCGTGTTCCAGGTTATCGTTGACATTTACTTTGTCCCATGTGGCGCGAAACGCAGTAGCATAGTTCATCAGCAATGGAAATGTGGGAAACGCCGAAACAATTCGTCCGCCTTCGACACCGAATGCGGCTCCTGCCTGGCACAGCAGATCGCCCGAGCCTGCACCGATGGCAACATGCGCTGCAGTAACACCTTCTTTGTTTGCAAGAATAGTCTTCATTTCCTCCTGAACATCGAAGGCATAGCGATTTCCCTCGACGATGATTTGCTTAAGGGCCTTTTTCGCCTTTCAGATGGACCGTAAGGATTTTCGTTGGAGTTCAATTTGATCTTGATGCCGGCGGCGCGAAATTTTCCCCACTGCTGCCGTTCGATCTCGCTTACGGGCGCGGCCATAAGCTGTTCTGACAATGACATGACTATAGGCAATCCGGCGGCTATTGAAAGTGTGGACTTAAGCCAGTCTCTTCGGTTCTGCATGGGCGATGGTTTAGGAGTGGATGAATGAAGGTTCCGGAATTTATAAAATTCTGACTGGAAATCCGAAAGAAAAACGAATAAGGAAATTGAACACCGAGCAGGAAATTGAACACCGAACAAGGAATATTGAACAAGGAACATCGAACGACGCTCGATCCAAAAGCGTGCAAGCTCAAACTGAACGTTAGAAACCTGAAAAATTGAATCTGGAGTGTACCGTCGAGACCGACACTTCATCATTCCTTGTTCAGTGTTCCCTGCCTGACGGCAGTCAGGGATATTCGGTGTTCAATTTCCTTCGTTATTCCCTGCCGGCCTACAGGCAGGAGTGTTCAATTCATGTTCATAACTAATCCGCCCCCCATTTGTTCTTGAGAAACTGCAATTGATCTTCGACCAGAAAATAATAAAATGAAAATATTAATTCTTTCAATTTCCATTTTGCTCTTGACATTTTTCCTGAAAACATCAGCGACAGCGCAGGCCGTTATTGATTTTGAAACTGGTGCTGTTTTTACAGGTTATAATGATGTTCGCATTCCAGGCGATCAAGGCACACTATTTTCATTAAAAGACGACCTGACTCCAAAAACAAAATTCTTCTATAGATTAAGATTGAATTACACAATAAGATCCCGTCATACCCTTTCATTATTATATGCGCCTCTCGAAATCAAATCAGAAGGCAGTGTGCCAGAAGGGATCTTTTTCGAAGGGGTAGTATTCGATGCCAATACACAACTTAGGGGCACTTACAAATTCAATTCGTACAGGTTGACTTACCGATACAGTATCGTACAAAAACCCAGCTTTGAGTTTGGTCTGGGATTCACTGCAAAAATCAGAGACGCAAGTATTGCACTTTCTTCCTCCGGACTAACATCTGAGAAAAGTAATGTAGGATTTGTTCCCATTATTAATTTCAGACTTCTATGGAAGATTGACGACAAGTTTGGGCTACTTCTGGATGGTGATGCACTTGCCGCGCCACAAGGGCGAGCCGAAGATATCTTGATTGCTGCAACCTATAAGTTCTCCGATAACCTTGGTATTCGAGCAGGATACCGTATACTTGAAGGAGGTGCAGATAATGATGAAGTTTACAATTTTGCTCTATTCCATTATGCTTCTGCTGGTATATCTTATACTTTTAATAAATAAGACAAAGTAGGATTAAAAAAAATTGAATCTGAACTCGGACCGTTAAGACCGTCCTTCATTATTCATTATTCGGTGTTCATTATTCGGTGTTCAATTTTCCTGGCGTCCTCACTACCGCGAGGCATCCTTCAAAAAAAAGTCTAGTTCCCCCGTTACTATTCTCTGGCGTCGGAATTATGGATTCAAATTCCATTAGTCATGAAAACCACGATCATTCTCGCAGTTGCGGTTATGATAGTACTTCTTTTCATCAGAGTCTATCATATAACCGGGCAAAAGCCCACCGTTCATGTTCATCAAGTCGCGCAGCATTCAATCGCGATCTATCATTCCGAAAATCTGTACACAGAACCACCATCAGAAAAGTACCGGTATGGACGCCTGCAGTTGTTTCCCATCTTTGCCTCACCGTTTTTCCTCACACATCATCAACATCTTGGTCCTTACCTGTCTCTTCACGAAGCCCTGGATCAAAAGAAGCTTGTCATCACAGAGCTGACCGGCAAAGAAGATCAACCGACAGCTCCCTCTGCGGCACTGGAACACGACAGCGAGTTGGATGAAGCAGAGGTGAACAGACTTTTTGTACAAAATATTTCATCAGACACCATCATTATCCTTGGCGGCGAAGTAATACGGGGAGGAAAGCAAGATCGTATGATTGCCCAGGACTTCATACTGCTGCCTCACAACGGAAAACTTGACATCGCAGTGTATTGCGTAGAGCATGGTCGTTGGACTGACTCAGAAGAAACGGCGGTCTTTAATGTTGTAATGGATGTAGCGCCCAACAAAGTACGCAGAGCTGTAAAAGACGCCGCGCCGCAAGAAAAAGTTTGGAAAGAAGTAGCAATCCTGAATAAAGATCTAGGGGCAAGGGCTCCAACAGAAGCATTAGCCTCAGCCGTTGCAGACAGCAAGATGGAGGAATCGATACAACCCTACAAAAAGCAACTCGAAAAAATTGACTGGCCCGAGAGCGTGGTGGGCGTGATAGCTGTGATGGGAAACGAAATCGTAGGACTTGATGTCTTCGCCCAACATCAACTATTCACCAAGTATTATCCAAGCTTGCTAAGTTCCTATTGTAGCGATGCGTATGCAATCCGTGATGGTGCTATGATGCCCTATGCCGAAGTGCAAACTTTTTTGAACACATTGATTAGTAACGAGGCAACATTTGACAAGCGTATTCGGCAGCATGGCACTCAGTTAGAGCATCATGGATATCGGATTCATGGGGCGGTGTATGGGGCAGATAAAGAGAGCGACAGATGAATCCAAAAACTTCATTATTCGGTGTTCGGTGTCGATATTTCCTGCTTCACGGCAGTCAGGGGTTTTCTTTATGAATAACGAACAAGGAACATCGAATATCGAATAACGAACGACGCTCGATCCAAATGCGTGCAAGTACAAAGCGACCGTTGGAAAACCTGAAAAATTGAATCTGGAGTGTACCGTCGAGACCGACACTTCATCATTCCTTGTTCGGTGTTCAATATTCAGTGTTCAATTTTTCTGAACATCCCTTCTAGGCATACACCAATCGCCCTTGTCGGTACTGAAGCGGAGGCTTGCCGTAAGTATCTTTAAATATGCGGACAAAGTGCGACGTATTCTTAAATCCTGCTTTCGCGGCGACTTCACTAACCGGAGCTTCCGTGGTTTCAACCAGCAGTCTCGCATACTCCAGGCGTTTTGTCATCAGCCATTTTCCGGGTGAGGTTTTAAACGTATCGAAGAAGTCAGCCTTGAAGGTTGAAAGACTTCTTGCGCACAGCCGCGCATAGTCGTTTAGACTAAGCGGATGCATGAAGTACTTTTCCATGATCTCGCGAATACAAACCTTGTCGTTTTTCCTGATGGAGAGAAGATGTGCGCTAAGCTCTTCGTTGTCCGGACTCGCGAGGATGTTGAGGATTAACTCTTCGAACTTGATCACGAGCAATTCTCCTGGGGGAGAAACAGATTTCGGAAAGTAACTGAGCACAGAATGAAAATAGGATGAGAATGCGCCGTCCATATTCAGCCGGATGATGGAATCGCCTGTGGACGGTCGTTGCTTGGCGGGATGCAGTCCTGCGTATTTCTTGGTAACAGATTCGATAAAACTATCGGGAACAAAAATTACGAGCGCGCAGAAGTCTTCGTTATCGAATCTCTCGGCAACATATACGCCGCGTTTTATAAAAATTCCTTCGCCGACTTCGATCAGATACTCGTTATCACCTGACACATAACGCTTGCGGCCTCCCAGAACATAGATGAAATAATTGCTTGAAGTCCAGTAAGCTACTTTGTTTTCAGGGAAAAGGCACTTGTATTCGACAAAGAGAAGGTCATTGACCTCAAACTTTTTAAACAGATTGCTATTGGTAACAAAATCGTAGACGTCAGTCATAAAATTCCGTCGGGGTTTTGTCGAGAATCACAAACAGTAGCATACGTAGATCTAGTAAAGGTAGTTACGGGAATGACCTGTTTTCTTTTCGTTTCGGGAAATTGCTGGGCAGCTAAAAAGGGAAGGATACAGCGACGGACGTACCCACACATGACGGCTTCGTAGTGGGGCCGGAGAAATAACTTCTTAGCACACTTTCCCGACCCCAGAGAAAACGGCAAAAGCATCTCCCAAAGCCTTGTTTTGCGTTCCAAACAATGCTACACCGCTAGCAAAACATAATGTTTTACAAATATTCTGAAATTATGAACGATCACTCAAAAGTAAATTCTAGACGCGAGTTCCTTGGGAAAATGGCTGCTACCAGTGCTGCAGGGCTCACACTTTTTTCACTCCCGTCAGCTTCGACTGCATTAGGTCAGGCCCTCAAACCGTCCGCGGAAGCCGAAGCATGGATCAAGAAAGCTAAGGGAAAACATCGCGTGGTATTTGATGCCTCCGAGCCCCACAATGGCATGCCGCTGATTTGGTCATGGGTATTCTATCACACGAACAACGAATCTGGTATAGCAGATGACGACATGACATCAATGGTCGTGCTACGTCACAACGCGATCCCGTTTGCCATGGAAGATAAACTGTGGGCCAAGTATAAACTTGGAGAAGTCTTTAAAGTCACGGATAACACAACCGGGAAGTCCGCGCTGAGAAATCCCTACTTTACGCCGGCTGAAGGAGATTTTCCTTCTCCTGCTATCGAAGGGATCAAGAGACAACAAGAACGCGGGGCAATGTATTGCGTCTGCAACATGGCACTCACGGTTTATAGTGCACTCGTTGCCAAGGGAGCTAATCTCAGTCATGAAGAGGTTCTGAACGACTGGAAGAGCGGATTGCTTCCGAATGTGCAGACCGTTCCTTCCGGCGTCTGGGCTATTGGTCGTGCGCAGGAAAATGGCTTCGGGTACTGTTACGCGGGTGGATGAAAAACAAGTCCACCGGCCACAGTCCACAGTAGCGACTGCGAATGATAAAGTACTGCGCGTTGCTGGAAACTGTCGGCCGTTAGCTTTCTGCTGTCACTTGGTGCCTTGGAGAGAAGGTCATTTCCTAAAGACGTCTGGATACAAATAATTTTTATGTCAGAAGAACTAAAAATCCTGTTACAAATGAAACGTACATCAAAACTTATTTTGTTGCTCGTGGGCTTCATGGCAGGGTCATGTATCCTGCAGCTGGGCATTGTCGTGGGCAAAGTGGACTTTGATGCTGTTCATCAGTACGTCGAGGAGCAACATTTTGTCTCTCCTGATACCCTGTGGTCGGTATTCAAGCCTGCGTCAACTCAATTAAAGCGTACAAAGGACTAATCCATCACTATAGTCCTTTGTGCCTTCGGGACTTGTGGCGAAAAATTTTAGCAACCCCGTTACACAACAAGAAACAATAATGGAGTTTTTCGGATATGCCTCGCTGATCGGCGTGGGACTTTTATTAGGAATGATGGGTGGAGGAGGATCAATTTTATCTGTACCGATCCTCGTATACCTGTTTTCGCTCGATGTGGTGGTTGCGTCATCGTACTCATTGTTTATCGTCGGCTCGACGAGCGTGGTAGGCACAGCCCTGAAACACCGCGATCGCTACATTGATATTCCTGCAGTCCTCCAGCTTGGAGTGCCTTCGGTGCTCGCCACCTTTTGTACGCGTAAGTGGATCGTGTGTTCCTTGCCCGACGTCTTGTTCATGTACGATTCAATACCCGTGACCCGACGAGCATTACTCTTGTCCGTGTTTGCATTGTTGATCATCATTTCTTCACTGATGGTGATTCGGAGCAGGCAATCAGCCGGCGACGAATCCAGATCGAGACCAGACCCATTGGCCCTGATACTCTCCGGTCTTGGCGTTGGTTTTCTTTCCGGACTTGCAGGCGTGGGCGGCGGGTTTCTGATTCTTCCTGTCCTTGTTCTCTTCGCCGGACTGCCTTTCAATGTCGCGGTGGGATCTGCGTTGCCTATCATTGCCATGAACTCCCTGGTAGGATTTCTTGGCGGTGCATACAGCCATCCCGTTAACTGGCTTTTCCTTGCTTCCATTTCGATGCTTCCCACCTTCGGAATCTTCATTGGCGACCGTTTCTCCAGCAGCATTTCGGCAAAGCTTTTGAAACGAATTTTCGGATGGTCGGCTCTTGCGCTAGGAATTTGGATTTTGGTAAAGGAGTGGAGAGGTGATTTTTAGGGGACGCGACGCAACGATCAGCATTGATTGTAGATTGTGTTTCTAGAGCTTAGATTGATGCTCGACTAAGTATGGCAGTAACTCTTCGTCCCCATGGCGATCCGTCATGTTGAGCCTACGCGCTTCCTCGAAGTTAGCGACCTCACGCGAAACATCCCAAATTGTGAGACTGCAAAAGTAAAGACCTATACGTCAACTAAACCAGACGCTTCCAGAATAAGAATTATAATACTGTTAATCATTATTGTTAATTTGCCCACCTTAACATCGATGTAAAATGCAACAATTCACCGTAAGGCCTGATAGCTTTAAGGAGGTTCAAAATAAAGTCATAAAGACCGTAGCCTTTCTTTTTGGTGGTGTTCTTTTTTTAGTGGTGGTGCTGCCTACGCTGATGTCGGATGATTCTTCTTATGACCGTACCTTACCTTATATGATTCTCCTGTTTGGCGGTGTTTCTGTGTTCAGCATATGGAATGGCATGAAAAGACAAAGAGCTTTATTTGAAAGCTTTAAGCTCATCATCGACGATGAAAAGATTACACGTGAGCGATTGAATACGCCAGTTATAGTCATATTCAGGAAGGATGTGCAGCGAATTATTAAGACTTCGTCTGGAACATTTTGTATCGAAGGTGACAGTAAGCTGAATGCCATAGCTATACCGTCTCAGATCGACAATTATGAACTCTTGGAAAAGACCTTGAATGAGATCAAACCGGTGACCGTGAACACTAAAAAGACTTTTCTTGAACGAATGTTCATACCTATTTTATTGATTGTGGCACTGCTTTTTTTTGGACATTTTTATATGACCGATAAGATAGTCTCTATTGTATGTGGAATTCTTCTGGTTTTACTTTTTGGAATTAGCTTTTATATAAATGTAACCAACAAGAATATAGATACGCGGACAAAAAGGGTTAGTTATTTTTCTTTGTTTATTGTAGCCCTTGTTATTTTCAATCTGTACAATAAGTTTGGTGGTACTTGAAAATATGTCTGAACCCTGCCTACCGACTACCAGGCTTGATTCCCTCGATTGTAGTTTGAGCGTTCAAAGAATTTGTGGTTAACGACCTGGATGAAGCACGGCCTTTTTCGAAGCATCTTCGTATGTCAAGACCTATACCTAAACTAACCTGACGGAGGAGGAGAATGAGCCGAATCAGCTTATTAAAAACAAGATATATCCCAGTAATAGGGATGGAACAAAACACACAAAAAAGTTCAATTCAGAATAGTTCTTTCTTAGCACAATGAACAAGGAGGATAATAGAAGCAGGTAATGGGCGATCTTAAACGGATATGAAAATATTGTTCGTTCAATATCTGCGGTAACATAATTCCCCTTGTGACGAAGTGAAACTGTTGATGGTATTTTGAAAATCGGTGAAACCGAAATTTGAAGGATCTCCTTACTGGGAGAGTAGTAATCGTATTCGACATGAATATCATCAGGCACTGCAATGATAAAGTGTTCGGTTTTCATATAGCTAACAAGCTCACCTCGTGAAAGCGAGGGTCGTCTATAATGACTGCTTTTACCCATTCTTTTTTGCCATCCTAATTCAGCGGCCTCGTTATATTCGTCCTGTGGCAGATATCTGTCTATAATAAGTAGCAATGCAAAGACCGATATGGGAACAGTAATGAACCACATTGCCCTATACACAATTTTCATTCCCGCTTCAAATTTTGCCAGCTTGCGATTTTCCTCTTCCTTTTTTTTCCGGTCTTTTCCTTTTTTTTTTGCTATATATTCTCTCCGGTATACCTCCCGTGGATCTTCTTCATACTCGTAGGTAAATACGATTGTTCTGTTATCATACTCCGCCTTTCGAACTGGGTCAGATAGGATGTCATACGCTTCATTCAGCTCTTTGATCATGCCTTCATGCTGGCTGTTGCTTACGTCAGGGTGAAACTGCTTCACGAGTTTTCTATAGGCCGATTTAATTTCAGCATTAGTTGCATGCGGAGGAACACCCAGAATTTCGTAAGGATTCATGTCGCAAAAGGAATGTCAGACCAAGATCTAAACTGATTTTGTATCGTCAAACGAAATATGTTTTCAATTCTAAATACATAGAAGACGGCCAAGGTAAGCACCTAGAGTGGATTAGAGTACTCACGCCTGGTGATTTATGAAATTATCTCACATCAAAAGAGGAAAGAATAAAGAGGTCAGCCGAATTATTCCGCTGGATAACCGACCGAAATAGTTGTCTCACCGCCGACTGTCTTTAAACTCCCGGAAGGCAGACAAGCGCGCGATTTTTAGAAAGCATAAGAAGTACAGGAAAGATAATCATGATACCTAGATGCAAGAAGACTTTTTAAGTAGTTTTTAGTTTTATTGTTCAGCAGCTCCAAGCGTACAGGGCATGACTGTTTGCACCGTTCACAAGGAAAAAGCTCCCTTCAAAATTTGGTCCCATCCCTTTCACAATACCAATTCGGTTGACAATCTCTAACGATGCACCCTCCAGGTTTATATTTTCTATTGTTTTTTCTTGGCCCTAGGTCGACTATTAAACCATAGAAAATGGGAATTACTTTGTTCTTCCTGTGACAGGTAGGGCAGTTCGTTTTAGTTTTTTGAATCTGAATATTTGCAGATCGGAGCATAGTTTACTTCAAGAATTTTCGTTGTGCCTTCCGAACTAAACCGTATTAGCGTGAATGGAAGTTTTGACGGTGGAATGATCTTAAAGCGAAATGAATCAGTCTTTACGTTCTCAAAAGAGAAAGACAGGTTATGATCAACAACTGCCGTATCTCTTCTCGCGCCCTGTGTAATAACGATTAATATTTTATCCGGCAGAAATTTCTCATCCTCGACATTTTCCAACAACAGTTTTCCTTTGAGCACACCAGACTGAGACATGCAAAAGGAATAGGCGAATAGAAAAAACAACGCAAGTCCTACAGCGGCATTCATAAGGCAAAGAGTGTGGCCAGACTGGTGCCAAAACTGTTCCAGTTTTTGAGTCCTGAAGGATGTACGTCTACCATTGCTCGTAGCCTTCGTTGGCTCCTTACTGAAAACGCAGAGGCGACAACTGGACAAGATCCCATTCAGCGGGCGTCATGTTGAATATACACACTACCTCGAAGCACTGAACCTCCCGCGACCTGTTTCAATTAAGCGAAAACATGCCGAACTGTGAGACTACAAAGTAAAGACCTACACCTCAACTGCAAGACACTTAATATCAATACCGATAGGTAAACGGTAGTTACCATTGCATTTATTTGCAACCCAAAAAAACTGCGCAAACTCTTCGTGATGTCTCAGCCCCCTGGCACCTACCCATTTTTTCTTTTTCACATTAGTACTATCTTCCGTTCAGGTCCATCAAGCATTTCCTAGCCGAGGTACAATGCTGCAGTACCGGACGTTTACCCAACAAATTTAAAGGATATGATTTCTAGAGGCAACGCACAACTCCCTCCAAAACTCAATCGCTGGCTTACCGAAAGAAAACTTAAGATCGAACTGGCCTTGAGCGTATTGGTCGCGGTTAGCTTATTGGCTTACTACACTCACTTACGCGAGGGCGCACAAATGGTAATGATGTCCATGACTGCCCTTGCCATATTTTATTTTTTGTCTGCATATCTCACCCCAGACATAGACGCGAAGTTTGGCGCGATAGCGTGGAAGGTACTCTCCATATCTTGTTCCGTTTGTGTAATCGGTTTAATGTTTAGCATTCTCAAATTTGAAGGTGCGGATCAAATGATCTTGATAGGCACCACATCCCTTGCAACTTCAGGGCTAATTTTATCCGGTTACGCGGTTTCATCCGGTCTGGGAAAGTTGGGTCCTTTGCTTTTAAGGATTGTTATTATCGGCGGGATTTTCGGTGTATTGAAATTGACTTAACGTACCAAAGGTCTTCATCATTCCGTGTTTATGAAGAACGAACAAGGAATATCCCTGACTGCCGTGAGGCTGGGAACATCGAATGATGAATGATGCTCGATCCAAAGGCGTGAAAGTTCAAAGCGACTGTTAGAAAACCTGAAAATTTCAAACTGGAGCCGAACCGTTGAGACCGTCCTTCATCATTCCGTGTTCGGTGTTCGATATTCGGTGTTCAATTCGTCCTTCATCATTCCTTGTTCCTTGTTCGATATTCAGTGTTCAATTCAACCTTCTTCATTCCGTATTTCTCTTTTTCCCTCACAAAAACCTCCGAAACAGCTCATTCTCTTTAACCTTATTCTCAAAATATTCTTTTGCCTCGGTCTTGGCATCAAAAAAGTAGTCTTCGACATTAACTTTTACACCATATAGTTCGATTGTTGCCTTTCTGTTTTTCTTGTTCTCTTTAACCTCAAGGGTTGCCAATGCGCGGGAAAATTCCTGTTGGTTTTGTTCTTTTGTGAAGTGTGATTCCAGCAGGTGCGACAATTCTCTTAATACCTCTTCATTTGAAGCCAGAGCATCTGAAAAAATGTAAGGCAAGAGCACCTGCATAGCTTTTTTTGTCTCGCCTTTGCCTTGGTATACTTTGCCTAGCATCACTGCTTTGTACATATCGTAGGCAGACCATTCATTGCCGCAGAAATGTTGGTAAGGAAATTCTTTGTCGAACATCCGGATATATCTTTCCGCAGCATTGTAATCCTTTTCTACTAGGGCAATCTCCGCCAGCTGACGGCAACTGTGATGTTTATATAAAGTATAGGGCTCCATAAGGCTGTTCTCATCCTGCTCATTATAAGGCTGGTCCAGGATCTGATGGAACACTTTTTTGGCTGTATAATAGTTTCCCAGGCTGAAGTGAGCGAGGGCGAGGTTGTAATGCGCGCGTCCCAGTAAGGGCGAGTTGGG
>JAICGJ010000189.1 GCA_025923195.1 Chryseolinea sp.
AAAATTTGACGAGCTATTTCAAATCGGAAGGACTGATTCCAAACTTTCTTTTGAAAGCAATGGAAAAGTGATTCGGATTTTTATAGCCGACAACGCGAGCAACTTCCGTCACCAGCAGGCCATGCTCCCGCAGTAGATGCATGGCATGATTCATTCTTAACTCTCCAATAAATTCAAAAATGCTCTTGCCAAAAATTTTCTTAAAGAGCGTCATGAGTTTATTGGTATTGGTCCCAAATTGCCGCGCAAGAGTCGATAAGCAATGTTCATCAAGAAATGTTTTGGTTAAATGTTCCTTAAGCTGCTGAATAATTTCAGTATCGCGACGGTTGGCTACCGGCTGCTTGAATGCTTCCTCCTTATGGAAAAGAGAGTGCATCTGGATTAGAATAATCTGAATGATGCTCGTCTCGATCATCATGTAACCCAACTTACCTTCTAACGGACAATTCAGAACGTTCCTCAACGCTTGCTGCTGTATGAGCGTGATAGCCGAAAAATGATCTCCAAGTATCCTTTCTTTCTTGTTGATCCTTTCTCTTAGTCTGACAGCCCATTGTTGATCATCGGGAAGGAATTGCCCAAAATATTCGGAAGTATACGAAAAATGTATAAAACTAAGTTCGCTGCCAGCCGGACAGTGGTGCAGGAATTCATTGTTCGGATCAAACTTAAAATTCTGCGACCAGTTATAAGACTCCGGCCCGTAACTTTTTCCGTGTAGGGTAGACTTGACGTTCCCTTTAAAGAACAAACAACTGCCTAACAGATCTGTGCCCTGCGCATTTTGATTCATGAATACAGCATCGTCAACAAATTTCCCTTCGAATAACCGCAGTGAAAAATTAGGCAAGTACATATCGCTGGCGCGTGTGACGGTTACCGCATTTTCATAAGATGAGTAATCCCCAGTATTAACAGGCAAAAATTTTCCAAAAGGAACTGAGCGTGCAGTAGCGGGAGAAAGAATGGGAACGTTCGGATTATCTATCGTGATGCAGTTGCTTAAGGCGCCCATGAATTGAGATTTGGGTATGGATGGTTTTATTTCCGACAAGACCCTTTCACGTAAACAGGGCAATTAGGTTGCATTCGTTCTAAAAAAATCGATTGAAGGATATAAGATGAAAAATTGGTTATACGTACTAAATCCTCTTTTTAGCGTAGCCCTCCCTGCTTCTATCACCCGTATAAGCCCAAAAAACAAAAAACCAACATGAAACCGAAAATTCTGAGTGCATTAATTCTGGCTAGCTCTATAGCGTTTACCCACTGCTCACGCCCTCCAGAGCAAGAGGCGCTTCAGCCCAAGACACAGGAGTTGTCGCAAGAACAACTGGTCGCCCGGGGCAAATATTTGACAACGATTAGTGGTTGTAATGACTGCCATTCTCCAAAAATCATGACTCCAGCCGGTCCCGAGCCCGATCCATCGCGCTTGTTATCTGGACATCCTCAAAATGAAAAACTTTCGACAATCATAAAGACAAGCGATTGGTTACTGTTCAACAACACATTGACTGCCTTCGTCGGACCATGGGGCGTTTCATATGCGGCAAACCTTACACCGGATGATACGGGTATCGGCAATTGGAAATTTGAACAATTTGTAACCGCCATTCGCAAAGGAAAGTATAAGGGCCTCGAAGGAGGGCGACCTCTCCTTCCTCCCATGCCGTGGCAGATGTACAGAACAATGACAGATGACGACTTGCTCGCAGTCTTCACGTATCTCAAGTCCTTGCCGCCGGTTGACAACTTGGTACCATCTCCCATTTCGCCAGATAACTCAATAACCAAAAAATAAACTTCAATCAACATGAAAAAATCAATCATCATCTTATCTGCCCTTACTATGACTATCGTTTCCTTTAAAACAATTCATCCCGTAGATCGCAAGCTGAATTCGGATGCTGCTGCTGAGCGTATGGCCCAGAGCGTTGTAAACGCCTTAAAGCACCGCTCAGTGGAAGAGTACACTGCCCTGTTTCCGCAAGTAACCTCCTTCCTCGACCTTATGGATAAAAACGCAAACTTTTACGGAACAAATTTGGAAGAGGCGAAAGAAGAATTTGAATTGCAGTACACGCGTGAAGTACTTCCGGCGTTGAACCAATCTTTTAATTCCATTCTTGCCCAAGGCAGCAAAGCAGGCATCGATTGGACAACTATCAAACTGATTCGTGTAGAATTAGGGTCAAAGAATGAACCGACCACAATCACGTTCTCATCACAAGAAAAGGAATATCATCTTCAATTTAAATCACCGTTGTTTATCAACGGTGAGTGGAAGGTAAGCCAGCACGTCACCTTAGTTTAATACCAAAGTATTATCGCAGAAGCGCAGCTCGAAAAGGCTGCGCTTTTTTTGTTTTAGAATCCACGTGTGTAAAAAAATCAATAATTTCAGGATGAAATAAAAATTCATTCGTAATCATGCTATTTAAGGATAAGACAGCACTCGTAACCGGCGGGGGACGCGATATCGGCAGGGCCATTGCAATGCAACTTGCCGCGGAAGGCGCTCACGTGATTGTAAATTATTCCCAATCGGAAGAGTCTGCACGCTCAACACTCGCGGCTATTAAGTCCGCAAATGGTCAAGCCTCTATTTTCAAAGCCGACCTCACCCAGTCAAAGGAGGTGAAGAAACTTAAAAATTTTGTATCAGACCTTGGAAATAAATTGGATATTCTCATCAATAATGCTGGCGGTATCATTGCCCGCAAGAAGCTGTCCGAACAGGATGAGGCATTTTATGATGCCGTGATGGACCTCAATTTCAAATCTGTGTTTTTGGTTACCCATGCACTCGTGAGCTTGATCCCCGCGGGGGGTTGCATCGTAAATATTTCATCGCTTGCAGCGCGCGACGGCGGAGGTGCGGGCGCATCGCTTTATGCAGCTTCGAAGGGAGCGATTACAACCTACACCCGATCGCTTGCAAAGGAGCTCGGTCCTTCGGGTATCCGCGTCAACGCCGTATGTCCAGGCTTGATCACCACCACATTCCACGATAAATTCACTGCCAAGGAAGTCCGGGAAAAGGTAGTCGCATCCACACCCTTACGAAGGGAAGGAACGGCTGAAGAGGTGGCAAATCTCGTCGCCTTTCTTGCGTCCGACGCTGCATCTTTTATTACCGGCGCTAATTACGACATCAATGGCGGAGTGGGAGTGTATTAGGATGGTAAACGGTAAACGGTGATCGGGTAATCGGTAGTCAGGTAATCGGTAATCAGGCAAACAGTAATCAGATAATCGGTAATCACTATGCGCACTCCGCTGCGATAGGTTTTAACTTTTCACTTTTAGCTTTTCACTTTTCACTTTCAGTTTTTCACTTTTCACTTAAACTCAAGGATCATTCTATCCCCCGGCCTAAGAATATGATACCGATCTCTTAACGGTTGGGATAATCGAATCTTCACTTCATCCGGATAGCCTTTCGCCCAGAATCTATTATCTTCTTTAACTGCTATTGTGCTATGATGTTGTGGAAAAATGTAGTCGGGGCTCAGAGTATTTATTAGTATGACCGAACGATCAATATACATGTTGTGCTCAGTTGGAGAGAAGAACAACACGTTTACTTTCTTAAGAAACAGGTGATCTTCCAGTAAATAAGAATCGCCTGGCTGCAAGAAAGTTTTGCCACCTATCGTCAAAACGTATCCGCAATCCTGCAGATTTGCGTCATAGTAAATTGCAAAGTTGGCGTTGCCGTGAATGGCGCGTATGGCATTCACTTTGACCCCCTTTACGTCAAGAGTCTCGCGAGGCTTGACCACCACCATTCTTGCATCCGGGATTTTTAACTTTCGGGCTATGGGAACACAGCTTTCGGGCATGACAAATATGCATGAAGACTGCTCCAGAAGTATTTTCGAAGTGTATTCGTTAAAATGATCACCGTGCGCATGGGTGACAAAAGAAATGTCAATTTCGCTTGCCAACTCTTCGGGAGTTATAGGCGCAGGATTTATGCGCATACCATTCTCCAGGTATAAATCTGTTGCTACCACAACTTCCCCCGATTTAATGATCCAGCTATTGTGACCTGCCCACCACACGGCAAAGTCTCCCTTGTGTGCTTTAATGTCATCAATCATTTTAATGACAGTCTGACCCATTGCTGGGACCGTTAAGACTGTCAAAAGAAATATTGCAAACTTCATTAAATTGGTAATCGGGTAATCAGATGGTAATCGGTAATCGGTAATCAGGTACTCGTAATCACTGTGCGCAGGCGACAGCCCTTTTTTCACTCTTCACTTTTCACTCTTCATTTTTCGCTTTTCACTTTATCAAACTGGCTAAGATTCAGCTTAGGATCAAGCCTCTGGTTGGACGCAACCAATTCATCCCATTTCATTTCCTTTTTTTGCAAGGCCGATTCCCTACCCAGTATTGCTGCTAGTGTAGAATCAGCACCTGACCTGGTTTCATTCAGATATTTACCCGAAACAATACTATCGATGAATGCTTTTTCCTTGTTCGCATCAGCGTCGTGAAGAGAGGAGTCAAAGATTCCTGCCGCCTGTTGCTCCGGAGTCAGTTTGCTATCCCCCTTTGCAATTCCCGAATCCCACATATTTTCCCCTTTGATAAACACACCTCCGCTGTAGTGTGCTTCGGCGGAACCTTTCGTGCCGAGGAATCTGCAACACACGTCTCCGAACGCGGGGCCAACCTTTGTGGCATGCACGGACACATTGATATTTTTTGGATATTGATATATCACCTGGAAGTTATTCCACACATCGCCAACGGTATAGCCATGCTCATTTCCACCTCTTCCGATAGCTTGCAGGGGATGTCCTTGAAGCGCCCAGTTACAAACATCAATCATATGTATAGCCTGATCTAATATAATATCCCCGCATAACGCGCGGAACAGGTAATGATTTCGGATACGGAATTCATCATCAGATACATTGTTCAGCTGGTGCAGCCTGGTGGCTGATGACAAATAATAGAGCTGAGCATTGACAATGTCACCGATCGCACCGGATTGAATCTGCTTGACCATACCAACATACGGGGAGGCATGCCGGATTTGAAAACCTATAACGACACTTTGCTTGCCATTTAATTTCTCTCCGGCTTTTACAATTCGATTACAACCTGCCACATCTGTCGCTACAGGTTTCTCGCAATAAACATGTTTGCCTGCCGCCACAGCGGCTTCGAGAAATTCGGCGTGAGTGTACGCAGGTGAAGAAATGAGCACCGCATCCACATCCTTATTTTCAATCAGTCTCAAATATGCCTTTGATCCCTGATATACATTTGCCTTGTTGATCGCTGGCAGTTTCTTCGCCGTATTGAGTTCGTTAAATACCGGGTTGGCACGTTTCAGCTGATCGTCAAAAAGGTCAGCCATAGCCACAACTGCTGTATTCGTATGCTGAGACATCGATGAAAGCACGGCGGTCCCACGCGATCCGCACCCAATAATTCCGACTCGGATGGCAGAATTCGCCTGCGAACCAAAGACGATTCGAGGACTTAAAATAGTAAAGGCTGAGATTGCCGCTGCCTGTTTCAGGAATGTTCTTCGTTCAATTTTCGTCATACGGATTTATATTTGTGAATGTGATTATTGTTAAATCGGTTTTAATACTGCGTTAGTTCCAACGCTATCTATACACGCAAATTCAAGGTCATACGGAAAAACATAAGGCGTCTGACATAGGCCACACAATCTACACAAGTCTTTTGTAAAGGTCCACAACGCGGGGCATAGAAATATCCTGACGAAAAAGCACAATACACACCAAGTGCGGGTCTACCGGCCAAGGTCATATGCCAACTTCATGAATTTTCTAACTTCAACATTGATGTCGTCGGGATCCATCAGACGGAGGTGATGGTTGTACTGTTGCTGTCCCGGGACCTGGGCAATCTTCCTAAAGCATAGGTTCTCAGGATAGGGCTTATCAAAAGGAAATACGACATCCACAAAATTTTTTCCCAACTGAATTACATAAGCGATCCGTGTCCTTGCCGCAAACGCAATCATGGATTTTGTGGGATGTATAGTGATCTTTCCAATACGCTGATAAGTTTCCACAAAATACCAGAACAATGAAACGGTGTGGAAAGGCTTATTTTGAAGAAAATCGTCCAATACCTTGTCACGACACGAATGCACCTGGTTATTGTTTACAAATTTCTGTCCGCATGAAGGGCACGTCCACATAATTAATCAAGTTAAATACTTTTGGGTTGAAAAACGCACCCACAAAATGGCTTCAAATTGGGGGACCGTCGAACAATAAAAGCAGCGATGAAAAGGATGAACGCTTGGAATACTTTGATTTCGCCATTTTTTTTAACATGTTTAACGATCATGGTAGAAACATCAGGTGATGTAAGGACGGTTAATGTTACTAGGTATGTTACACCTTTGCGCGAGGGTGGTTCGCTACCTGCAATCGTGGAAGCCGACGATCAGTTCCTTTACGTGCTGAAATTTCGGGGCGCAGGTCAGGGACCAAAAGCTCTGATTGCTGAACTTATCGGTGGGGAAATTGCCAGAGCGCTCGGATTAAAAGTACCGGAGATCGTCTTTGCTAACCTGGACAGCGCATTCGGACGAATCGAGGGAGATGAAGAAATTCAGGATCTATTAAAGGCCAGCACCGGCCTCAATCTCGGTTTGCATTACCTGTCAGGATCCATCATGTTTGATCCGCTGGTTACTCTTGTTTCACCGTGGCTCGCATCGCAGATCGTATGGCTTGACTGCCTGCTAATGAACGTTGATCGGACATCGCGCAACACTAATATGCTGTGGTGGAATAAAGAACTCTGGCTGATTGATCACGGCGCTTCACTGTACTTTCACCATACTTCGGTGGACTGGAGGGACCCTTCGAAGTCATTTCCTCTTGTTAAGGATCACGTTCTCTTACCGATGGCGGCATCTCTTTACGAGGCAGATTCATTGTTTCATAAGCGCCTTACGAGAGATCATATCCGGGATATTGTAGGATTAGTACCCGAGGATTGGCTGCTGGCGGATTCACCGTTTGAATCCCTAGACGAACACAGAACGGCTTACATTCACTTTTTGGACGCAAGGTTTAATAATTCAAATCTCTTTATAAAAGAAGCGTACGATGCCAGAGAATTACTTGTTTGAATACGCTGTTATTCGGGTAGTACCACACGTGGAAAGGGAGGAATTTCTTAATGTCGGAATCGTGATGTACTGTGCGAAACTCAAGTTCCTTAAGACCAAATTCGAACTTCGGGAAGAGAGGCTTCGCGTCCTCTGCGACAATATGGATTTCAATGAGCTACGGAACCACACGACTTCCTTCGAGAAGATTTGTAAAGGAGGCGACGATGCCGGCCCCATAGGTAGGTTGAGCATGGCCGAGCGTTTTCGATGGCTTACCGCCACGAGAAGCACGGTCCTTCAGACTTCTAAAGTGCATCCTGGACTTTGTCAGGATGCAGATGAAATGTTAGAACGGCTTTTTGTACAAATGGTGTAAGAAGTTTGAGAACAGGTTGCTAGAACGGGCAATAGATAAAGGATCTCGTCTTGAATTACATTAATAACCCAATGTTGAAAATTATACGAGAGGATTGGCCAGGTACGCCTGTTGATGATCGTCAACGTTTTGTAAATCTTGAGTTTCCCTTCAGCCCTAAGCTTTCCGAGGTATTCAAATGGATGCTCAGCACAAATCCCCAAAGGAAGGAAAAGAAAGAGGACAAATTCAGACTGATGCCCGTAAACGACAGGTCGTTTTTGCAACATGACGACGATTGCATTATTTGGTTAGGTCACGCAACATTCTTCATCCGCCTGAGCGGCATATCCATACTCATCGACCCTGTTTTCTTTGATGTGCCTTTTTTAAAACGTTATTCACCGCATGCCTTTTCTCCCGACGACTTCGCTGACATCGACTACCTTTTGATATCACATGATCATCAGGATCATTGCCAGCAAAAGTCCATCTCGCGAATTGTTCAGCAAAATCCTCAAATGAAAATTCTTACCGGATTGAATATGGAAGGTCTGCTGCGACCCTGGTGTAAAACATTACCGATTCAAACGGCAGGATGGTATCAGCAATACGATACCAATCCAGTTATTGAGATCTGTTACATGCCATCCCGGCACTGGTCCAAGCGAGGTCTTGGCGATGAAAACAAGCGGCTCTGGGGAGGCTTTGTCATCCAATCAAAGGACAAGACAATATATTTCAGCGGCGACTCGGGATATGGTAATCACTTCAGGGAAGCGGGAAGATTGTTCCCAGGTATCTCCGTAGCAATAATAGGCGTTGGTGCTTACAAACCGGAATGGTTTATGCATCCGAATCACGTCTCACCAACTCATGCCGTAAAGGGCTTTAATGAGATGCAAGCAAGGATTTTTATACCTATGCATTATGGAACTTTTGATATCAGCGATGAGCCAGTAGGCGAACCGTTAAGGTTGCTAGCGGTGTTACAAAAAGAAAACAAGATTAATGGCGAGTTGAAGCCATTGCAACCCGGCGAAAATTTTACGGTCTTCTAATAAAAAGTATTTAAACGAAGTCGTGAGAATATTGTCTTAACTTCGCCAGATGAGTTCACTCATTAGCCGAAAGCTGTCTACCGCACATAGGCCGGTATACAATTCCAAACCTGTACTCCATCATCTCAACGCGGCTGCTATACACATGCCCGACGTGATGTTCATGAACCACCTGCGTATTATTATTGATAAATCTGGCCATAACATCGCGATCTGGAGAACCATGAGTTGATTGTTCGTGCACATTCATATACTCCACGTTGCCTCCCTCCGTCATGTGCGCGCTGAGATCGAGAAACAGCATGCTTGTTGGCATTTTCTTGAATATGCCTGACAAATCAACACGCACTCCTCCTCCTAGACTCGCCGTGAAGGTACCGTCCGTTAGCAGCCGCTCAGATTCCAGGGGGCGACAGCCATCAACATCCTCCGGATCTTCGATGGTGAGGTTCGTCCGGTACCACGAATACCCACCCTTTCCACTCAAATAGGGATTGATAAGTTTCGTATTTCGTAGAAAAAATTTCCCCGTAACCATTAGGTTAGAAAATGCATTGGTTACAATAACGTTGGTCTCTGTGACCGATCCATCATCAAACGTATATTGCTGTCTCGTCTTTTCGTGACCATAGGCATTGTATGAAAACTCCGCTCCCACGGAGAACGGTGCATTTTTCAGGACCCTTGCCCCTTCGAAGGTAATACCAAAACCTTGTTCGATGTTCCTTCCCATGCCGCCGGTGGGCCTGGAATAGTTAAAACTTGAAGCCATATCCCAGCGTTGCGCAAGTGCAGCATGAACCAGCAACGCTCCCCAAACCATGAGTATAAGTTTTTTCATATATTCGTTTTGTTAGACCCTAACCAATGCTCAATTAAAAGTTACACATAAAGTTTGTAACCTGGAAGTTTTATCCTTGTCAAATGCCGCAAAACAATAAGGAATTTATCATCCGATTTTATTCAGCCTTGCAAACCTTAAACTATGCGGAAATGCAACGATCCTATCATCCGGAAGCTCAGTTTACCGACCCCGTTTTTGGGACCCTTAATTGTGATGAAGTCAAAGCGATGTGGCAAATGTTGCTAACCCGGAGCAAGGATCTACAAGTTGTTTTCAGCAATGTGCATGCCACACAAACGACGGGAAAATGCCGCTGGGAAGCTTGGTACACTTTTTCAAAAACGGGACGTTCCGTTCATAATGTGATCACCTCATCCTTCGAGTTCAAGGATGGAAAAATCTTCCGTCAATACGATTCATTTAATATTTGGCGATGGTCGCGGTACGCCTTGGGTTTCACCGGTTTGTTCCTGGGCTGGTCGCCGTGGATCCGTGGAAAAGTCAAAGCTAGCGCAAGACAAAGCCTGATAAAGTTTATGTCACAGTAAAGCAGAATGGAAGCTTCGTGAATCGGCTCGAGCAGAGTACACCTTCAAACTTGTTCGAAACGCCTATCTTTGTGCTGTGGATTTACAGGAAAAAATCAAAGCAGTAGAAAATGCTTTTGAAGACCTCGATAAAGAAATCGCTTCGTTCCAGTCATGGTCATCACTAGCTTGCAAGGCCGGCTGTGGAAAATGTTGTTTTAAGGCCGACATCGAAGCAACTACTCTCGAATTTCTTCCTTTCGCGCAATTCCTCTACGAGAACAGTCGGGCCTACGAATGGCTTGCGAAGATCGACAGCAGCGATCAGACACTTTGTACAATACTGGATCCGATGCAAGGGGGTGTAGGATTGTGTTCGCAATACAGGCATCGGGGGCTGATCTGTAGATTATTCGGGTTTTCGGCGCGCACAAATAAGTATGGTAAGAAAGAGTTGGTAACCTGCCAGGTAATTAAAGGCGAAAATCCGGATGGCGTCATTCGTACGCAGGATAGAATTGAGAATGGATTTGAAGTGCCGGTCATGAACCAGCATTACATGCGGTTACATGCGATAGATCTGGAGTTGACCCGAGAATTTTTCCCTATCAACCAGGCAATTAAGCGGGCGATAGAAGTTATATTGCATTACCATGCTTATCGGTCGTAGAAGTCGGACGGTTCTAATAATGTTCGTAAGTGTTCTTACTTCACAACTGGTGTTTGCGCAGAATGCTGATTCACTTCTTGGAACACCCTTCCACCGTTATTGGACTCAACAGCGGCTCATTCCTAAGATTGGTATTGGCTCGCAAGACCGAGCTTTCTTAGAAGTTGGATTGTATTGGCACCATATATATAAACACCCTCTGACACTGATGTCGAAAGGCCCTTACTGTACTGTTGACATTTTCATAGATGATAGCAATTTTCTCATCGGACCAAAATTAGGTTATGAATTTACAGCCGGTATGTTCGGGGCATCTCTGGATGTTACATATTTCATCGACCAGAATTATGGGAGTGAAAATATAGATCGGACCGCTTGGGTAACAACTCCAAAAGTAGGTATTTCGATACTTGGCTTCGCCGACCTGTTTTATGGTTATGAAATTCCTATTTCAACAGATAGAATCACCTCCACTTCCAGGAACAGATTTTCACTTGTGTTTAATTTGAATAGGGATTATTTCGACCTGAAAGAAGCTTCTCGAAACCGCTAACATAATTTTTGATCACACTCTTCTTTAGTATCTGAATGCTGGGGAGGCCTGACGTTTTTGTCGTTCCAGGGACC
>JAICGJ010000190.1 GCA_025923195.1 Chryseolinea sp.
AGTTCTTACCTCCGCTCGAAGACGAACGTATGGTTTGAACATGTTCCAGATCTGCCCAGTCGCTTTTTCTTTTGTAAACAAATACGGCACCGTCGTAGTTGTACAGTCCGGCACCTATTATGAGATAATTGTCGTTCGCTGCAATAGCATGGCCAAAACGAGAATCAGGGGTGATTTCAAATGGTGGCGATATTTTCTTTCGAAAGATCCATTGACCACCATTCTTTTCATATATGGAAACGGCACCAAGAGCGGCGTTGTGTCCATCCAACGCTGCACCCACAAACAAGAAGTTATCCTTTACATATATATCTTGGCCAAACTGGTGGTCCGTTGTTGTCTCGATTCGGTCATGAACGTATTGTCTAAAATCGGGCTGAAGTACGGGTTCAACCGGCAAAACGAATACGGTACCTGCGGCGCGTTGCAAGCGGTTATCGTAAGCATCGCTTACCATTAAGTATACCCCATCCGTTGCCATACCAGCGCCGAAGTTGCCCCACAGCAGGGATGTCCTCTCCTCAAGCGTAAACGTCTGCTTGAGCGCGTTATTAAATGTGTCTCCCGACTGTTTGAGAACGTACAACTGATCTGTTACACCGCGGATAGACGCGACCGCAAAGATCTGATCATTTGTCTGCACGACGTTCATCGGATTGGCGGAGGCATCTCCTGTTTCCAGCTGAACGCGGTACGACTCAGTTTCTGACTGGCCCCACTCACTTCCTTTTTCAAATACGTGCAACTGGATACCTCCCTGATAAACACTCGTCATTGCTACCACGCGGCTATGTCCCGCAGAAAAATAACTTCCGAGGTTAGAGGCATATCCTGGGGTTAGTGAAGAATGAAGGCGTGCCATTCGCTGGAAAGATGTCCATAACGGGTTAAACTTGTACACAGAAATACTTCCAGTGCCGCTGCGAAAATATTCGCTTCCAATAAAAACATACTCGCCATCAAAGTCGACCTTGAAGCCAAAGTGGGTGTGTGGTTCATTTATGTCAGGAGTGAGCTTAACGTAAGGCGCGGCGTTACTCCATTCACTTCCAGGCTTACTAAAGACATAGGCAGCGCCGATGTATCGATTCCACTGGCCATCAGGAATTGATTCGCCAATATCACCCGCAACGATTGCATTACCCGAAGGATGCAACTTCACAGACCACCCCACCCGTTTTGAGTTTTCTGGTTTGAGTTCGGCCACAGGGTTCAGTCCGGAGCTCCATCCGGAGGTGGGTTTACGGTAAACGTACACTTTTCCGGCGTTCTCTGCTTGCATAACCTCATCTACCGAACTGATCACGATGTAGTCTTCGTTCATGTCCACCGACCATCCGAAGCCGCCCCATGCTTGTGGTTCAGGTGGAACGAGTACTCCATGTCGCTTCCACAAACCAGCGTTAAGCTTATAGATGTACACCAGCCCCGAATTATGTCCAAGGGAGTCATTTCTTGGAGATCCCACAATGGCAAATTCGCCTTGAATGGCTGCAGACTTTCCATAGGCGTCATACACTGAGGGAGACTTTTCAGGAAGTATGCGTGTTAAACCGTCAGGACATTGACTGACTGCGACGAAGGAGTACAGGCACGTACCTAAAGCTAAGGCGAAATGTTTCATCAGGGCCAACTGGTTCTCGATCGGTTCTCGCATGTCAGCTTTTAGTGCATGTCGAATAACCGTTTTGGGGAAAGTTAATTCATTTGGTTTAATAGCCAAGCGATATGTAAGATGTAGGTCAAAATAGCAGTTAATATGATAATGAGCAGGAATTCATAAGGACCCCGGAACGTGACTAGGGAGGGGATGTGTCAAGAATGCTTTTGATTTAGTCGGGCTCCATCAAATAACTATCGTTTTCGGTTCAGCCTATAATACGATTTCAGCCTTTCGAAATGTCCGCTTTAATAACTCAATTTCCTTAACATCCATTGGATTTCCTTTGAGGTAAATTTTTTCAAGCTTCTTCAATTGATAAAATTCAGGCGGAAGGTTTTTAATGCCATTGTTTTGAAGAACCAGAAATCTTAAATTCTTCAGTTGTCCAATAGATGGGGGAATTGTCGACAGGTCATTGTCGCTTAAATCCAATGCTTCCAATTTTTCTAGCGAGGTAATTTCTTGGGGAAAGGATTTTAATTTATTAGAGGCAAGCCCAAGGACTCTAATTTTTTTGAGGTTTGCAAAATTTGAAGGCAGCGCTTGAAGATTGTTTTCCACTAAATATAACTCTTCAAGTTCTGTAAGTTTTTCGACTTCGGGGGGCAACTCTTCAAGAAGGTTTTTTTCTAAATCCAAAAATTCGAGGTTATCGAACTTGAATAATTCCATTGGAAACGAAGTGTAGCCCCGATTAATAAGGGATAAGTATTTTACTTGATTAGGCTTTTCAAGTGCCTTACTCAAGTCGTCGAGTCTTGACGTGGCCGGAATTACTCGGATCGCTGGGGCACCTTCACGTATTGAAGGAACTTCTCTTGGCTTGTTAGTTGCCGTTACATGCACCTCTGAAAGAAGAAACGCTTCTGATTTTGGCACTGACTCCGGATTATCAAAAGGTTGATCCAATCCAAAAAAGACAGGCAAAGTAAATTTCTGTGAATTGACCTGTTTGGTTAACGATCGCATGAGTTCAGTGGGCATATTCAGGAGCACTTTCTTCACCTCATCGCCACATGTTGCACCGATATCTTTCGTGACTGTAAAATTAGTCATTCTTCCTACCTGGTCTACTTCAAAATCGACGAATACAGCGCCTTCGACGCCATATCTTCTTGCCTCATGTGGGTACTTAATATTTTTTTGAATGAAGGAATAAAAATCCTTATAGACATGATCAGGAGCGTCGGTTCTAAAGGCTATTGGCACGAACATTTTCTGTCTTACCGCCTTACCTTTCTGGGTGCCTGGATTCCACCGGGGTGAACTCCTAATTACCCGTATTGCCTCATCATCGCAACTCTTTTGAAGGCTTTGTGCTATCCTAATTTCTTCCTGAAGTATCCATCCCGTTGTGTCGATTACAAACTCGACCATTACTTTCCCGTTAATCCCGCGGGCGTCCGGAGGGAAACGTAGATTTTTCATGATGTGTTCGTAAAACGCAGTTATACCGCCTGGAAATGTGGCAGTCTCTTCAACTACCAAAAAGATCTCTTGTTGGGATTTAGTTAGCGCTATTTGAAAACTGTTGATTGCTGGAACCTCGACCTTGGCCATTTCATAGCCCTCACAGTCAATTAACAATTGATCCACGCTATCAATCGTTAGTTGAAAGAACCCCAGAAAATTCGATCTGGTTTCAAGCTCCGTGCCCTCAACTTTTACAAGGGCGTCTTTTACCGGCTTCTTTGTCTCGCTGTCAATCAGCTTTACCGTTATTTGCCGTTGTCCAAAAACTGAAGTAGTAATAAAGCAAATGACGAATGTAATAACGGTGACTATTTGAGACATATTCCACATCATTGATGGATTCAACAGCCCAATATTTTTTTACTAAGCTTTAGTCAATTCTTTGAACTTTCCGTTAACAGCTAAATCATTGATGCTTGACCAAGTAGTTAGAGGAATGTATACAAGATAAAAAAACAAGTGCCAATTAACAGTGCCACGTAAGCTTTGAGCTAAAATTGTTCATTTCCGGTAACGTAAATCTGATCATGACATTCTAGATGCGGTTCTTAAATCCCTGACTAGCATATTTCAAAAGCGCGCGTTGAACATTTTCTTGCTTATTTCTCCAAGCATTTGCCAGATCAAATGGAAGTGATTTGACATGATGACGAACGCATAAATGTTCGCTCCCTTTGACTCGCTTAAACCAAGACAAACTTTCTACAATACAATCTTTGAATCGGTCTTCTTCAAGAATAGTTTCCACTTGTTCGCTCATAGTCAGTGATTGGGTGTCCAAAAAAAGATAGGATTAGACACCCTAATAGGTTATCGAGGTGCGTAGGTTTTTTGATGAAGCACCAACAAAGGCCGTAGCAACTTACCCATTATATTGTCAAGCAAGCCACGGGTACACAGTAACGAATAACTTTATCAAAACTTATCTCGCGAGCCGCGGAGATCGAAAAACAATTAACAGTTTGATATGAATCGGTGGGAATGCGGCCTATCCGCGGCCAGGTGAGGGTACATGATACTTCTGATAGATAATATAGCCGAACTTGATCGAAATCACGAATGCTGAGTAACGAGCAAGAGTCAAGGAGCAAATTCCCAAACCTGCTGGCTGTACTCCAACCCCCATCCTCCGATAACATATGCCCGGTTGTTTATGACAAAGGAACTTGTCGAAAGCGAATTAGCGCTGGGAAAAGATTTAACACGTCTCCACGAATCTGATGCTGGCATATACTCGTACGTTATCGCATGCAAGTCTCTATTTCCGGGGAAGCCAATAAAAGCGTTCAAGTTGTTTGAGAATGATAAACCTATAAGAGAATTGGCCTCTGGAAAGTCTTGAATCTGAGACCAGGTTCCCGTGTCCCCATCAAAACTCCAGATATCGCTAAAAATAGGCGGTGCGGATAAACCATTAAATCCCAGTCCAGTATAAGCTTTGTTAGCAATGACGAATGAGATAGCGTCCGTTCGCGCTTTTCCCGGAAAGTCAGAAATTTTAGCCCAGGTATTAAGCGACGGATCATATTCCCAGAAGTCTTTATAAACAGCAAAATAAACGGAATCCCTATTACTCCCAGTACCAAAATAAGCCTTACCTCTGAGAGCAAATGCTGTTATACCAGAACGGTTGCCCGCTGGGAAATCGGACAAAAACCTCCAGGAGTCAGCGTCAGGATCATATTCATAAAGATTGCCTGAAAACGTCATTACATATGCTTTATTTTCAATTGTAACTGCTGCCTCCGCAGGAAGATCAAAAGGAAAATCTTTCTTTTGAGTCCAGGAATCACTGTGGGGGTCATAACTCCAAATATCTCTTAAGTACAAAGAAGTCATGTCCATGCCCATACCCCAATATCCTTTGCCGGAGAGCGAGAATGCAATTGCACGTGATCTTACGGTACCTGGATGGCTGTTTAAAGATGTCCAGGATCCAAACGATATCCCTTGATCATCAGAACAAGCGTACAAAGTCAAAAGCAACAGCAATAGTGAATGCTTAAGATACACGGCACAAGGTTGTATAATTGGTAAACTAATTTAAAGAAAAAAAATCACCTTTGCACCGTGATCGAAAAAGCAATGTATCTCTACGAACCAACGTAGTTTCAGCGGCCCGCTGAGATTTTCATGGTATTCTAAAGATGCTAGGAGTATCAAGTAACTGAGCTACACGTGGGCAGCCGCATGTTGCACCTTAATATTTTTCTAATAATTCGGTTCATGCATTGTAGGGTTTGACGTCGGGATTAACTTTCTCCCATAAAACGGCGTCAGCTGAAAAATCTATTTCCTTTAGCAGCGTGTCGAGATTGTTCAGCGATTTATTGAAGTGCTCTTCGGTTTTCTTTTTCTTTGTAAGCTTAAAAAGGAGTTCAGAAGCAATGTTCTTCTTCATGTAAAAATCTATTGACAGCCTGGTTTTGTCAGCGCTGATTTTTTCAAGTGTAAAGTATCGGGTGCTCTTCCCATTTTCGTCTGTTTCACTAAACTCAATTTTATCAGGATGATAAGAGTAGCTGCTGGCATAAATAACGGATTGCCCGTTGTCCAGCAAATAGCGCGACTTTGTGCCTATACGGGGCAGGTGATGATTGAGCATTTCTACCGATTTTACTCCTTCCAGCCACCGGCTGCGGTAATTAAAATCACCGGTTGCATGAAAAAGCGTGATGATATCTGTATCATATTCTTTTGTAAGTGAAAAAATTTTTCTTTTTTCCTCCAGCTGTAGCCGCGGAAACAGCTCTGGCTGTATCTCTTTTTTTAATTGGCCTAGTTGTGTGTAGTAAAAAAGTATTTCTCCGGTTTCGGTTTGTTTGGTGCTGATGTTCCATTGCATCCACTGTTTAAAATCGGGTGGACGATCCGGTAAAAGATTTTTGGTTACCAGCCAATATTCGTGCTGTTCAATATCGTTTTTCAAAAGCTGGTGCACTGCAATAATATCCTTCCCGATAAGCTTATTAAAGTTCTTTACATTATAGCCGGTAAATTCGCCATAGTGTGTAATTACTTTTAAGGTAAGATGGATTGCAGAACTGCAGGCCTTGCACTGACAAAAACGGCGCTGCTCATAAGCGATTAAATGCTGGTGGAACTCACAGAACATTTTTTCAACTTGCCGATACAATTGTTCTAGGTCAGGCGGATTGCCAAATTTGTAAAAAAGGATTGCGTCTCCTTCAATTTCAGAAACCTCGAGCCCAATTTGATTGGCATTAATCAACGTCTCAAGCAATTCCTGTATGACAAGACGGCTATGATTAATTTCCGATTCGTTCACAAACCGTGTAAAGCCGCTAATATCAGGAATAAAGAGCAGCCCTTTGTTTTCCATTTTTCTTTAAAGTTACTAACTGTGAAGGCTATGCAATAATTTATGTTTATGAGTTTTAGCCTCTCTGGCTAGGAGCAACTCCTCCACAAATGAAGATCGGGCACCTTTTACTAAAACTTTTGAGGGCCAAAAAACCTTTATTGAAATTTATTCGTATATTAACTGCAATTACGAATAATATTCATGAAGAAGACAAAACTCGGTGAATTTGAAGAATTTGTGCTGCTCACGGTAGCCGCACTTCAAAGAGAAGCCTACGGCGTTGAGATCAAAAGGGAGCTGGAAGAACGGTTAAAGACAAAGCTCAGTGTTGGATCCATTCAATCGGCACTAAAACGCATGGAAGAAAAAGGATTCCTGATATCTGAATTTGGTGAAGCCACAATGAAAAGGGGAGGTAAGCGCAAACGCATTTATCACACCACGTCCTATGCCCGTAAAGTATTGTCAGAGATGAGGGAGATCAGAGCAGGTTTATGGGAGGCAATACCAAAGCTTGCTCATGAGTTGAAATTGATATGATTCAATCCAACGATACCGATAGCTATCGGCACCAGCCACCGAAGTGGCCGCTCAGACTCCTGAGATTCTTTCTCAAAAAAGAATATCTGGAAGAGATTGAAGGTGATATGGAAGAGATCTTCCGGGAGAATCTTCAACAACATTCTCTCAAAATCGCAAGTCGGATATACACCTGGGATATACTCAAATTATTCCGACCAATCTTGTTAAAAAATATAAGACAAACGTCAACGCTAATTCCATTCGCCATGTTAGAAAACTATTTCAAAATTGCCTGGAGAAATCTGATCAAGAAAACAGCCTACTCAGTCATTAACATTCTTGGACTTGCGTTAGGAATTGCTTGTTGTTTTTTGATTTTCATGTTCGTGCAGGATGAATTGTCTTATGATAACTATCATACCAAACGCGACCGGATCTACCGCGTCATCCATGGTTCAAAATCCGTAGATAGTTCAACAGGCAAATCTTATCCGTTTTGGGTTTGGGGCAATGGACCGATTGGCCCGGCACTTACTGCCGAGTTTCCAGAGATTGATAAAGTAGTTCAGTTTTCCGGAAGAGCCGATATCCTGCTCAGCAAAGAAGACAAAGTTTATCAGGAGGATGGAATTTTTTTTATGGATTCTACGGCCTTTGATGTATTCACCTGGGAGCTCTTGAGGGGTGATCCGAAAACAGCACTAGCCGCTCCTTACAGTATCGTGCTCACAGAAACAACGGCCAGAAAATATTTTGGAAATGAGGACCCATTGGGTAAACTTTTAAAGGCCGGCCAGTCGGCTGGGAGGTCTCGCGAAGGTCATTTTACCGTTACCGGTATTATGAAAGATGTACCGTCAAATTCGCATTTTCGTTTCAACGTTCTGGCCTCAATGAGTACTTTTAAAATAACCAGACCAGAGGTATTTGAAGACTGGGGTTATGTTGATTTTTATACTTATTTCCTTGTAAACGAAAAGTTTGATAGGGCAGCTTTCGAGAAAAAAATTCCAGATTTCATCGCCAGAAATCGTAGAGAGCCGGATTCGGAATACACCTTTGGCATCGAGCCACTCAAAGAAGTTTACCTTCGAACAGAGGCAGAAAGGCAGCCGGGAGAAACGGGTAGCCTACCAAATATTTATGTGTTCTCCATCATTGGGGTATTCATCTTAGCAATTGCCATCATCAACTTTATGAATCTATCCACTGCACGGTCAATGGAACGTGCAAAAGAAGTTGCCATCAGAAAATCAATTGGCGCCTATCGCAGTAGTTTGATTTTTCAATTCCTGGGTGAATCCTTCATTATTGTTCTGATGGCTATGTTAGTCGCCCTAATTCTTGTTGCTCTCGCAATGCCCAGTATGGAAGATTTTACTGATAAAGTATTTATGATCCAAGACCTTGTCAATTGGCAAACTATTCCCGTCTTGTTGGGCGGCTTATTAGTGATAAGCATTGTAGCCGGTTCTTATCCAGCCCTGGCGTTATCCGGTTTCGGTACCGTTACGGTTTTAAAAGGAATAACAAAATCAAATATGGGAGGCGCAAATTTGAGAAAGGCATTGGTGATTTTTCAGTTCAGTCTTTCTATTGCATTGATTGCCGGAACGATCATTGTCTACATGCAAATGAATCATGTTCTGGATAAAGAACTTGGATTTGATAAGGAACACATACTGGTTCTGGATTACAATTACGACGGAGCAGTGAATGAAAAGTCTGAAGCCTTGAGAATTGAAATGGAGGCTAACCCGGCCATTCTATCGGCAGCTTTTTCCAGAAGCGTGCCGGGTAGTTACTTTCCGAATGCGTATACTGTACTTCAGTCCGGAGATGGAGAAATGCAAGGCCTCGGGCAACCTATTTTTCAAGTGGGTATGGACTTTATTACTCATTTCGGATTGAAGCTGGTTGCAGGACGATCGTATTCCAGGGACTTTCCATCTGACTCCAGCAAAGCACTTGTTATTAACGAAGCTGCTGCCAGACAATATGGTTACACCAATCCTGCTGATGTCATTGGAAAAAAGTTTAGTCAGTGGGGGAGAGAGGGCGAAGTGATTGGCGTTGTCAAAGACTTCAATTACATTTCGCTCCACCGTACCATCGAACCCCTAACCTTACCATTAGCACCCTATGAAAGTAGGTACTTGTCTCTGAAAATAAAATCCGACGATATTGCCAGGACAATTGAAGACGTTAGTGCGATTTGGAGTAAGCTGGTACCGCACAGGCCTTTTCTCTATAGTTTTCTTGATGAAGATTTCAATCGCCAGTATAAATCTGATTTCATCTTTAGAAAATTGTTCACAACTTTTTCGTGTCTGGCAATTTTCATTGCCTGTCTAGGGCTGCTCGGCTTAGCAACCTACACGGCTCAACAGCGCACCAAAGAAATAGGAATTCGAAAAGTATTGGGCGCAGACGTCCGTAACATTGTTGCGCTATTATCGAAGGATTTCATTAAACTGGTTATTGTCTCAATCCTAATCGCCACGCCTATTTCCTGGTATTATATGAATCAATGGCTGGAAGGTTTTGCGTACAGGATGGAAATTAAGGCTTGGATTTTTGGTTTGGCAGGGCTGGCGGCGGTTGTCATCGCCGTATTTACAATAAGTTTTCAGTCTCTGAGGTCTGCCAGAATGAACCCGGTATCGTCTTTACGAAGTGAGTGATCTGATGCCTGGTCAAGTGCCTGCGTCAAGGTAAACGTTGGTCCAGTGCACAGAGAAATTTCAACCAGTTTATCCGGGATTTATTCAGTGAAAGTCGAAAAATTTGCGCGGATAGTATAGTTGCGTCAAAATAACGGCGCGAAAGCGAGTAGTAAGACTTCCTTTCCATAAAATCTATACAAAATCACTTCATGTTACATACTTGTTAACTAACGGGAGATTCGTGCTAGCGCTTCGCGCGATAGCGCTGCTAATTTTGCGAAGTAAGGTGGTAAACAAATACTTTTTGAGCGGGCAGATAGACCTCGCATAGGCGTCGTCATACCTGCACTGGCTGCTTGCGGGTTCATCTTTTTGCAAGATGATAGACCAAATATTGGTGACAAACAATACGGATTGCAGACTAACCCGGGAAGGTTTAGGAGGACCGCGTAAGATACCCATCCCGGAGATCGAAAACGGCGGAGTGCTACAACCCGCTCTAAACATCGTAAAAAATATGTATAAGCAAATTTTCATAAAGATTGGCTGCGCAGGAGCCATTTTCCTGGCGCTTGGTGCATGTGAGGATAATCTCGTGCAAAGGAATTCACCCACAATCGATGGAAAGATTTTCGAGGATATCGGTCGGGACACAGGTCAGGATGGTCCCAGCGACGAGGAAGCAGCGCCAGGGAATAATTATCCATACCCGGACATCATCGAACGCGAGTTCATACCTACCGTCCGTGAATTCGCGGATACCAAGTGTCTTGCATGGCGTATAACGTGGCCGTCGTACGACCCAGATGATGGCAGTGATATGATACCGACTGTCTGGTCGCGAAAGTCGGGAGCGCTAAACAGCTTCGACTACCTGAACGCGACAAGCCCTCAAAATACTTATAATGGTACGATGTCGCTGTACTATCTAAATAAACTGGAAGCCGTGAATTCATTGTGGACCGAACTGGACTATTCCTTCAGCGGCTTCGACAACATTGAACCGATAATATTTGAGAAGAGTGATTGGACGCTTGCAGTAATTATCGACCGCGTTACCTCGAGACCTGGTTTGTTTGAGTCCTACTGGCCTGGAGGCGGTGTATCCGAAATCGAATATGAGGAGGGTGACTTCTTTCAGTTTTACATGAACACGGCCGATTTGTATGGTGGAGTCCGCATCGTCTCTATGACTCCACGAATCATTGAGGTGTATCTGGCTGTTCCAAATGATTAAACGCTTTGCGGTAGTCATCCAAGTGACCATATAAAAGTTAGCGAAATTGGCGAAGGCAGGTAGTTATCCGTTATCCGTTATCCGTTAATAGTTATTAGCTGTATTAGCTGTTATTAGCTAATCGTTATCTGATTCCCAAGTCCTTCATGATTCGATGTTCCTTG